>JBBIST010000078.1:0-15803 GCA_037441125.1 Burkholderiales bacterium
TCACGTCGCCGGGATGGCCGTTGCCGTTGAGCCTCCAGAGCGCGGAAAGCGTGGCGGGGCTCGCGGGCGCGGTGCCACTGCCGACCGGCGGTGGCGGTGGCGTTGCGCCGCTCGTCACCGGAGGCGGCGGCATCGCAAACCGCCCAGGCGGCGGCGGTGGGGCGGCGCCGCCTTGCGCCGGAGGCTGCGGCATCGTGAATCGCCCGGGCGGCGGCGGTGGCGCAACGCCGCCCGGCGCCGGAGGCGGTGGCATCGTGAACCGTCCGGGCGGTGGCGGTGGCACGGCGCCTTGCGGCGGTGGCGGCGGCGGCGCGCTGCCAACCGGTGCCGCGGCGTGAACCTGGCCAGGTTGGGGCTGAGCCTGGGCCGGCGCGGCGCCCGGTCGCACGCAGGCGCCGCCGACCAGCACGAGGTTCGCATCGCAAAAGCCACCGGTGGCGGCAACGACCAGGCGCTCACCCGGCACCTGGCAGGGCCGCTCGCCTGCACGACCGCAGGCCGGCCGCACGCAGCGGCCGGAGACCTCGGTCAGATCGACATCGCAACTGGGAATGCGCTCGACCACGGTGCAAGCGCGCTGACCGTTCAGGCCGCAACCGGCCGGCCGGATGCACACCCCGCGAAGAATGTCGAGCTTCAGGTTGACATCGCACGGCTGCGGCACTGGCCCGCGCAGGAGGAAGTCCCACAGCAGCCGCTCGGTGCCGCAGGGGCGCTCGTTCTCGCGCCCGCACAGGGGCCGCACGCACTGGCCGCCGCCCTCGACCAGATTCAGGTCGCAGCTCGGGATGCGTTCGGACACGGTGCACGGTCGCTGGCCCTGGGCACCGCAGCCAGCGACTGCGGGTGCGGCAAACGCGGTCGCGAACAGGGCAAGGACAGCACCCAGCAGCCGGGCCAGCGAGCGGCCTGCGCCGTTCGATCTCCCGGTGGACAGTACGTTGCGGTGACGACTAGGCATGAGGAGACTCCTGGCCTTGCTGCGCAGCAGATCGAAGCGGCGCATGGGTGGCATGCAGTGGTGAACGGCCCCGACCTCGCCCGCAGGACGGCCGCAGGGGGCAGGCGAGGCCGTCGGTGTCCATGTCGCCTATTGCCGCCGCTCGCCGCGCGGCTGCTCGCCGCCGGGCTGTTCCCTGCGTGGGGCGTCGCCTTTGGTCTCGGGCAGCCCCTGCGCCTTGCGACGCTGGATGTCGAGGTCTTCCATCTCGTCCTCGTCGCCGGTGGCGCGCGTCTTGTTGCCCAGGCGCGGCTTGGGTCCGGTGCTGCCCGGCGCGGCGACCGGCAGTGCCGGTCGGGCCAGCGGCGCAGCCGTGGCGGGCGCGGCCAGCGGTCCCTGCGGCGTGAGCGGGCGCAGCGCAGGCGTGCTGTTGAGGTTCTTCGGCTTGCGGCCGACGTAGACGTCGTCTTCGGTCTGCGTGCCCGGACCGCTGCGCAGCACGCTGCCGCCCGGACGCGGGGCGACGGGCTTCGCCTGGCGGGTGACGTCGGCGCGCGGCTGCTCGTCGCCAGGTTTGGGCGGCGGCAGCAGTTGCGCGTAGGTGGTGCTGGCCAGACTCATGCCGAGCACGAGCGCAGCGGCGGTGGTGTGAACGAAGGGCTTCATGCCAATCCTCTCGGTGTCGTGCTTCGTTGGACACAAGGCGGGACTGCCTCGATGACCGGCTTTTTAGAGATGCGGGCGTGACGCAAGCGTCGCTTTGCGTGCATGCCGGCGCGCTGTCCGACATTCACGCGTGCGCGGCGGTCGCCACGGCAGCTTTCTGCAGACGCGCGATGTCAGGGCCGCGGGCCGATCCGCGGCACACGCGACGGGCGAATGCAGGCGCCGGCGACGACCGGATTGGCGACAGCGCTCAGCAACCGCAAGTCGTCGCCCCGGCGTAGGCCGGGGCCCAATTCCGAGCGCCGCGGGTTGGGCCCCAGCCTACGCTGGGGCGACCGAGGCACGGCGACTCGTCTCGATGCGTGCTGCTCCTGAGGTTTGTCGCCAATCAGGAGCGACGAAAAGCGCCCGGCGCAAGAGCTGCGCTCAGCGCGCGACCCGCAGCGTGGTGAAGACTTGCGTGGCCTGGGGCGCGACGCGATTGAAGACGTCGTGGCTCGCGCTCACGAACACCAGCAGCGCGAACTGCCCGCCGCTCGCCTGCGCGAGAAAGCTCATGTAGCGCGCGCCGCCATCGCTGTCGTAGCTGGCGAAGTACGCGGCATAGGGACCCTGCGCCGACTGGCCGCGCTGCGGCGCCACCGGCGCCGGCGCACGCAGGCCCCAGAACTGCTCGAGCTGCGCGCGCTCGCTCGCGAACTGGCTGTCGAAGTCGCCCGCCAGCGGCTTGGGCGCGAGGATCAGCACCTGCGCCGCGCCGGCCGGCTCGCCGCCCGGTACCAGCACCTCGGTGTCGCCCTCGACCGACTTGCTCCAGCCCTGCGGCAGCGCGTACTGGTAGCGCGATGCCTGCGCCAGCGCGGCACCGGCGGCGAAAGCCAGTGCCGCGCCCAGCAGCGCGGCGGCGAGCATCGATCGCAGCGTCATCGTCTTCGCCCCTGTCTCAGCGCACGCGCGTGCTGGCCAGCCGCAGCCGCCGCTCGCCCTTGGTCATCAGCACGACGGCGGCGTCGGCCTCGAAGCGCACGTCCTCGCCGGCCGATGGCAGATCGAAGGTGTTGGTCGTCTCGCAGCGCGTGAGATCCATCGTCATCGCCGCGAATTGCGGCTCGCCGCGCAGCTTGGTCAGCACCACCGCCCACAGGCCATCGGGCGAGTGCACCACCTGTTGCACGCGGAAGTCGCCGAGCGGCACGTGGCGACGCGGCTGGCCGTCGGGGCCCAGCAGGCTCATCGACGTGCGATCCGGCGACGGCTGAACGCGGCAGGCGCCTCCCGCGGCGCTGGGCGTCGGCGCGACCATCGCCACCTGAGGCTGCGGCTGCGCGCCCGGCGTCGGCTGGCCGTACTGCGGCTGGCCGAAGCCGGGCTGCTGGAAGCCGCCGCCACCCGCGCGCCGTTGCTGCAGCGGCGATGCCGGGCCCTGCGGAGCCTGCGCTGCACCGCCTGCCAACCCGGGCTGCTGGCCACCGAATCCAGGTTGCGGTTGCCCACCGAATCCGGGTTGTGGCTGGCCGCCGAATCCTGGTTGCTGCTGCTGCCCGCCGAATCCTGGTTGCGGCTGCCCGCCGAACCCAGGTTGCGGCTGCCCACCGAAGCCCGGCTGCGGCTGCCCACCGGAGCCAGGTTGCTGTCCACCGTAGCCGGGTTGCGGCTGGCTGCCGAATCCCGGTTGCGCGCCGCCTTGGCCGCGCGGCGGCAGTTGCGGGGTCTGGATGTTGATGGCCTGCGCTGCCGAGACCAGCGGCAGCGCCATCAGGGCAAAAACCAGCGCAAACCGGCGCGCAGCAGGCGATGTCGCGGTCATGGCGTGTGCACCCGGCGCATGATCGGCAGTTCGATCACGCCGCCAAAGCCGCGCGGCGTGTTGAGAGGACTGGCGGGCGGGTGGGGCGCAAGCGCGCCCGACGGCGGCAGGCCGTCAGGCTCGGTGCGCGAGTCCCACCACGGCCGGCGCTCGGTGTCGCGAAAGATGCGCGAGCGCGCCTGCACCCAGATCGGCCCCGGCCGATCGCCGGCCAGGCTCCATAGCTCGATCAGCAGGAACACTCCGTCGGCCTGACTGCTGGCCGGCAGCGCCATCGGCGCACTCGCGAGCGAGATTCGACCGGCGCTGCGCGCGACCGTCAACGGCACCGCAACGGCCACGCCGGCGGTGCCGACCGGGCTCGCATCCAGAGCCGTGACGCGCAGCTCGTGCGTGCGCACGCGCTGCGACAGCCACACCTGTACCGGCCAGCGCGGCGCCATCGGCAGGAACACCGCCGTGTACCAGGCACCCGGCCGGCCGGTGTGCCGCTGCAAGGGCCCGCCGGCCGGCACGTAGTGCGACAACAGCAGCGGCGCATCGTCGACGTACAGCACGTCGAAGCCTTCGACCTGCGGCAGTTCCCAGCCGAACGGGTCGCTCCAGCGCGGCGGCGTTGCGTAGCCGTACGGCCCAGCCGCAGGAGCGTGCAGCGGCGGGCCGTGCTGCGGCGCCGGCTGCTGCGACGGTTGCGACGGTGCCGGCTGCGCCCGCGCCGGCTGCGCGCCAGCCGCGAGCAGCAGCGCCAGCAGCGCCGCGAGCGCGCAAGCGCGCATCGCGGTCACTCGGCGTTCAGGCGGCGCGCGAGTTCGGCCACGGCCACCTGGATGCACTCGCGCACTGCGCGGTCCACGCTCTCCTTGCGGCTGCTGCGCGTTTCCGCGTCCACCGGCACCGGCAGGTTGCGCCGCACGCCGGGGATGGCATTGAGCAGGTTGCCGACGCCGCTGACCGAGGTCTGCGCCGCCTCGACCTTCTTGACCACGTTGACCGCGTCGACCACGAGGCCCGACTGCGCATCGACGATGCGCACGTCCAGGCCGATGCTGTCGGCGGCGCTGGCGGTCTGCACGCGCATGCCACCGACGTTGAAGCCCTGCGCGCTCTCGTTGGCGCCGGCGTTGGCCTCGGAGATCACGACCTCGAAGATGTAGCGCGCTGCCTGCACCTGGCCGCTGGCGCCGCCCGCGGACACGCCCTGCTGCGCCAGCGCGCGCTCGCGCATCACGCCCTCGGTCAGCCGCTGGCGCTCGGCCACGGTAAAGGCGCCCGAGCGCACCAGCGCGGTCTTGAACATCTCCTGCGCGGCGCCGACCTGGATCTCGGGCATCGCGCTGCGGAACTCGTAGATCGTGACCACCAGGCGCTCGCCGGCGCGCCGCGGCACGGCGCGCAGTTGCTGCGCGCCGGGGCCCTGGTCGACCTGCGCCGGGCTCTGGGCGCGAGCCGCACCGGCGGCAAGAAGGGGCATGGCCAGCGCCAGGGCCGTGCACAGGCGACGGCGTTGCAAGGGGTTCATGGGTCCTCGCGTGCGGGTTAGGTCGATCACGTCAGCGTTGTAGCCGGCCGAGCGTGACGCGAGCGTCGTTCGAGGCTCGGTTCCGACGAGTGGCGGAAATTCACGCAGCTCTAGCGCTCACGGCCCGGCCTCGGCCGCCGCCAGCGGCCCAGACGTCATGCGCGCGCTCCGGACGACGCGGCAGCGGATCGCGCGCAGCCGCGCCGCCGGCCGCCGCAAGAAGGCCCGGGCCTACTGCGGGCAATCCGCCGGCACCTCTTTCTTCTCGTCCTTCTTGCCGAACAGCCCGCCGAGCGCACCGCCCACCGCCCGGCCAACGCCGCCACCGAGCGCGCCGCCGACGGCGGCCGCAGTGCCTTCGCCGCCCGACGGCGGCGGGCAGTCGGGCCGCGTTGCGGCGCCGGCGCGCGCCGGCGCGCCGTCCGAACGCGCCGCACCCATCCGGCGGCCCGCTTCCATTGACTGGCCGAGCATCGCCATCGCGGTCGACTTGGTGCGCACGCGCACCGCCCACTCGGGTTCCCAGGCGATCTTCACGTCTGCCGGGCGCGGCGGATGGGCGAGGTTCAGCTCGGGGCCGTAGGCGATCATGCGCAGCATCGCGCCCTGACCCTTGGCGAAGATGCCCTTCGGGATCGCGCACTGGGTGACTGCGGGGGCCAGCAGCACCTTCTCTTTCAGCCAGCGGTCGAGGTTGGCCGGCGAGGCGTAGTCAATCAGCCCCATGCCGAACTCGGGCACTTCGGCGGAGCTCCACAGCACGACCTCGGTGGTGCCGGTGGCGTCTTCGCCGCTGCTCATCGCGTTGATGAAGTAGGCGCGCGCCTGCGGCATTGACGGCCACGAAAGGCGCACGACCTCGGCCGGCGCGCCCGCCTGCGCCAGCGCCAGCGCCGGCATGAAGTCGTTCGCGGTGCCGATCGCGAACTTCAGGTCGGCCGGCACGCCGTCGCCGCTGACGCTGTGCTCGCCGGCGAGCGAGGCGTCGCGGCCGAAGCTGCGGCGATCCTTCTCGTTCGGCCAGATGCTGTGGCCGGGTCGCGCCTGCGCGCCGCGTTCGCGCGGCGCGCGGCCCTGCATGAAGTTGCCCCACTCGGCCGGCGCCGCCTTGGCGAAGTCGAGCACGCGCGGCTGGCCGGCGCGCACGGTCTCGCCGCAACCCCAGTAGAAGAGGATCCGGCCCTTGGGCGGCTCGTGCTCGCCCGGCTCGACGGGCTGCGCTTGGCCCAGGCGGCCCGGCGGTTCGACGCGTACCGGCACGAGCGCGAGGCTCGGCGCCAGTCCGCTGCCTGCGGGCACGGCCTGCGTCGCCTCGGTGCCGGCCGGCTTGCGCTGGGTGACGAAGGCGATGTCCGCGTGACGGCCGGGCGCCATGTGGCGGGTGTTGCCGAACGCGTTGCCGCCTTGGCCGCCGCCGAACAGGCCGCCGAGGCCCGCTGGCATCTCGGGCATGCCGGGCATCGTGTGCACGGCAACGTCGATCCACAGTTGCGCCACCGGCGGCTTGACCACCTGGGTCTGCGCCTTGGTCTGGGCGTACGCGACCGGCGCGACGGCGGCGCCGGCGAGCAGGGTCACGGCAACGATCTCTCGGCTGATGCGCATGGCGGCTCCCGCGGTTGCGACTGCCCGCAACGTAGCCAAGCCGGCGTGACGCAAGCGTCGTTTCTCCTTTGGCGGGAGGATTCACGGCACCGGGCCGTAACATCGCCGACATGACCGATGCGCGCGACGACCCGCCCCGGCAGCCGATCCCTGCGGCCGCAGCCGATTCGGCCGCGGCGCCGTTCGCCGACCTCACCCCGGACGCGGTGCTCAACGCGATCGACGCCATCGGCCGACCGGCGGGCCTGGCCACGAGCGGCACGCTGCTCGCGCTCAACAGCTACGAGAACCGCGTGTTCCAGGTCGGGGTCGAGGACGCCGAGGGCAAGCCGGGCTTCCTGGTCGCCAAGTTCTACCGGCCCGGGCGCTGGAGCGATGCGCAGATCGAGGAGGAGCACGCCTTCGTCGCCGAGCTGGCGGCGGCCGACGTGCCGGCGGTGCCGGCGCGCGCCTTCGGCGGCCGCACGCTGCACCACGCCGGCGGCCACCGCCTGGCGCTGTTCGAGCGGCGCGGCGGCCGCGCGCCAAACCTCGACGACGACGCGGTGCTCGAGTGGATCGGCCGCTTCATCGGCCGCATTCACGTCCTCGGCGCGCGACAGGGGTACACGCAGAGGCCGGCGTTTGACGTCGAGACCTTCGGCGACGAGCCGCGCGCCTGGCTGCTGGCGCACGACTGGATCCCGGCCGAGCTGCGCGCCACCTACGCCAGCGTCTCGCAGCAGGCGCTCGACGGTGTGCGCGCCGCCTTCCACGGCGCCGGCAAGGCGGCCGCGCTGCGCCTGCACGGCGACGTGCACGAGGGCAACGTCCTGTGGCGCGACGCCGCTGCGGGCGCGGCGCAGAAGGAGCTCGGCCCGCACTTCGTCGACTTCGACGACAGCCGCACCGGCCCGGCAGTGCAGGACCTGTGGATGCTTCTCGGCAGCCGCGAGCAGGCACCGCAGCGCTTGAAAGCGCTGCTCGAAGGCTACGAGCAGTGGCGCGACTTCGACGACCGCGAGCTGGCGCTGATCGAGGCGCTGCGCACGCTGCGCCTGCTGCACTACAGCGCCTGGATCGCGCGCCGCTGGCACGACCCGGCCTTTCCGGCCGCCTTTCCCTTCTTCGACACGCCGCGCTACTGGGAGGCGCGCATCCTGGAACTGCGCGAGCAGGTGGCGGCGATGCAGGAGCCGGCGCTGCGGCCGGCGTGAGAGTGGCCGGCGCTCGGACTTGAGCCGTGGCAAGAGTCGGTCGCTAAACGGCGATTCCCGCGCGTCGCGCAAGGTTTGCGCTGCAGTGCGGCAGATACACTGGCGGGGCGGCGCGCTTCCGCGCCGCGTCCGGCGCGACGCCCGGCGCGTGCCGACGAGGTCCCACCATGAACGCACCCCTGCCGCCCGCCGCGGGGCGCGAGGCCCGGCCCACCGCCGAAGCCCCGCCCCGCCTGCGCGAGATTCCCTACAACTACACGTCGTTCTCGGATCGCGAGATCGTGATCCGGCTGCTGGGCGAGGACAGTTGGCGCCTGCTCGATGCGCTGCGCGCCGAGCGGCGCACCGGCCGCAGCGCGCGCATGCTCTACGAGGTGCTGGGCGACGTCTGGGCGGTCCAGCGCAACCCGTATCTGCAGGAAGACCTGCTCGACAACCCGAAGCGGCGCGCATTGTTGATCGAGGCGCTGCATCACCGGCTGGCCGAAATCGAGAAGCGGCGCGAGCCGGCGGTCGACGCCGAGCGCGATGGCCGCGTCGGGCAGCTGCTGGCGGCGGCGCGCCGCTGCGTGGCCGAGTTCGAGCGCTCGTTCGCCGAGACGTTTGATCTGCGCAAGCGGGCGCGGCGGCTGTTCGCGGCGATCACGCGCGCCGACAACGTCGGCTTCGACGCCTTCGCGCGCGCCGCGCACGTGACCGACGCCACCGACTGGCGCGTCGAGTACCCGTTCGTGGTGCTGGCGCCGGACAGCGAGAGCGAGTTGCCGGCGCTGGTGCGCGCCTGCATCGAACTGGGGCTGACGATCATCCCGCGCGGCGGCGGCACCGGCTACACCGGCTCGGCCGCGCCGCTGCACGCGCGCTCGGCGGTGATCAACTGCGAGAAGCTGGAGCTGCTGGGCGCGGTCGAGACGGTGCTGCTGCCGGGCGTGGCCGAGCCGCAGCCGACGATCTTCACCGGCGCCGGCGTGGTCACGCGCCGGGTCGCCGAGGCGGCCGAGCGCGCTGGGCTGGTGTTCGCGGTCGACCCGACCTCGGCCGACTCCTCGTGCATCGGCGGTAACATCGCCATGAACGCCGGCGGCAAGAAGGCGGTGCTCTGGGGCACCGCGCTCGACAATCTGGTGTGGTGGCGGATGGTCGATGCCGACGGCAACTGGCTCGAGGTCGAGCGGCTCGGCCACAACCTGGGCAAGATCCACGAGGCGGCGACGGCGCGCTTCCAGTTGACCTGGAAGGACGGCAGCGCACATCCGAGCCGGGCGCGCACGCTGCGGGCCGAAACGCTCGAACTGCCTGGCGCGATGTTTCGCCGTGCCGGGCTCGGCAAGGACGTCACCGACAAGTGCCTCGGCGGCCTGCCCGGCGTGCAGAAGGAAGGCTGCGACGGCTTCATCACCAGCGCGCGCTGGCTGCTGCACCGGATGCCGGCGCAGATCCGCACCGTGTGCCTGGAGTTCTTCGGCTCGGCGAAGAACGCGGTGCCGAGCATCGTCGAGATCCGCGACTACCTGGCACGCCAGGCACGCGACAGCGGCGTCCTGCTGGCCGGCCTCGAGCATCTCGACGATCGCTACCTGCGCGCGGTCGGCTACAGCACCAAGAGCCGGCGCGGCACGCTGCCGAAAATGGTGCTGATCGGCGACCTGGTCGGCGACGACGACGGCGCCGTGGCGCGCGCCGCCAGCGAAGTGGTGCGCATCGCCAACGCGCGCGCCGGCGAGGGCTTCGTCGCCGCCAGCCCGGAGGCGCGCAAGAAGTTCTGGCTCGACCGCGCCAAGACGGCGGCGATCTCGAAGCACACCAACGCCTTCAAGCTCAACGAGGACGTGGTGATCCCGCTCGAACGCATGGGCGAGTACACCGACGCGATCGAGCGCATCAACATCGAGCTGTCGATCGCCAACAAGCTCGAGCTGCTCGACGAGCTCGAAGCCTTCCTTGCCACCGAGTTCGCGCTCGGCAAGACCGGCGACCTCGAGTTCGATCGCCTGCCGCGCGAGGAGATCGTCGGCGACCGCGTGGCGCAGGCGCGCGAGCTGCTCGCCTTCGCGCGCGCGCGCTGGCGCTACCTGCTCGCGCACTTCGAGCTGTCGCTGGCGCAGGCGCTGCCCGAACTCGCCCGGCTCGGACTCACGCACCTCGTCGGTGCCCAGGGCGAGCGCGGCGGCGCGCCGCTGATCGAACTGCTGCAGGAGCACACGATCCGCGTCTCGTGGAAGACCGAGGTGCGCGCGCCGCTCGAGCGCATCTTCTCCGGTGCCGCTTTCGCGCCGGTGCTGGCCGCCTGCGAGGCGATCCACCAGCGCGTGCTGCGCGGCCGCGTCTGGGTGGCGCTGCACATGCACGCCGGCGACGGCAACGTGCACACCAACATCCCGGTCAACAGCGACGACTACGCGATGCTCGCCAGCGCGCACGCGACCGTGGCGCGGATCATGCGCATCGCGCGCGAGCTTGACGGCGTGGTCTCGGGCGAGCACGGCATCGGCCTGACCAAGCTTGAGTTCCTGAGCGAGGCCGAACTGGCGCCGTTTCGCGACTACAAGCGGCGCGTCGACCCGCAGGAGCGCTTCAACCGCGGCAAGCTCGCGCCCGGCGCCGATCTGCGCAACGCCTACACGCCGAGCTTCAGCCTGATGGGACACGAGTCGCTGATCATGCAGCAAAGCGACATCAAGGGCGTGTCGGACGCGATCAAGGACTGCCTGCGCTGCGGCAAGTGCAAGCCGGTGTGCTCGACCCACGTGCCGCGCGCCAACCTGCTCTATTCGCCGCGCAACAAGGTGCTCGCGACCTCGCTCCTGATCGAGGCCTTCCTGTACGAGGAGCAGACCCGGCGCGGCGTCTCGCTCAAGCACTGGGACGAGTTCGCCGACGTCGCCGACCACTGCACCGTCTGCCACAAGTGCCTGAACCCCTGCCCGGTCGACATCGACTTCGGCGACGTCTCGATGCGCATGCGCGACCTGCTGCGCCGCCTCGGCAAGCGCCGCTTCGACCCGGGCAAGGCGGCGGCGATGTTTTTCCTGAACACGCGCGACGCGCGCTCGATCCGCGTCGCGCGCAAGCTGATGATCGACTGGGGCTACCGCGCGCAGCGGCTCGGCGCGCGCCTGCTGGCGCCGCTGGCGCGTGGCCTTGCCCGGCGGCCGCCGGCGACCACCGGCCGCGCCGCGCTCAAGGCGCAGGTGATCCACTTCGTCAACAAGAAGCTGCCCGGCAACCTGCCGAAGAAGACCGCGCGCGCGCTGCTCGACCTCGAGGACGGCCGCTACGTACCGATCCTGCGCGACCCGCGTCGCACTTCGGTCGACGCCGAGGCGGTGTTCTACTTCCCGGGCTGCGGCTCCGAGCGCCTGTTCTCCCAGGTCGGCCTCGCCACGCAGGCGATGCTCTGGCACGCGGGCGTGCAGACGGTGCTGCCGCCCGGCTACCTGTGCTGCGGCTATCCGCAGCGCGGCGCCGGCCAGTTCGACCGCGCCGAGAAGATCATCACCGACAACCGGGTGCTCCTGCACCGTGTGGCCAACACGCTCAACTACCTCGACATCAAGACCGTGGTGGTGAGTTGCGGCACCTGCTACGACCAGCTCGCCGGCTACGAATTCGAGCAGATCTTCCCCGGCTGCCGCATCGTCGACATCCACGAGTACCTGCTGGAAAAGGGCGTGCGGCTGGCCGGCGTCAGTGGCGTGCGCTACCTGTACCACGACCCCTGCCACAGCCCGATGAAGCAGCAGGATCCGCTGCAGACGGTCAACGCGCTGCTGCGCACCGCCGACCACACGCGCATCGGCCGCAGCGACCGCTGCTGCGGCGAGTCCGGCACCTTCGCCATCGCCCGGCCCGACATCGCCACCCAGGTGCGCTTCCGCAAGGAGGCTGAAGTGCGCCGCGGCGCCGAGTCGCTGCGCGCCGACGGTTTCGGCGGCGAAGTGAAGATCCTGACCTCGTGCCCGAGCTGCCTGCAGGGCCTGTCGCGCTACGACGACGACGCCGCCACTTCGGCCGACTACCTCGTCGTCGAGATGGCGCGCCACCTGCTCGGCGCCGACTGGCTGCCGAAGTACGTGGCCGCCGCCAACAGCGGCGGCATCGAGCGCGTGCTGCTCTGAGGCAGTCGCCGCCTCAGAACAAATCGGCGTCGCGATTGAGGGCCTTCGGCGCCAGACGGCCGTCGGCGCACAGGCGCTCGTGACTTTGCGCCTGGTTGCGGCCGTTCCTCTTGGCGTAGTACAGCGCCGCGTCGGCGCGGTCGATCGCGTCGGCGGGCGAGTCGTTCGGACGCACCAGCGTGTAGCCGAGGCTCACCGTCACCTGGCCGACCTGCGGGAAGCGATGGCCGGCGACCGCCTCGCGCAGCCGCTCGAAGGCCGCGTGCGCGCCCTCGACCGAGGCGTCGAGCACGACCACGAACTCCTCGCCGCCGAAGCGGAACAGCCGGTCGGCGCGGCGGCAGGTGGTGCGCATCAGGCGCGACACCAGCAGCAGCACCTCGTCGCCGAACAGGTGACCCTGGCGATCGTTGATCGACTTGAAGTGGTCGATGTCGACCACCGCCAGCCAGCGGTCCTGCGCTTGCGCCGTGCGCGCCACCAGCTTGCCGAACGAGGACTCGAAGGTCTTGCGGTTGAGCAGCCCGGTCAGGGTGTCGCGCTGGCCGTCTTCGAGCAGGGCGAGGTGGTTGCGCACGATGCGCAGCATCCCGGCCGCGAGCGCCGCCTCGCGCGGCTGCAGTCCGTGCGCGGTGTCGACCTCGAACAGTCCGGTCACCGAACTCTCGTCGTGCAGCGGGAACACGGTGCGCACGGTGCCGTCGTCGCCTTTGGCCAGATGCACCACGTCCTGTAGCAGCACGCACTCGGCCCACACCGGCTGCGATTCGAGCAGCGGCATGCGCTCCAGCGGCACGCCGCTCTCGTCGCCCTCCTCGGCGCCTGTGGCGCGCAGCACCACGCTGCGCTGCACGCGGCGGCGACCGGCGTCGTCGAGCACGCGATACAGCGCCACGCGGCGCGCTGCACAGACCTCGAACAGCAGGCGCGCGACCGCCGCCTCCAGCGCCTCGCGGTCGCGGTGCACGGTGGTTTCGGCTACCAGGTCGATCAGCTTCGGGGCGATCATCCTCAGTCGGTCGGGTCTGCGCTCGCGCTTCGGCGAGCGCGATCCTACGTCGCGCCGCACCAGCCGAGCGCCGGAGAAGGCGGGCGAAATCAGCCTGCGACCGATGCCGCGCGACCGACCCGGACCGCCGCCGGCCCGCTATCCTGCGCGCGCCCGCTCGCCTTCGCACCCGCCTGCGGCCCGCGCGATCCCCCGTTCCGATGCCCGCCGACGCCGCCGCGACCGCTGACGCCGCCGACCCGAACTGCCCGCTGTGCAGCGGTGACGGCGGCGCGCTCGTGCTGCGCACCGACCTGCTGCGCGTGGTGTTCGCCGACGAGCCCGACTACCCGGGCTTCTGCCGCGTGATCCTCGCCGCCCACGTGCGCGAGATGACCGAGCTGGCGCCGGCGCAGATTGCGCGTCTGATGGGGGCGGTGTTCGCGGTCGAGGACGCCCAGCGCGCGGTGCTGGCGCCGCTGAAGGTCAACCTCGCGAGCCTCGGCAACCAGACCCCGCACCTGCACTGGCACGTAATCCCGCGCTGGGCCGACGACACCCACTTCCCGCAGCCGGTGTGGGGCCCGCGCCAGCGCGATCCCGATCCGCGCCGGCTTGCGGCGCGCCGCGCGCTGCTGCCGCGGCTGGCCGACGAGATCCGCGCCCGCCTGCCGGCGTCCGCCTGACCGGGCAACGCGGCCGATCACACCGCCGGGCAGACGTGCAGGCGGGTGGCGCCGAATTCCTTCTTCAGTTCCGCCAGTGCCGCCGCCAGCGCCGGATCGACGTCGCGGATCACGAAGCGCGTGGCGCTCACGGTCGACGGCCGGTCGGCCACGCGCGCCTGGGCGACGCCGCGCTTGTGCAGGTCGGCCAGATGCCGGTTGGCGAGCTCAAGGTCGCGGAACGAGCCGAGCGCGATGCCATGGCGCAGCGGCGAGTTCTCGCCCAGCACGGCCACGTCGCGCAGTCCCTGCTGGCGCAGTTGCGCCGCCGCGCGCTCGGCCTCGGCGCGCGACCGCAGCGGCGGCAGGTAGACCATGTACCAGCCGGCCGCATCGACGGCGCGCGCCTCGATCCGCTCGGCCGCCAGCAGCAGGTCCAGGCGCGGCCGTACGCGTGCCGCCTGCGCCTCGGAGAAGTCGCCGAACTCGACGCAAGCCGCACCACGCGCGGCGTCGAGCGCAACTTCGGCCGGCGCGGCAGCGGCGCGCGCCGCCGCGCGCAACTGGCGCGCCTGCTCCGGGGTCAGCACGCGGATGCGCTCGGCCTCGACCTGGCGCAGCACGCGCTCTGGCTCGCGGCCGCCGTCGGGCGGTGGACCGAAGGCGCCGCGCTGCCATGCGAACAGCGCCAAGTTGACCGCGATCAGCAGCAGGAACAGCAGCTTCACGGACTACTCCGCCGGTTGCCGCGCGTCGGCCACGGCGGCCGCCTGCTCGGCGTGCGCGCGCAGCGCGATGCCGCGCAGCACCAGGTGGTGCTCGAGCGACAGCGCCGACACCGCGCGCTCGGCCAGCACCGAGCGCGACAGCGGACCGAAGAGAGAGCGCGCGCCGCCGCCGGTGAGCAGCAGTCGCGGCGGCTCGATCGCCGCGCGCTCGAGCTCGGCGGCGAACTCGCGCACGACGTTTTCCACCAAGCCGAGCTGCGCGTAGTGCACGCCGCTGGCGATCGCGTGCTCGCTGTCGATCGCGTGCGCCACCGGCGCTGCCGCCTGCTCGACCCGCGGCAGTCGCGCCGTGCCCTGAGCCAGCGCGGCGCGCATTAGCGCCGGGCCGGGGGCGATCACGCCGCCGACGAACACCGCCGCCGCGTAGGGCTCGGCGCGCACGCAATCGACCGTGGTCGCCGTTCCCGCGCTCACGACCACCAGCGACTGATCAGGGAACTTGGCGCAGGCGGCGATCTGCGCGTGCCAGCGATCGGCACCAAGCTGCAGCGGATCGCGATAGCCGTTGAGCAGCGCCACGCCGTGGCCGAGGCCGCGCCCTTCGAAATGCGGTTGCGGGCCGAACCAGCGGACCTCGAGGCCGCAGGCGGCGCGCACCGCGCGCTCGATCGCGCGCCCGACCTCGGCGCTGGCCACACAGGTGGCGAACACGCCGCGAAACCGCAGTCCGGACCAGGCGCCGACCAGCCGCTCGTCGAGCGCGGCGGCAGCACCGCTCGCCTCGATCCCGGTGCCGAGGAAGCGGTGGCCGTCGCGGTCGCTGATCGCCCACTTGACCGCACTGTTGCCGGCGTCGATCACGAGCCAGCCGGCGGCCGCGGTGCGCTCTTCGGCCTCGCCTTGCCCGGCGCGGTCCGGCGCGCTCACCCGACCGCCTTCGCGCCGGCGGCGCGCAGCGACACCTCGCCGGAAGCAACTGCCACGACCCGGCCGCCGCGTTCGAGCAGCAATCGACCTGCGCCGTCGACGCCGAGCGCGCGGCCGCCGTCGGCACGCGCGCCCTGCTCGATCAGATCCACCGCCTGACCGACGAGCGCAAAGCGTCGCATGAAGCGCGCCTGAAACGGCACGAAGCCGCGCTGCTCGCAGTCGCGCAACGCCGCCAGCAGCGACGTGGCGATGGCGCCGATCAACGCCTCGCGCCGCGCCAGCAACCGCGCCAGCGGCACGCGCTCGACCAGCGCCGCGGCCGGTTGGCCGATCGAGGCGCGCGCCGCCGCATCGAGCCACAGGTTGACGCCGACGCCGAGCACCAGCGTGCGCCGGCCGTCGCGGTCGCTCGCCAGCTCGGCCAGCACGCCGGCCAGCTTGCGGCCGTCGAGCAGGACGTCGTTCGGCCACTTCAGCATCGCCTCGAGGCCGAGCTCGGACGCGAGCACTTCCGCCAGCGCCACGCCGGCGACCAGGGTCGCCGCCGGCGGCGGCGCGCCGGCAAGCGGCAGCGCGAGCGAGAACAGCAGCGCGGCGCCGGGTTCGGCGTGCCAGCGCCGGCCCATGCGGCCGCGGCCGGC
>JBBIST010000079.1:0-11801 GCA_037441125.1 Burkholderiales bacterium
CGTGGACAACGCTTCGTGCCGAATCGTGGCGTCCATCGAACGGGTACCGCTTCAAAGTGGCACAACCCACATTGGGACTACAACCCGCACAACCGTCCGAGCTCACCCTGGGTCAACGTTCCTCACGGCGGCTTGCCGCCCGTAAAGCCGTGACAACCGACCAACGCGGCCTTCGAGTCGGCCTTGTGGACTTCGCGGATCGAACGTTACTGCTGCTCGGGGAGTCGAGCTCCTTGAATTGGCTTGCAGAACAGATTGAAGGCAAACGCGCCGTCGCACTCGAGTGCGAGTCGGGCAAAGACGTAGCTCGATTATTGATTGTTCCGTCAGAGCAAGCAGGCCGGCTGTCAATGGTGGGGCTGATCCTCGAGTGGCAGATGTCGGCAAGTGAGGCAGCTGTCGTCTCGCATCAGCTTCGTGAGCTTGCAGCCAGCTCGTCGCCCGCGCATGCCTATCTGGATCCGGCGAGCAACCTGACGGGCGTGCAGATCATGGCGTCTAAGGGTGAATACGACCCCGCGCGAGTCTTCGCCAAGTAGTTCTTCGCTGTGGCGTGGCGATGCTTGACGCCTTTCCACAGCCTGCGCCGAAAAACGGCGTCGACGCTGCGCAGCCTACTTGAGCAGGCTGCGCAGCATCCATGCCGTTTTTTCATGCACCTGCAGGCGCTGGGTGAGCAGATCGACGGTGGCCTCGTCGCCGCCTTTTTCCGCCGCCGGGAACGCCGCGCGCGCGGTGCGCGCGACTGCCTCGTGGCCGGACACCAGCAGGCGCACCATGTCGAGCGCCTCGGGAACGCCTTCGGTGGGTTCGATCGAACTCAGCTTCGCGAACTGCGCGTAGGTTCCCGGCGCGGGATGGCCGAGCGAGCGGATGCGCTCGGCGATCGCGTCGAGCGCGTTCCACAGTTCCGTGTACTGCTCCATGAACATCTGGTGCAGCGTGTTGAACATCGGCCCTTCGACGTTCCAGTGGAAGCTGTGGCTCTTCAGGTACAGCGAAAAGGTGTCGGCGAGCACGCGCTCGAGACCGGCGACGATGCGCGCGCGATCCTTGTCGGCGATGCCGATGTCGATCGACGGCACGGCACTGGCCGCCGCCCGGTCCTTGTTCTTCGCCATCTGCGCAACTCCTTGCTGGTTGAACGACTGTCGCCGTCGTCGATGCGGCAAAGCCGCCGCGGTCAGTGCGCCTGCGCCGGCAGGTCGAGCGGACTCACGCCCGGCAACGCGCATTTCAGTATCGCGCGCCGCAATGCGTCGGCCGCGCCGGCGCGCGTGAAGCTCTTGCGCCACATCAGGACCACGCGCCGGTCGGGCGCCGGGGCCTTGAACGGCTTGTACTGAATCAGCGAGTCGCGCGGCGGCTTTTCCGGCACCGAGGTCACCGGCATCACGGTGACGCCGACGCCCGAGGCCACCATCTGGCGGATGGTCTCGAGCGACGAACCCTCGAAGGTTTTCTGCATGCCCTCGGCGGCGAGCGAGAAGCGCGACAGTTCGGGACAAACCTCGAGCACCTGGTCGCGGAAGCAGTGGCCGGTGCCCAGGAGCAGCATCGTCTCGCGTTTCAGATCCTCGGCCGCGACCGCCTTGCGCGCGCTCCAGTCGTGGCCGCGCGGAATCGCCACCATGAACGGTTCGTCGTAAACCGGCTGGATCATCAGACCGGTCTCGGGCAGCGGCAGCGCCAGGATGGCGACGTCGATCTCGCCGTTTTTCACCAGCTCGATCAGCCGCACGGTCAGGTTCTCGTTGATCAGCAGCGGCATCTTCGGCGCGTCCTTCAGCAACTGGCGCACCAGCGCCGGCAGCAGATAGGGGCCGATCGTGTAGATCACGCCCAGGCGCAGCGCGCCGTTGAGCGGATCCTTGCCCTGCTTGGCGATCTCGCGCACCAGTGCCGCCTCGTCGAGCACGCGCTGTGCCTGCGCCACGATGCGTTCGCCGACCGCCGTCGGCGTCACCTCGTTGCTGCGCCGCTCGAACAGCAGCGTGCCCAACTCTTCTTCCAGCTTCTTGATCGCCACCGACAGGGTCGGCTGGCTGACGAAGCAGGCTTCGGCGGCGCGGCCGAAGTGACGCTCGCGCGCCACGGCGACGATGTACTTCAGCTCGGTCAGCGTCATGCGGTCTCGATCGCGCGCGCCGCGGCATCGCGCGCGGTCGCCTCGAAGATCGACACGTACATCGGATAGAAGCTCGCCTGCACCACGCTCATCAGCAGCAGGGCGATCGGCGCCACCGCGAACGACAGCAGCTCGCGCGAGGCGATCAGCGCCGCCAGCAAGCCGATCAGCACAAAGCTCACCGAGCCGACGAGGACCGCGGCCGCGACACCGTAGACCAGCAGCGCGCCGACGTTGCGCAGGCAGGCGACGACGCTGCCGAACATCGCCTTGCCCGGCGGCGCGCCGTGCCAGCCGGCCAGCAGCGGCGCAAACCACATCACCACCAGCACCGGCAGATACAGCAGCATCTGCACCAGCAGCGTCTGCAGCGGCAGCACTGCCGCTTGCCCCTCGACCACCTGCGGCGGTGGCGCGATCAGCGTTGCCGCCACCGCCACCAGCAACACCAGACCGGCGTTGATCAATCCGAGCCGGAACAGGTTCAGGCGGTTGCGCTCGTCCTGGAACGGGCGCGCGAACTGCGCCGGCGACGGCGCGCGCCCCTGCGACACCTCGCGCACGCACTGCATCAGTCCGACCGTGGCAAACGGGCTGAGCACGCCGGAAAACGCGAGCCCGACGAGCGGGATCAGCGCCGGCACGAGCAGCATCAGCAGGTAGACGACGACCATCGCCGGCAGACCGAGTGGTTGCCGGCGCAGAAGTTGCGCACCTTCGCGCAGCCAGCGCAGGCCGTGGCCGGCGGAGACGGAATTGATCTGCATGGAGCGCGCCATTCTAGTGGCCGCCGCTGCGCACACCGTGACGCGGCCCACGCCGTCGCCATGTCGGCGCGCGGGCGCGGCCGGCTACTCGACCCATGGCGGGTCGACCTCGGCGATGCGCAGCGCGAGCATGCGTTCGAAGCGGGCCGGGTCGTGCGGCACGAGCAGCGTCGCCGGCCGCGGCAGGTGCAGGTCGGCCAGGCGCGAGAGCCAGAACCGCAGCGCCGCCGCGCGCAGCACCGTGCGCCAGGCGGCGCGTTCGGCGGCGAGCAGCGGGCGCGCGGCGTGGTAGGCGCCGAGCAGCGCCTGCAGGCGCGGCCGATCGAAGACGCCGGAGTCGAGATCGACGCACCAGTCGTTGACCGCAACCGCGAGGTCGTACAGCCACAGCGTGCAGCCGGCGAAGTAGAAATCGATCACGCCACCGATGCGCGGCTCTTCGCCGCCGTCTTCCCACAGCACGTTGTCGCGGAACAGGTCGGCGTGCACCGGCCCGGCCGGCAGGCGCTCGAACGCCGGGCTGCGAAAGAAGCTGTCCTGGTGGATCACTTCCTCGGTCAGGATCGTGAACAGATGATCGGGTACGTGTCGCTCGAGTTGCGGCAGCGTGTACTTCCACCAGCCGATGCCGCGCAGATCGGGCTGGAAGCGCGGCAGATCGCGCGCCTGCACGTGCATCGCCGCCAGCAGCGCGCCAACGCGCGCGCAGTGCTCGGCGGTCGGGTTCGGCTGCCAGCGGCCCGGCAGCCGCTGGGCGATCGCCACCGGCTTGCCGCGCAGCTCCGACAACAGGCTGCCGGCGCTGTTCTCCTGCGGCTGCGGCACCGGCAATCCGCGCCGCGCCAAGTGCTGCATCAGCTCGAGGAAGAACGGCAGCTGCGCGAAGCCGAGCCGCTCGAACACGGTCAGCACCCAGCGGCCGCCGCCGGTGGTGAGGAAATAGTTGGTGTTTTCGATGCCGGCGCCGATCGGCTCGAGCTCGCACAGCTCGCCGAGCGAGTAGTGCGAGAGCAAACGGGCGACCTCGGTCGCGGACAGTGACGTGTAGACGGCCATCGGCAGTAGTAGATCGGCACGCGGCCGAAGCAATCGGTCCGTTCTAGGCCGCTTCGAGCTTGGCGATCGCCAGCGCCAATTCCTTGAGCCCGTTCGGACCGAAGTTGATGCGCGCGCGCGCATCGGATCCGTCGCCTTCGAGCCGCACGATCACGCCGTCGCCGAAGCGCGCGTGGCGCACGCTCTGGCCGACGCGAAAGCCGTGCAGCGCTGCGCCGCGCTCGGGCAGCGCAGCGGACGCGACAGCGGTCCAGCCTGGGCGCGCGCCGACATCGGTGCTGCGCTCGGCCTGCCCCGCGCGCAGTCGCGGCACCAGCCACTTGAGCACCCCCTCCGGAATCTCGTCCAGGAAGCGGCTGCGGATGCCGTAGCGGGTCTGGCCGTGCAGCATCCTCGTCTGCGCGAACGACAGCGAAAGCCGCCTGCGCGCGCGCGTGATCGCCACGTACATCAGTCGCCGCTCCTCCTCCAGCCCGTCGCGCTGCTGCACGCTGTTCTCGTGCGGGAACAAGCCTTCCTCCAGGCCGGTGATGAACACGGCGTCGAACTCGAGCCCCTTGGCCGCGTGCACGGTCATCAGTTGCAGTGCGTCCTGCCCGGCCTGCGCCTGGTTCTCGCCGGCCTCCAGCGAGGCATGGGCGAGAAAGGCCGCCAGCGGCGAGGCGATCGCCGCCTCGGCGTCGGGCCGGGTGCCGGGCGCGTCTTGCGGATAGCCCTCCTCGGCGACGAAGGCGCTGGCGGCGTTGACCAGTTCCTCCAGGTTCTCGATCCGATCGCGCCCTTCCTTGTCGTTGCGGTAGTGCGCGATCAGGCCGCTGCGCTCGATCGCCAACTGCACGATCTCTTCGAGCCTGAGCGACTGCGCCTCGCGGCGCAGCTCGTCGATCAAGCCGGCAAAGGCCGCGAGCTTGCCCGCCGCCGCGCCGGCGAGCCGGCCGATCGCGCCGTGCAGGCTGCCGCCGGCGGCGCGCGCGGCATCGCCGAGCTGCTCGAGCGTGCGGCCGCCGATGCCGCGCGGCGGAAAGTTGACCACGCGCAGGAAGGCGGTGTCGTCGTCCGGGTTCTCAAGCAGGCGCAGATAGGCGAGCGCGTGCTTGACCTCGGCGCGCTCGAAGAAACGCAGGCCGCCGTAGACGCGATACGGGATGCCGGCGCTGAACAGCGCATGCTCGAGCACGCGCGACTGCGCGTTCGAGCGATACAGCAGCGCGATCTGACTGCGCGCATGACCTTCGGCGATCAGGCCGCGCACCTCGTCGACCAGCCACGCCGCCTCCAGGCCGTCGCTGCCGGCCTCGAACACGCGCACCAGCTCGCCGTGCCCGGACTCGGTCCACAGTTCCTTGCCGAGCCGGCGCGCGTTGTTGCGGATCAGCGCGTTGGCCGCCTCCAGGATGTGGCCGTGCGAGCGGTAGTTCTGCTCGAGCTTGATCACGTTCTGCACCCGGAACTCGCGCTCGAAGTCGGCCATGTTGCCGACGTTGGCGCCGCGAAACGCGTAGATCGAGTTGTGGGTCAGGACGCCGTTGGCGGCGAAGTTGTGCGCGCCGTCGACGTTGAGGTCGTGCACCGAGACCAGCGCCGGCGGCCGCAGCTCGACCTTGGTCACGATGTCGTAGTCGCCGGTCTCGTCGATCACCGCCATTCCCGGCCGCACGTACTGCGCCGGCACCATCGGCAGGTAGCCGCGGCCCAGACGCGCGCGCTGCAAGACGCGGCCGTTGAGGACGTTGCGCAGCTTGTTCGCCTCGGCCAACGCCTCGCCGTATTCGCGCCGCCAGAACTGCACGTACCAGCCGCCGCTGCCGGCGGTCTGCTCGTGCACCTGGAAGCCGGCGGCGACCGTCTTGTGCATCGCCGGCTCGCTGGCGATGCGCGCGTAGACGCGGTGGTCGGGCTTGCCGCGGCGCGAGTCGCTGCACAGGCTCACGAGCACGTCGCCCGGCGTGCCGAAAGTCGGACGGCGCCGTTCGGCCGGGTGGTCGAAGGCGAGGTTCAGGTCCTTGAGCAGCCACTGCGCCGCGCGCTCGGTGTTGACCTCGGAGAACTCGGCCGGCACGCGCTTGGTCTCGGTGTTGACGAACTTGCGCGTCGGCAGGCCGTACTTGAGCGACAGCACGTTCATGCGCTCGCGCGCCTCGAGCTCGTCGTCGAAGGCGTCGATCACCCAGCACTGCTCGCCGCCTTCCTGGCGCGCCCGCTGGCGAAAGCCCGGCACGGTCTTGCCGTCGCTGCGCTCGCTGCGGTGGCCGCTGACCGCGAGCCGGTAGCCGACACCCGGCTTGTTCATCAGGTGTAGGAAGAACTTGGCCGGCAACTGGCCGACCACGTAGCCGGCGAAGTGCACATGCTCGAGCGTGCTCGTGAGCGAGCGGCCCTTGCTGGTGTGCAAGGTGACCAGCGCCATGCGCTCCTCGCGCTTGAACACGCGCGTGACGCGCGCTGCGCCGATGCGGCCGCCGCCGACCGCGGCGCGCACCAGATCGTCGACGCGCACTTCCTCGATCGGGCGCGTGGTTCCGTCGGCGAGCGTGATGCGGGTGCCGGCCAGCAGGCACTGGTCGTCGTCGCCGACGGCGAAAATGGCGCCGCCGCTGCCGTCGGCGTGCCCGGCGAGCAGCTTCAGCCAGCGGTATTGCAGGACGTTGGTGTCCTGGAACTCGTCTACCAGGAGGTGGCGGAAGCGCTCGCTGTAGTGCCGGCGCAGCGCATCGTTGCGCGCCAGCAGCTCGTAGCAGCGCAGCAGCAGCTCGGCGAAGTCGACCACCCCTTCGCGCTGGCACTGCTCGTCGTACAGCCGGTACAGCTCGGCTGCGCGGCGGCTGAAGTCGTCGCCGGCCTCGACCCGCGCCGCGCGCAAGCCGGCTTCCTTGGCGCCGTTGATGAACTGCTGAAGTTCGCGCGGCGCGAAGCGCTCCTCGTCGACGTTGTGCGCCTTCAGCAGGCGCTTGATCGCCGACAGTTGGTCGCCGCTGTCAAGGATCTGGAAGGTCTGCGGCAGTCCGGCCTCGCGGTGGTGTGCGCGCAGCATCCGGTTGCACAGGCCGTGAAAGGTGCCGATCCACAGGCCACGCGTGTTGATCGGCAGCATCGCCGACAGACGCGTCAGCATCTCCTTGGCCGCCTTGTTGGTGAAGGTCACCGCCAGGATGCCGTGCGCGTTCACCTGCCCGGTCTGGATCAGCCAGGCGATGCGCGTGGTCAGCACGCGCGTCTTGCCGGAGCCGGCGCCGGCCAGGATCAGCGCCGACTGGTTCGGCAGCGTGACCGCGGCGAGCTGCTGCGGATTGAGCGAGTCGAGCAGCGTAGACATGGGCGCGATTCTACGGGCGCCCTGCGCTCGCCACGCGCATCGAGAGCGGATTGCTGCAGGTGCGTCGATATACTGCGCCGCTCGGAGCCAGCGATGACCGCCAACGCAATCACGACCGAACGGGCCGCGCCGCCTTACTTGCCACAGGCGGTGGAAGCGCAGGCGCAGGAACACTGGGCGCGCAGCGGCGCCTATCGCGCGCTCGAGCACGCGCGCGACGCGCGCGGCCGCGCCAAGCCGAAGTTCTACCTGTGCTCGATGCTGCCCTACCCGAGCGGCAAGCTGCACATGGGCCATGTGCGCAACTACACGCTCAACGACGTCATGTACCGCGTGCTGCGCATGCGCGGCTTCAACGTCATGACGCCGATGGGCTGGGACGCCTTCGGGCTGCCGGCCGAGAACGCGGCGATCGAGAAGAACGTCGCACCGGCCGAGTGGACGCGCGCCAACATCGCCGACATGAAGGCGCAGATGCAGCCGCTCGGCCTGGCCTTTGACTGGAGCCGCGAGCTGGCCACCTGCGATCCCGGCTACTACCGCTGGAACCAATGGCTGTTCCTGAAGATGCTCGAGCGCGGCATCGCCTACCGCAGGACGCAGGTGGTCAACTGGGATCCGGTCGACCAGACCGTGCTCGCCAACGAGCAGGTGATCGACGGCCGCGGCTGGCGCTCGGACGCGCCGGTCGAACGACGCGAGATCCCCGGCTACTACCTGGCGATCACCCGCTACGCGGAGGAGCTGCTCGCCAGCCTCTCCGGCCTCGACTGGCCGCCGCAGGTCAAAGCGATGCAGGAGAACTGGATCGGCAAGAGCGTCGGTGTCAACTTCGGCTTCCCCTACGACATCGACGGCGAACGCAAGCTCCTGCGCGTGTTCACCACCCGCGCCGACACGATCATGGGCGTGACCTTCGTCGCGCTCGCCGCCGAGCATCCGCTGGCCTCACGCCTGGCGCAGGGCCGGCCCGATCTCGCCGCCTTCATCGACGAGTGCCGACACGGCGGCGTCGCCGAGGCCGATCTGGCGACGATCGAGAAGAAGGGCGTGGCCACCGGCTTTGCCGTCACCCATCCGCTGACCGGCGAGCCGGTGCCGGTGTGGATCGGCAACTACGTGCTGATGGGCTACGGCGAAGGCGCGGTCATGGGCGTTCCCGGCCACGACGAGCGCGACTTCGCGTTTGCCAAGAAGTACGGCCTGCCGATCCGCCAGGTGATCGACGTGCGCGGCCAGCCCTACTCGCTCGACGCCTGGCAGGACTGGTATGCCGACAAGGCCGATGCGCGCTGCATCCGCTCCGGCCGCTACGACGGCTTGCCGTACGAGGCGGCGGTCGACGCGATTGCCGCCGACCTGAAGGCCAAGGGGCTGGGCGACAAGCAGGTCAACTACCGGCTGCGCGACTGGGGCATCAGCCGCCAGCGCTACTGGGGCACGCCGATCCCTCTGATTCATTGCGAGGCCTGCGGCGTGGTGCCGGTGCCCGAGTCCGACCTGCCGGTGGTCCTGCCCGAAGGCTTGGTGCCCGACGGCAGCGGCAGCCCGCTCGCCAAGTACGAACCGTTCCTGCGCTGCACCTGCCCGCAGTGCGGCCGACCGGCGCGGCGCGAGACCGACACGATGGACACCTTCGTCGACTCGAGCTGGTACTACATGCGCTACTGCTCGCCGGACGCGCCGACGATGGTCGACGCGCGCAACGACTACTGGATGCCGATGGACCAGTACATCGGCGGCATCGAGCACGCGGTGCTGCACCTGCTG
Organism: Burkholderiales bacterium; assembly: GCA_037441125.1. Taxonomy (GTDB): domain Bacteria; phylum Pseudomonadota; class Gammaproteobacteria; order Burkholderiales; family Burkholderiaceae_F; genus JALHMQ01. The sequence continues at coordinate 9,035 of JBBIST010000079.1, forward strand.
TACGCGCGCTTCTGGACCAAGGTGATGCGCGACCTCGGGCTGGTGCGATTCGACGAGCCGTTCAAGCGCCTGTTCACGCAGGGCATGCTCACGCACGACTGCTACTTCCGCGAACTGCCCGACGGCAAGAAGCGCTGGTACTACCCGAACGAGATCGACCTCGAGTTCGACGACAAGGGCCGCCCGATCAGGGTGACCTCGAAGGAAGACGGCCTGCCGGTGTACTTCGGCGGCACCGAGAAGATGAGCAAGAGCAAGAACAACGTCGTCGAGCCGCGCGAGATCATCGGCCGTTTCGGCGCCGACACCGCGCGCACCTTCTCCATGTTCGCCGGCCCGCCCGACCAAAGTGCCGCCTGGAGCAACTCCGGCGCCGAGGGCACCTACCGCTTCCTGCGCCGGCTGTGGAACTACGGCCAGGCGCGGCGCGCGCAGCTCGCGGCGGCCGTGCCCGCCGCCGGTGCCGTCGCACCGGCGGCCCCGGCGTTGCGGTCGCTGCGGCGCGAGATCCACCTGAACCTCAAGCAGGCCGACTTCGACTACGGCCGCATGCAGTACAACACCGTGGTCAGCGCGGCGATGAAGATGCTCAACGCGCTCGAAGCCGCCGAGCTCGGCAAAACCGCGGCCGACAGCGCCGTGCTCGAAGAGAGCCTCGGCATCCTGCTGCGCACGCTGTACCCGATCGCGCCGCACATCACGCACGCGTTGTGGCGCGATCTCGGCTACGAGGCCCGGCTCGGCGATCTGATCGACGTCCCCTGGCCCACGGCCGACGAGGCAGCGCTGCTGCAAGACGAGATCGAGCTCGTGGTCCAGGTCAACGGCAAGCTGCGCGGCCAGATCCGGGTGCCGGCGCAGGCCGACCGGGCAGCGGTCGAGGCGGCGGCGCTGGCCGACGCCACGGTGCAGAAGTTCGTCGCCGGCAACCCGGTGAAGAAGCTCGTCGTCGTGCCGGGCAAGCTGGTCAATGTCGTCGTCTAGCAGCGGCAACGGCCGATCCGCTCGCCGATCGGCCATCGGTCGGCTGGACGGCGTCTTCGGCTTCTCGCGCCCGGGTCCCCGCCTTCGCGGGGACGACCCCTCCGCTCGCCGATCGGCCATCGGACGGCTGGCCGCCGTCCTCGTCCTCTCGGGCGGATGGGTCGGCTGCGGCTTTCGCCTGCGCGGCGAACGCACGCTGCCGTTCGAGTCGATCTATCTCGGCTTTCCGCCCAACTCGCCGCTCGGCGCCGAGCTGGCGCGCAGCATCCGCGCCGGCACGCCGACGCGCGTGGTCACCGACCCGGCGCGCGCGCAGGCGATCCTCGAAGTGCTGGGCGAGGCGCGCGAACGCGAAGTGCTGGCGATCAACGCCCAGGGCCGCACGCGCGAGTACCAGTTGCGCCTGCGCTTCGCCTTCCGCGTCCACGACGGCCGCGGCGGCGAGTACGTGGCGCCGAGCACGGTCGCGATCCAGCGCGACATCGCCTTCAACGAGGCGCAGGTGCTGGCGCGCGAGGCCGAGGAGGCGGTGCTGTTTCGCGAAATGAGCGCCGATCTCGTGCAGCAGGTGCTGCGTCGCCTGGCCGCGGCGCAGCCGCCGCGCGCCTCCTGAGGCTCACGTCCGGCGATGCGCCTGCGCGGCGAGCAGCTCGAATCCCATCTGGCGCGCGGCCGGCTGGCGCCGATCTACGTCGTGAGCGGAGATGAGCCGCTGCTCGCCGCCGAGGCGCAGGACGCGATCCGCGCCGCCGCGCGCCGCGCCGGCTTCAGCGAGCGCGAAGTCCTGCACGCCGACGGTCGCACCGATTGGTCCACGCTCGGCGCCGCGGCCAACAACCTGTCGCTGTTCGCCGCACGCCGCCTGCTCGAGATCCGGCTGCCGGGCGGCAAGCCGGGCAAGGCCGGCGCCGACGCGCTCAAGGCGCACGCGGCCGCAGCCGGCGACGATCTGCTGACGCTGGTGGCGCTGCCGGCGCTCGACAAAGCCACCAGCGCCAGCGCCTGGGCCACCGCCCTCGAAGCCGCCGGCGTCTGGGTCGAAGTTGCGCCGATCGCGCGCGCGCAACTGCCGGGCTGGATCAGCGCGCGCCTCGCGCGCCAGCAGCAGTCGGCGCCGAAGGAGGCGCTCGAGTTCATCGCCGACCGCGTCGAAGGCAACCTGCTCGCCGCGCAACAGGAGATCGCCAAGCTCGGCCTGCTCTATCCGGCGGGCGAGCTGTCGCCGGCGCAGGTGCAAGATGCGGTGCTCGATGTCTCGCGCCACGAGGTCTTCGCCTTGCCGCTGGCGATGCTCGCCGGCGACCGCGCGCGGCTGCTGCGAACGATCGCCGGACTGCGCGCCGAAGGCGAGCCGCTGCCGCTCATCGTCTGGGCGGTGAGCGAGGAAGTGCGCACGCTGCTGCGGCTGCGCGCGGCGCTCGACCGCGGCGCCGCCTTCGCGCAGGCGGCACGCGAGGTCTGGCTGCGGCGAGAGAAGGAGCGGGCGGCGCAGGCGGCGCTGCGCCGCCTCGACGGCGCGCAACTGGCGCGACTGCTGGCGCGCTGCGCCGACCTCGACCGCCTGAGCAAGGGTCTGCGCGTCAGCGCGGCCGACAGCGACCCCTGGCTAGAATTGACCGAAGTCGCGCTCGCCGTGGCCGGCTGAATCGAACCGACCCGAGCTCGCGCGCGCGCCGCACGGCCCGCACCGACCTTCGCCGGCCGGCCGGCCGCGCCCGACCCCTAACCTGCCCTGCCGATGAATCCGGCCACCGACACCGCCCAGCCCTCGCCGCTGGCCACG
>JBBIST010000079.1:11811-15511 GCA_037441125.1 Burkholderiales bacterium
CCGCAACCTCCGCCCCGCCCTCGAGGCGGCCGGCGTCTACGAGCCCGCGACCGCCTACCACGCCGTGTGGCTAGCCGCGACGCTGGCGCTCTACGCCGGCTGCCTGGCCGTCCTGCTGGCGGAGCCATCGGCCGGCGCGCGCGCGCCGCCTCGGCGGCGATGGCGCGCGCCTCGACCGCCGCCAAGAACGATGTGCTGCTGCGGCTGGCGGCCGCGGTCGACGCCGGCCGCGCGACGCTGGCGGCGGCCAACGCGATCGACCTGGAGCGAGCGCGCGCCGCCGGGCTGGACGCCGCTGCGCTTGACCGGCTGGCGCTGCCGGCGACGGCGATCGAGCAGATGGCAGCCGGGCTTGAGCAGATCGCGAGCCTGCCTGACCCGGTGGGCGCGATCGAGGAGCTGCGGCCGATGCCCTCCGGCATCCGCGTCGGCCGCATGCGCGTGCCGCTGGGCGTGATCGGCATCGTCTACGAGAGCCGGCCGAACGTGACCGTCGACGCCGCCGGCCTGTGCATCAAGAGCGGCAACGCCAGCATCCTGCGCGGCGGCTCGGAGGCGATCGAGTCCAACCGCTGGCTGGCGCAGCGCACCGCCGATTCGCTCGCCGCCGCCGGATTGCCGCGCGACGCCGTGCAACTGGTCGACAGCACCGACCGCGCCGCGGTCGGCCTGCTGGCGACGATGACCGAGTACGTCGACGTGCTCGTGCCGCGCGGCGGCAAGGGCCTGATCGAACGCCTGATGCGCGAGGCGCGGGTGCCGATGATCAAGCACCTGGACGGCATCTGCCACGTCTACCTCGACGCCGCTGCCGATGCCGACAAGGCGCTGCGCATCGCCGACAACGCCAAGACCCAGCGCTACGGCACCTGCAACACGATGGAGACGTTGCTCGTGGCGCAGGAGGTTGCCGCCGCGCTGCTGCCGCGGCTCGGCCGCCTGTACGCTGACAAGGGGGTCGAGCTGCGCGGCTGCGAACGCACGTTGTCGGTCCTCGCCGCGGCCGGCATCGCCGCGCGCCTGGCCACCGAAGAGGACTGGCGCAGCGAATATCTGGCACCGATCCTGTCGATCCGCGTGGTCGACGATCTGGCCGCGGCGATCGAGCACATCAACACCTACGGCAGCCGCCACACCGACGCGATCGTCACCGAGGACTACTCGGCCGCACTGCGCTTCCTGCGCGAGGTCGACTCGGCCTCGGTGATGGTCAACGCCTCGACCCGCTTCGCCGACGGCTACGAGTACGGACTCGGCGCCGAGATCGGCATCAGCAACGACAAGCTGCATGCGCGCGGCCCGGTCGGCCTCGAAGGGCTGACCTCGCTCAAGTACGTCGTGTTCGGCAACGGCGAGGTGCGCGCTTAAGGCCGCGCGCCGCCGGCAGCGATGATCGCGATGGTGGCAACAGTCGCCGGTACCTTTGCGCTCGGCGATCTTCGCCGCCCGGCGATTCACATCCGAGGCGACAGCCGATGAGCGAGACCCCGTACCGCTTCTTTGCCGTCTGCGCGCGCGGGCTCGAGGAGCCGCTCGCCGACGAGTTGAAGGCGGTCGGCGCGCGCCAGATCGCCGCCGACCGCGGCGGTGTCGGCTTCGCCGGCACGCTCGCCACCGCCTACGCGGCCAACTTGCATTCGCGCATCGCCAGCCGCGTGCTCTGGCAGGTCGGCCAGCACCGCTGCGAGACCGAGGACGAAATCTACGAAGCCGCGCTCGCGGTCGACTGGCACGAGTACATGTCGCCGCAGCAGACGCTGCGCGTCGACCTGAGCGCCTCGCACTTCATGCTGCGCAGCCTCGAGTTCGCAATGCTGCGCGTCAAGGACGGCATCGTCGACCAGATGCGCGAACGCGCCGGCAGCCGGCCGTCGATCGACCGCGAGCGCCCGCACGTGCGCGTGTTCGCCCACTTCGAGCGCGAGGAGCTGACGCTGTACCTGGATCTGTCCGGGCTGGCGCTGTTCAAGCGCGGCTGGCGCGCCGACAAGGGCAAGGCGCCGATCAAGGAGAACCTCGCCGCCGGGCTGCTGATGCTGTCGGGCTGGACCCCGGAGCAGCCGCTGCTCGATCCGTTCTGCGGCAGCGGCACGATCGCGATCGAGGCCGCCTGCATCGCCGCCCGGCGCGCGCCGGGCCTGAATCGGCCCTTCGGCTTCCAGCGGCTCGCCGGCTTCGATGCGATCGCCTGGCGCCAGTTGCAGCAGGCGGCGCAGGAGGCGATCGACGACGACGCCGAGGCGCGCATCTTCGGCAGCGACATCTCGACCCAGGTGATCGAGCTGGCGCGCGCCAATGCCGGCCTCGCCAAACTGGCGCCCTGGCTGCGCGACGGCAGGCTCGCGTTCGCCGCCGGCGACGCGCGCCAGGTGCTGGCTCCCGCCGGCAGCGGCATGATCGTCACCAATCCGCCCTACGGCGAACAGAGCGCGCCGCGCTCGGCGAGCGTGGCGCGGCTGATGGCCGAGTTCGGCGACCAGCTCAAGAAGGAGTTCGCCGGCTGGAGCGCGTGGCTGTTCAGCTCCGACCTGCAGTTGCCGAGCCAGTTGCGCCTGTCCGAGACGCGCCGCGTGGTGCTGTACAACGGCCCGCTCGAGTGCCGCTTGTTCCGCTTCGGCCTGGTGCGCGGCCAGTACCGGCCGCGCGCCGCACCGGCGACGCAAGACTAGGCGGCGAGCGCGCGCTCGATGTCCTTGGCGATCGACTCCGGCGTCGTCGTCGGCGCGTAGCGATCGATCACCTGGCCGTCGCGGCCGATCAGGAACTTGGTGAAGTTCCACTTGATCGCCTGCGAGCCGAGCAGACCCTTGCGCTCCGTGGCGAGGTGCCGGAACAGCGGGTGCGCGTGCTCGCCGTTGACATCGACCTTGGCGAACATGGGAAAGCTCACGCCGTAGTTGATCTCGCAGAACTCGGCGATCTCGGACTCCGGCCCCGGCTCCTGGTCGCCGAACTGGTTGCAGGGAAAGCCGAGCACGGCGAAGCCGCGCCCCTTGAAGCGCTCGTACAACTCCTCCAGACCCTTGTACTGCGGCGTGAAGCCGCACTTGCTGGCGGTGTTCACCACCAGCAGCACCTGGCCGCGATAGTCGGCCAGCTTGCGCGTCTTGCCGTCGATCGTCTGCGCCGAGAAATCGTAGACCGTTGCCATCGTCGCCCGCTCAGTGAGTCAACCCGCCAGCCCCAGATGCTCGATGCCCTTGTGGATGCCGGCCACCCCGCCGTAGAGCTTGGAGTTGAGCTTGATCTGCAAGCGCAGGTCGTTGACCGAGTCGGCGTTGCGCAGCGCGTCCTCGTAGCTGATCAGCTCGCGCTCGTGCAGTTCGAACAGGGCCTGATCGAAGGTCTGCATGCCCTGCTCGCGCGAGCGCTTCATCACTTCGCGGATCTCGTGCACCTCGCCCTTGAAGATCAGGTCCGAGATCAGCGGCGAGTTGAGCATGATCTCGACCGCCGGGATGCGGCCGCGCCGGTCTTTGAACGCGACCAGGCGCTGGCTCACCATCGCGCGCAGGTTGAGCGACAGGTCCATCAGCAACTGCTGGCGCTTCTCCTCAGGGAAGAAGTTGATCACGCGGTCGAGCGCCTGGTTGGTCGAGTTGGCGTGCAGCGTGCACATCACCAGGTGGCCGGTCTCGGCGAAGGAGATCGCGTGCTCCATGGTCTCGCGGTCGCGCACCTCGCCGATCAGGATCACGTC
>JBBIST010000080.1:0-15020 GCA_037441125.1 Burkholderiales bacterium
TCACGTCGTCGATCTCGTCGGCCTCGGGCAGCACCGCCACCGTGCAGGCGCTGGTGTGGATGCGGCCCTGCGCCTCGGTCTCGGGCACGCGCTGCACGCGGTGGCCGCCGGATTCGAACTTGAGCTTCGAGTACGCGCCCGCGCCCTCGATGCGCACGATCACCTCCTTGTAGCCGCCGAGATCGGAGGCCGATTGCGACAGGATCTCGGTCTTCCAGCGGTTGCGCTCGGCGTAGCGCAGGTACATGCGCAGCAGGTCGCCGGCGAACAGCGCCGACTCGTCGCCGCCGGTGCCGGCGCGCACCTCGAGGAAGACGTTGCGCTCGTCGTTCGGGTCCTTCGGCAGCAGCAGCCGCTGCAGGTCGGCGTCGAGCGCTTCGAGGCGGGCGCGCGCCGCCTGCGCCTCCTCCTCGGCGAGCGCCTTCATGTCCGGGTCCGCCAGCAGCTCCTGCGCCGACTGCAGATCAGCCTGCGCGCGGTTGAAGTCGTGGAAGCGGGCGACCACCGGCTCGAGCTCGGCACGCTCCTGGCCGAGCGCGCGCAGCGTGTTGATGTCGCGCACGCCGTCCTCGGCCGCGAGCCGTGCGTCGATCTCGTGCAGCCGCTGCGCGAGCTGGGCGAGCTTCTGTTGCATCGATGGATTCATCACGGGTAGGCACGGGCGAGCCGCAGGCGCGACGGGCACGCCCGCCGCGCCGCCGGGGCATCGCCGCTAGTGGTCGGACGACGGGGTGTAGAAGCGCGCCAGCGCGGCGATCAGACGCTCGCGCGCGGCGTCTTCCTCGCCGGCGGCGCGATGCAGGGCAGACACCGGCGCGTGCAGGAACTTGTTGGTGAGCGCCTGCGACAACTGTTCGAGCACTGCTTCGGGCGGATCGCCGGCGGCCAGGCGACGGCGCGCGCGCTCCAGCTCGTGCGCGCGCAGCTCGTCGGCGCGCTGGCGCAGGCCCTGGATCACCGGCACCGCGCTGCGCGCGCGCAGCCAGCCTTCGAAGTCGCGCACGCGCGACTCGATGATCGCCTCGGCCTGTGCCACCGCCGCCTGGCGCGTCTCGCCGCCGGACTGGACGATCCGACCGAGATCGTCGACCGTGTAGACGTAGACGTCGTCCAGGTGCGCGACCTCGGGCTCGACGTCGCGCGGTACCGCCAGGTCGACGATGAACATCGGCCGGTGGCGCCGCGCCTTCAGCGCCCGCTCGACCATGCCCAGGCCGATGATCGGCAGCGTGCTCGCCGTGCACGAGACGACGATGTCGAAGCGCGCCAGGCTCTCGGGCAGCTCGGCCAGTCGCATCGCTTTGCCCTGCAGCCGTCCGGCCAGCGCCTGCGCGCGCTCCTCGGTGCGGTTGGCCACGGCGATCGACTTCGGCCGGCGCGCGGCGAAGTGGGTCGCGGTCAGTTCGATCATCTCGCCGGCGCCGACCAGCAGCAGGTGGCTGTCGGCGAGCGAACCGAAGATGCGCTCGGCCACGCGCACCGCGGCCGCCGCCATCGACACCGATTGGGTGCCGATCTCGGTCGAGCTGCGCACTTCCTTGGCCACGGCGAAGGTGCGCTGGAACAGGTGGTTGAGCAGCAGTCCGAGACCGCCGGCCTCGCGCGACAGGCGCTCGGCCTGCTTCATCTGGCCGAGGATCTGCGGCTCGCCCAGGACCATCGAGTCCAGGCCGCTGGCGACGCGAAATGCGTGGCGCACGGCGTCGGCTTGCGGCAGCACGTAGGTGGCGCGGCGCAGCTCGGAGGCGTCGAGCTGGCGCGTGCTCGCGAGGAAGTCGGACAGGGCGCTCGTGGCCGACTGCGGTTCCTCGACCGCGCAGTAGACCTCGGTGCGGTTGCAGGTGGAGACGATCGCCGCCTCGGTCAGTCGGCCCGAGGCGCGCGTTCCCAGGCCCTCGCGCAGGCGGGCGATGGTGGCGCCGACCTCGGTCGGCACGAACGCCAGACGCTCGCGCAGCGCCAGCGGCGCGGTCTGGTGATTGAGGCCGAGGGTCAGCAGTTGCATCGAGGGCGGGCGTCGGTCCGTCACGAGCGCGGGTCGCGTGGGGTCGTCTTGGGCGCTGCTGCAATCGGACCGGTGATTATAGGTAGCGGCCCCGAGCAGGCGCCGGCGGGCGGGGCGCTGGCGCCGGCATCGTTCGGACTTCGCCCAGCCCGAGCCCCGCAAGTCAAGCGACAGTAACGGCAGCCGTGACAGCAAGGCAATGACCTGGATCAGTTCCGGCGCAGCCGCCTGTCGCCACCATCGTCGCGCCTGACCTGGCCGCCACAGCGATGACACCGCGCCCGCGCCGCCGACTGAGAGCCCATGCCGAGCGCCGCCCAGCCGTGCGCGCCGACCGCGAGCTGCAGCGCATCGCCGAGCGCTGCCGGCGGCGGATCATCCGGCGCGCGCTGCTGTCGGCCGGCGCCGCGGCGGTGCCCGTGCCCGGATTCGATCTGCTGGTCGACTTTGGCGTCCTGCGGCGCCTGTTGCACGAGGTCAACGCCGAGTTCGGCCTGACGCCGGCGCAGCTCGCCGCCCTGGCCGAGCGCGACCGGCTGAGCGTGTACCGGGCGATCGACGCCCTCGGCGCGACCGCGGTCGGACGCGTGGTCACCGGTCAGGTGGTGGCGCTGCTGGCGCACCGCCTGGCGCGCCGGCTGGCCACCAAGACGCTGCTGCGCCACGTGCCGCTCGCCGGCACGGCGATCGCGGCGGTGTTGTCCTTCGCTGCCTTCAAGGCCCTCGGCGACCGGCACGTGGCCGACTGCCTGCGCGTGGCGCGGGCGGCGCAGCGCAAGCGCCCTCGGCGCGCGCGGCCGGCCGCGTCCGAAGTGCGCTGATCGCCGGCCGCTCGGCTGCGTCGGCGGGCCCGGTCGCGGCTGGCGCAGTGCGCCATCGCGGATCCAACGGACGTTCGATCTAACCAAGATCCGGGAACGGCGCCGGGCGCGGGCGGCCGATTCCCGGGCGAGCATTGGGCGCCGCTCGTCCGCCGTCGAGGAGTCCTTGCAGCGTCGACCGTTTGTCACGAACTTCCTGGCCGCCGCGCTGCTCGGCGGCGCCGGACTGCGCGCGGCCTCGGCGCGCGCGGTAGGCGGCGTAGCCCCCGACTTCGAGCTGCCCGGCCGCGACGGCCCGGTGCGACTGTCGGCGCTGCGCGGGCGCGTGGTGCTGCTCGACTTCTGGGCTTCGTGGTGCGCGCCGTGCCGTTTGTCGTTTCCCTGGATGGAGCGGATGCAGGCGACCTATGGGCCGCACGGCCTGCAGGTGGTCGCCGTCAACGTCGATGCCCGGCGCGCCGACGCCGACCGGTTCCTGGCGGTGACGCCGGCGCGGTTCGTCGTCGCCTTCGATCCGCACGGCAACACGCCGCGCGCCTACGGCATCAAGGCGATGCCGAGCTCGTTCTTGATCGCCGCCGACGGGCGCGTGCTGCACGTGCACTCCGGCTTTCGCGAATCCGACACGCCCGACTTCGAGCGGCGCATCCGCAGCGCACTCGCCCAACCATGACGAGACACTCGCCGACCCTGATCCGATCGCTGGCACGACTGGCCGCGTGCGCCGGCCTGCTCGCCCTCGGCGGCTGCGCCACGGTGCAGCCGTGGGAAAAGGGCAACCTCGCCCGGCCCGACATGCAGTTCGACGGCGACCCGCTGCGGTCGCGCTTCGAACAGCACATCTATTTCAGCAAGGAAGGCGCGAGCGGCGGCTACGGCGTGGGCGGCGGCGGATGCGGCTGCAACTAAGCCTGCCGGCGCCGCACGGCGCCGTGATCGCGGCCGCGCTCGCGTTGCCGGGCGTGGCTCCGGCGCAGACCATGCCGGACAGCGCGCAGATCGGCTTCAAGTACCTGTACTACCAGGACTCGCAGCCGGGACTCGACCGGATCACGGTCGAAAGCCCGTCGCTGTACCTGCTGGCGCCGTTCGCGCAGCGCTGGTCGCTCGAGACATCGCTGACGATCGACAGCGTCTCCGGCGCGACGCCGCGCTGGCACTCGTCGATCTCGAGCGCCACGCGCATGCAGGATCAGCGCGCCGCCGGCGACCTGCGCGTCACCCGCTACTTCCGCCGCGCCGCGGTCGACGTCGGCTTCGCCTACTCGACCGAGGACGACTACGAGTCGCGCGCGGCGAGCGTCAATTTGCGCCTGTCGAGCGACGACCAGAACACCACGATCGCCGTCGGCACCGCCCTGACCGACGACACGATGAACCCGAACCCCGGCTCGGTGCTGGCGCACGAGGAGTCGCGCCGGGTCAACGAGTTCATCGTCGGCCTGACCCAGGTGCTGACCGCCAACGACATCGTCCAGGCCAACTTGAGCCACGCGCGCGGGCGCGGCTACTACAGCGATCCCTACAAGTTCCTCGACCAGCGGCCGCGTGCGCGCAACCAGAACGCCGTGCTGCTGCGCTGGAACCGCCACATCGCCGCCGCCGGCGCCACCCTGCGCTCGAGCTACCGCTTCTACGACGACGACTTCGGCGTCACCGCGCACACGGTCGGCCTCGAGTGGGCGCAGTCGCTGCGCGGCATCACCCTGACGCCGGCGCTGCGCTACACGACGCAAAGTGCGGCCTACTTCTACGTCGATCCGCTGCCGGGCAGCCCGGTGCCGCCGCTGGTCTCGCCGCGGCCGCCGTACTACTCGGTCGACCACCGGCTGTCGGCCTTCGGCGCAATCACGGTCGGTGTGAAACTCGCGCTGCCGCTGGGCCGCTCCTGGCTGCTCGACGCCAAGGTCGACGTCTACGAACAGCGCGGCCAGTGGCGCATCGGCGGCGAAGGCAGCCCGGGACTGGCGCCGTTTCGCGCCCAGTTCTATCAACTGGGTGCGACCTACCGCTTCTGACCGCCGGCGCGCGAATCCCGCTCGGATATACTGCGCGCCCCTGTGCGCCGGCCGCAGCGCCGGCGCAGCGGCACGGCCAAGTAGCTCAGTTGGTAGAGCAGCGGACTGAAAATCCGCGTGTCGGTGGTTCGATTCCGCCCTTGGCCACCACTTTCAAGACCCAACCCCCTCTGGTCGGGCGTTTCGCTATCCGCCTCTCCCGACACCGCGCGGGGCTCCGCACCGATCTGCAAGTGCCACGCGGGTCTGCGACACGCCGAACACAACGCGCGGCATGTTCTGGGTGCCTGGACCCTAGTGGTGGTACTTCAGCTCGGTAATCGTCCCCCTCCAGTACGGCTTTCGGCCTACGGGCGTGAGCCAAGCCACCTCGGACTGAACGGGGATCAGCATTCCGTCACGCCGCTGGTAGTCGAACATGCGACCTTCCCACGGCATCGGAACGATCCGCTTGCCATCCGCGAATCCGCGATCCTCGGCGCGAATTTTCTCGATCAGCCCATCGTTGCCGAACTGAAAAGTCATGGTTAGCCGAACCTCGCCGTCCGTGAGCGTCGCGCGGGCGCTGCGGTCGTCGATGGATTCCCATTCCATTCCCTGGCCGGGCAGCAGGGCAGTTGGGTACCACGCAGCTTCGGCCATGAAGCGCATCAGCTCACCACGCGCGACCTCGCCGCGATCGCGCAGATTCACCAGGGTGAACACGCCCAGGATGGCCGGCTCCAAGATGCCCTCGCCATCGACGTAGGCGTCGTGCACATGGACGGCCAGTCCAGGTGCCAAGGCCACACGCGCGTCCCATACGAAGCCGGGGCGGCGCGTAACGACGCGTTGCCGCGATGTGAAGCGCTTCCACTGTCCGGCGTTCAGGTTCGTGTTGAAGGTGCCAGCGTGCGCGACATCGGCCGCGCGGATGATCGGGACTCCGGGCGGCAGCGCTTGGCTCAGGTGGCGCGCAACGGGCGCGGGAAGCCCGTCCAACTGTTGGGGGTCGAAGCGCTCGGGCGGCAGGGACTGGCGAGCGGTCTCCAGGCGCTCCAGGAGTACTTGGGTCTTCTGGCCCCAGCGCCACTGACCCCAACGCCAAATCCCGACCGACACGACCAGCAGGCCGGCCAACCCGAGTAAAAGCCACTGCATGCGGTCCCCTCCTGTAAATGACCATGTCATGCGCATATCTCGATCACCGCATCCACTTTGCGCCTTGGAGCTGGTGGGGCGGCAGTGGTGGGATAGCCCCAGCGCATCAGCAACTGCGGGTGGGCCGGGGTGCCCAGGGCCGAGCGCAGGCGTTCGCGCAGCGGGGCGACTTGGATGGGTTGGTTCAGATAAGACGCTTGCAGACCATGCCGACAGCCGGTGAGCAGAGCGTGCTGCAGCGCCTGGCCTGCGCACAGCCAGGCGGCGGTGTCTTCATCGGAGGTGGTGAGAACCGTCAGCCACGGCGAGCCCAGAAGCAGCTGCTGGTCCTTGGCTGCTACTCCATTGCCCATGTCGAAGGTGCGCACCACGGCTTGCGCGATGGGCGCGGTCAGTGCGGGCACGCTCAGGCCGTCACCCTCGCGTCGCGGATGCATCCACAGGGCCAGTTCGCGCCGCCAGCGCGGGTCGTCCCACTGCGAACGGTCGCCCTCGGCGACCAGCGAGCCGGCCTGGTGCCTTTGTGTGTCGTCGAGCGTGAGCAACTGGGCGCCCTCGGCCGTGGCGGCGGCGGCGACACCGGCCGTGGCTTCGGCCGCGATCCCGCGGGCCGCGAACGTTTTGCGGTAGGTACGGCGTTGCTCGATGAACGGCGCCAGGGCGGCGAGCCGATCGTCAGGGGGATCGGTGGTTACCTCGACCCGGGCCAGCCAATCTCCATCTCCGGCGTCGGGCAACAGCCGTACCCGCGTACCCTGGCCCGAGGCGGCGATGGCCACCCGCAATGTCATCAAGGCTGCGCCACAGCTGATGGTGAGCTCACGATCGAGTGGGTCGCTGACGGGCAAGGCGCGGGTGCGGTCGGCGAGCAGATCGATCTTCGATGCAGACATTCGAAACCGCCACGGCTGGGTGTTGTGGCTCGAAGGGGCAAGTACGGCCCGTTGCACGAGAGACCGGACGGTTTCGGGTGCGAGCATGAGGCGACTCCAAAGTGGACTGTCTCAAGAGACTATCGTGATCGCGTGGCAGCCATTCAACTGGCTCCTCCAGCGCAAACGCAGACGGCACTCCGTGGCCGTGTCTTCGCAATGTGGCCAACGGCCGTGCGGTGGATCTTGCGAACGCGCTGCCGGCGGGCAAGTCGCCCTTGCCGCCGCGCCGGTAGGGGCGACGCCACCACCTAAGCCACGTGGACGAGCTCGGCCGGCCTGGTGGCCAGCCTGACCCCGGGTACCGTCACCGGCGTGGCGCAGGCAACGGCCACGGTCAGCGCGACCCACACGGTCCAAGGCACGCCGTACACCGCGAGCAGCGCCGTCACCGTCACCGAGCCCGTCCCGCCGCTGGCGCTCGCCGGCAAGCGCGGTCGGCGTTCAGCGGCGTCCGATGCCTTTGACTTCCTTCTGGACCGCCATCCGGTCCAGGCTGGCCAGCGGCAGCGAGAGCATCAGTTCGATACGCCGCTTCAGCGTGATGAAGGCGTCGCGGAATGCCTTCTCGCGCACCGCGTCGTCGCCTTCGACGGCCGCAGGGTCAGGCATGCCCCAGTGCGCAGTCATCGGTTGCCCCGGCCACGCCGGACACACTTCCCCGGCGGCCTGATCGCACACCGTGAAGACAAAGTGCAGGTCGGGGGCGTCCGGAAGCGCGAACTCTTCCCAGCTCTTGCTGCGAACGCCATCGGTGGCGATGCCGTGCGACGCGAGCGTCTTCAGCGCCAGCGGATGCACCTTGCCCTTGGGGTGGCTGCCGGCGGAGAACGCCGTGAAACGACCGCGGCCGAGTTCGTTCAGCAGGGCCTCGGCCATCACCGAGCGCGCGGAGTTGCCGGTGCAGACGAACAGAACCCTGTACATCCTCGTGTCCTCGCCCGGCTCAGCAGCAGCTACCGCCCGAGGACTTGACCTCGATGCCGACCGGCCGGCCGCGCGTTGCCGGCGGGCAGCAGGAAGCTTCGTGGGCGGTCGCTCGGGACACGGCTGGAGTGCAGCAGGCCGACGCCGGGTCCGACGCTTCCCCTTGCCTGAACACCGGGATGGTGTCCAGCGTGTGGAAGTGCTCCCAGGCAATGCCCTGCGGGTCGGTGACCCAATGCTTCTCGCTGCGCGCGTAGCAGCAGGTGGTCTCGCCCTCGTCGAGCAGCGCCGGGTCTGCGGCTGCGGCGGCGGCCTTCAGTGCCGCCAACTCGTCGGCGCTGTCGGTCTGGATGCCGAGGTGGTCGATGCCGGCGCGGCCGCCGCGCGTGGAGATCGCGAAGTTCAGCCGCGGGTCGTCGAGCATCCACTTGGCGTAGTCGCTTTCGACGCGGACGGGCGCGGCGGCGAAAAGCCTGGAGTAAAAGCCGATGCTCGCGGCGAGGTCCTCGACGTGGAGGTGGACATGGAAGCGCTTCATCGTCACTCCTTTCTTCAGCATTGGCACGACGTTGCGGCCAGGGGCGCACAGGCCTCGCCCTGGCAGCAGTTCTCGGTCATGTAGCCCAGGAGCGCGTTCACTCGCTCGAACGAGGCGCGATAGATGAGATGCCGCCCCACGCGCTCCTGCGTCACCAGGCCGGCATTCATCAACTCCTTGAGATGGAACGACAGCGTCGCGGGCGGGATGCCGGCGCCCTCGGCCATCACGCCGGGCGTCAAGCCCTGCGCGCCGGCAACCACGAGAGCCCTGAAAAGCTGCAGCCGATGGCTGTGCGCCAGCGCCGCAAGCGCGCGAACGACGTCTCGTTCTTCCATGATCGCAGCATAGTCGAAATATCGAATCGATGCCACCGATGGAGACTGACCTGCCGGCTCTTCGGCGGGCAAGGCGACGGGCGTGGGCGCCATGGCGATGCCGGGCGAGGCGAGCGGTCCAGTAGACTGCGCCGCCCGCTCATCCGGCGCCTGGCGCGCTCCCGCGAGCGGCGTTGGCCACTGTTCGGCGCCGGAGGCGGTGCGCCTTTGGGACAGGTCGCGGCGGCCCGGTTGCGCCGGGTTCGCGGCGCGAAGAGCGAGGACTTCTGCAAGCGCTCGAAATCGATAGAGAGGTCGCCGTCGTCGGCGCCGGCGTCGTCGGACTGGCCGCGGCGCTCGGCCTGGCGCAACTCGGGCTGCGCGTGGCGCTGATCGGCCCGCCGGCGCGCGGCCACGAGCCTGCGGCGGCCGACTCCTTCGACTCTCGCATCTACGCGCTGGCGCCGGGCGCGGTGGCGCTGCTCGAGCGGCTCAAGGTCTGGCCGCAGGTCGACGCGCGGCGCATGCAGCCGGTGGTGCGCATGCGCGTGTTCGGCGACGCCGGCGACGAACTGACCTTCGATGCCTACGGCGCCGGCGCCGAGCGCCTGGCGACGATCGGCGAGGAGTGCGAGCTGCTGCGCGCGCTCGCTCTCGCCGTGCAGACGACGCCCGGCATCGAACGGCGCGCGGCGGGGATGCGCGCGCTCGGCCTCGAGCCGCGCGCGGCGCAGATCGACCTGGACGACGGCAGCCGCGTGCGCGCCCGGCTCGTGGTCGGCGCAGACGGCGCGCAGTCGCCGGTGCGCGCCGCCGCCGGCATCGCCGTCGAGGCCTTCGCCTATCCGCACACGGCGGTGGTCGCCAACTTCGCCTGCGCGCAGCGGCACGATGGCGTCGCCTGGCAGTGGTTCTGCGACGAAGGCGTGGTGGCGCTGCTGCCGCTGCCGGGCCAAGCGGCTTCGCTCGTGTGGTCGGCGCCGCACGCGCTGGCGCAGCAGTTGCTCGCCCTGTCGCCGCCGCAACTGGCGGAACGCGTCGCGCAGCGTTCGCGGCAGGCGCTCGGCGCACTCGAGCCGCTCGGCGGCGCGCACGGCTTTGCCCTGCGGCGACTGACCGTCGGTCGGCTCGTCCTGCCGCGCGTCGCCCTGGTCGGCGATGCCGCCCACGTCGTGCACCCGCTCGCCGGGCAGGGGCTGAACCTCGGCCTGCAGGACGTGGCGACGCTGCTGGCGGTGATCGGCGCGCGCGAGGGCTGGCGCGATCCCGGCGATCTCGCCCTGCTGCGCCGCTACGAGCGGCAGCGGGCCGAGGCGATCGGCCTGATACGCTTGACCACCGATGCGCTGGCGCGGCTGTTCGCGGTCGACGATCCGTTGCTGCGGGCGGCGCGCAACCGCGGGCTCGATCTGGTGAACCGCATCGGCCCGCTGAAGAAGGCGCTGATTCACCATGCGCTCGGCTAGGCGAGCGCTGTACTGACAGGACCGACGATGCGATTGATGCAATGGATGCTGGCCGCGATCGCGGCCTTGACGATCGGCGCCGCTTCGGCGCCGGTGCTGGCGCAGGCCAAGGGTGCGGCCACCGGTGCGGTCGAGGAGCAGATCCGCGCGCGCATGCAGGAGCTGATCGGCGCGCGGCCGGAGTCGGTCACGCGCACGCCCTACGGCGTGTTCGAGGTCGTGGTCGGCACCGAGGTCTACTACACCGACCAGAACGCGAGCTTCGTCATGATCGGCCGGCTGATCGACACGCGCACGCGCCAGGACGTCACCCAGGCGCGGCGCGACGAGCTGATGCGCGTCGACTTTGCGAAGCTGCCGCTCGACCAGGCGATCCGTCTGCGGGTCGGCAAGGGCACGCGCCAGTTCGCGACCTTCGAGGATCCGAACTGTCCCTTCTGCCGCAAGCTGCACAACGACCTGCGCGGCATGAAGGACGTCACGATTTACGTGTTCCTGTATCCGATCCTGTCGCCCGACTCGTTCGAGAAATCGCGCAACCTCTGGTGCGCGCGCGACCGCGCCGCCGCCTGGAACGCCGCCATGCTCGATGGGCGTCCGCCGCCGGTGGCCACCGCCGACTGCAAGCATCCGTTGCAGCAGAACCTGGAGCTCGGACAGCGCCTGGGCATCAAGGGCACGCCGACGCTGATCTTCCAGGACGGCAGCCGCATGCCGGGCGCGGCCTCGGCTGAAGAAATCGAGAAGCGGCTGGCCGCGGTCAAGAAGTAGCGCAGCGCCGCTCGCGCGCAACGCTTGCTAGCGCGCCGCGAGCGCCGCCTGCGGTGTCACGCCCTTGGGCAGCAGCAGCCAGGCGCTGACCTCGTGCCGTTGGCGGCCGGCGTGTTCGCCGGCCTCGCGGCCGAAACCCCAGAAGAAGTCGAAGCGGATCGGTCCGCGGATCGCGCCGCCGGTGTCCTGCACCAGCGCCAGCCGCGCCAGCGGCGCGCCGCTCGTCGGGTGCACGGTGTCGATCACCACCGGCGCGCCCAGCGGCACGAACTGCGGATCGGCCGCCAGCGAGTAGCCGGGCGTCAGCGCCACGTTGAGCGCGCCCAGCGGACCAGCCTGCGGATCGCCGAGCGGCAACTCGCGAAAGAACACATAGCTCGGATTCTCGTTGAGCAGCGCCGCCAGACGCTGCGGGTGCGCGCGCGCCCACGCCTGAATGCCCTGCTTCGACGCCTGCTCGAAGCTCAACTCGCCGCGCTCGACCAGCACGCGTCCGATCGACCGGTACGGATGGCCGTTGGTGTCGGCGTAACCGACCCGGATCTGCGTGCCGTCGGCGAAGCGCACCCGGCCCGAGCCCTGGACCTGGAGGAAGAAGGCCTCGATCGGATCGTCGACCCACAGCAGCTCGTGGCCGGCGAGTGCGGCCGCCAGTTCGGCGCGCGAGTGATAGGGGACGACGCGCGGGCCCTGCGGCGAGTCGACCAGGCGCCCGCGCACGCGCTGGCCGCTCAGTTCGGGATAGAGGCTGGCCAGGTCGACGATCAGCAGATCGGGCGGCCGCCGGTGCAGCGGCACGGCAAAACGCGCATCGCGCACGCGGCTGCCCGAAAGCAGCGGCTCGAAGTAGCCGGTGATGCGGCCGCGATCGGCGACCTGCAGCAGGCGCGGTTCGCCGGCCGTGTCGACGTCTTCGCGCGTCTCCGAGCGCAGCCGCCAGGCGTCGAAGTGGGTGGCGAAGAACGCGGCCAACGCGGCGCCATCGTTGCCGTCGACGTGCGCCGCCGCCGCGCACGGCGCCTGCCAGAGTGCGCGCCGCTGCGGCTGGCGCTCGAACACGCGACAGGAGGCGAGCCACGCCGGCCAGGCGCGCACCAGATCGGCGGCCGCGAGCGCCGGCAGCGCATCGGCCGCGACCCGTTCGTAGCGGGCCGCCGTCACGGTGCGGATCTGCGGTGCGGCTGCGGTCGGTGCCGGAGGCGGCGGCATGACCTGGCAGCCGCCGAGCAACGTCGCCGCAACGGCGGCGACGGCAAGCGCCGCGCGCCTCGACGCCGGCCGACCGCCCCCTACAATGGCCCGAGGCTTGGTGCACAGCCGCCGCGCACTCCTCAATCCTCGATCCTCGATCCTCAATCCTCGATCCCCGATCCTCGAATGTGGCTGATCATCCTCGAAGCCCTGCTGGCGCTGGCGCTGCTGGTGTTCATCGTCTGGTGGACCATGTTCAGCGGCCGCCGGAGAGACTGAGGCGCGTGCCGGGTTCAGTGCAGGACCCGCGGCACCGCGAGCACGAACTCCGGGATCGGCGCCTCGAAGCGCGTGCCGTCCTCGGCCACGCAGTGATAGGTGCCGCGCATCGAGCCGACCGGCGTCTCCAGCGGACACCCGGACGTGTAGCGGAACGCCTCGCCCGGCGCCAGCACCGGCTGCTCGCCGACCACGCCGTCGCCGCGCACCTCCTCGACGCGCCCTTCGCCGTCGGTGATCACCCAGTGGCGCGAAAGCAGCTTCGCGCGCACCTCGCCGGTGTTGTGCACGGTGATCGTGTAGGCGAACACGTACTGGTTGGCGTCCGGGTCGGAGTGTTCCGCCAGGTATTTCGGTGCAGCGGTCACCGTGAACTCGTACTTGGCCATGGGGCTGTTGCCTCGCTTCGTGTTGTGCCTCGTAGAATCGTTCCGCCACGGAGGTCCGGATGAATTCTCGCATCGCCCCCAGCATCCTGTCGGCCGATTTCGCCCGCCTCGGCGAGGAGGTGCGGGCGGTCGTCGCCGCCGGCGCCGACTGGATCCATTTCGACGTGATGGACAACCATTACGTTCCCAACCTGACCATCGGCCCGCTGGTGTGCGAGGCGATCCGGCCGCACGTGCAGGCGCCGATCGACGTGCACCTGATGGTCGAGCCGGTCGACGCGCTGGTGCCGATGTTCGCCAAGGCCGGCGCCAACGTGATCAGCTTCCATCCCGAGGCCTCGCGCCACGTCGACCGCACGCTGGCGCTGATCCGCGATCAGGGCTGCATGGCCGGGCTGGTGTTCAACCCGGCCACGCCGCTCGAGTGGATGGACCACGTGATGGACAAGCTCGATCTGGTGCTGCTGATGTCGGTCAATCCCGGCTTCGGCGGCCAGGCCTTCATCGCCGAGACGCTGCGCAAGCTCGCCGCCGCGCGCGCGCGCATCGACGCCTGGAGCGCGGCCAGCGGCAAGTCGATCCTGCTCGAGGTCGACGGCGGCGTGAAGGTCGACAACATCGGCCGCATCGCCGCCGCCGGCGCCGACACCTTCGTCGCCGGCAGCGCGATCTTCGGCGCCAAGGACTACCAGGCGACGATCGCCGCCATGCGGCGCGAGATCGCTCAGGCCACCGGCGCGCGCGCCGCGGCTGCCGCGACCTGAACGCCGGCAACCACGCGCCGGCGCCCATCCGCTCCGCAGCCGCACGCTCATGACCCGGCGACTCGACGCGGTGCTGATCGACCTCGACGGCACCCTGATGGACACGGCGCCGGACCTGGCCGCCGCCGCCAACGCGATGCGCGCCGAGTTCGGCCTGCAGGCGCTGCCGATCGAACGCATCGCCGCCTTCGTCGGCAAGGGCGCCGACGTGCTCGTGCATCGCGCCCTCACCGACGATCTGGCCGGACGCACGACCGAAGAAGACTTCGCCGCCGGCAAGCGCGCCTTCTACGCCCACTACCACCGCGAGAACGGCCGCCAGGCGGTGGTGTTCGAGCGCGTGCCGCAGGCTCTCGCGCGGCTGCGCGCCGCCGGCCTGCGATTGGCCTGCGTCACCAACAAGCCGCGCGAATTCACGCTGCCGCTGCTCGAGCGCGTCGGCCTGGCGCCGGATTTCGAAGTCGTGGTTGCCGGCGACGACGTGCCGGAAAAGAAGCCGCACCCGGCGCTGCTGCTCGCCGCCTGCGATCGGCTCGGCGTGATGCCGTCGCAGGCGCTGATGATCGGCGACTCGGTCAACGACGCGCTTGCCGCGCGCGCCGCCGGCTGCCTGGTGGTGCTGGTGGAGACCGGCTACAACGAGGGCGAGACGGTCACGTCGCTCGCGGGTCAGCCGGGGGTCAGTGCTATATTGCCCGCGCTCTTCGATGCCGCCGAGCACATCGTGCGCAACCTCGCATCGAGCCGCGCCCCTTCCGCCTGACATGCGTCACCGCAACGATTCGCAACCCCTGCGCGGGATCGAGACCAAGCCCGCGGGCTGGCACGCCCGGGGAGCCTGGTGCTGGCGTCGCTAGACCCGGCTCTGCGCTGCACGCCCGTGCAGCACCGAATCGCAGTTGCAGTGTTTCGATCCGCGGCGCGCCTGCCGAAGTCGCCGCGATCCCCCGCAGGTGAGGCATGACGGAACTCGAATACAAGGCGCTCGCCGCCCAGGGCTACAACCGCATTCCGCTGATCGCCGAGACCTTCGCCGACCTGGACACGCCGCTGTCGCTGTACCTGAAGCTCGCCAACCGGCCCAACTCGTACCTGCTCGAGTCGGTGGTCGGCGGCGAGCGCTTCGGCCGCTACTCGTTCATCGGCCTGCCGGCGCGCACCGCGATCCGCGTGTTCATCGAGGACGCGCCGGGACAACACCGGATCGAGGTGCTGACCGACGGCCAGGTCGTGCAGGCCGAACGCGGCGACCCGCTCGCCTTCGTGCAGGACTATCTGGCGCGCTTCAAGGTCGCGGTGCGGCCCGGTCTGCCGCGCTTCTGCGGCGGACTCGCCGGCTACTTCGGCTACGACACCGTGCGGCTGATCGAGAAGAAGCTCGCGCGCACCAAGGCCGACGATCTCGGCCTGCCCGACATCCATCTGCTGCTGACCGAGGAGCTGGCGGTCATCGACAACCTGA
>JBBIST010000081.1:0-14200 GCA_037441125.1 Burkholderiales bacterium
CGCACCGGGCGCGGCCGGCAGCCCCGGTGCGCCGGGGGCGGCGCCGAAAGCCGCCGCCCCGGGCGCAAGGCCGCCGGTGCCGCCGACCTGCGGCGTGAAGTTGGGGTCGGCGGCAAGCACCGCGCGCAATGTCTGCGCCAGGCGCACCGCCTGCGCGTTGCGCAGGTAGACGACGTTGATGTTGCCGGGCGTGACGCTCGGCTGGTCGAGTCGCTCGATCAACTGCCGGGCGGCGAGTGCGCGCGCCCGGCTCGGCGTGCGCAGGATCAACGCATTGGTGCGCGGCTCGGCCAGGATCTGCACCCGCTGGCCGCCGTCGGTGGCCTGGCCGGCGGCGCGAGCGCCTTCGTCGAGGATGCGGTTGGCGACGGTGGCGATCTCCACCGCCAGCCCGTGGCGCAGCGCGATGATCTCCGACTCGGCCGAGGCCGGACGGTCGATGGCGGCGATGATCTCGCGCAGCCGGCGCAGGTTGTCGGCGTAGTCGGTGATCACCAGCGAGTTGTTGGCCGGGTAGGCGCTGATCGTGTTGTTAGGTGCGATCAGCGGCCGCAGCACCGGCACCATGTTGGTCGCCGACTCGAACTGCAGCTCGAACACCTGGGTGACGATCTGGTCGCCGCGCGGCGCCGTCTGCGACGGCGCGATCACGCGCCCGCCCTGCAGCTTGGCGTCGGCCTCGGGCAGGATGCGGGCGATGCCGCCCGGCGTCTCGACGATCGTGAACCCCTGCAGGCGCAGCGCCGACAGCAGTTGCTCGTAGGCCTGCTGCTTGGTGACCGGGCGCTCGGTGACGAGCGTGATCGTGCCCTTGACGCGCGGATCGATCACGAACTGGCGGCCGGTGTACTGGCCGATCGCGCGCACGGTCGCCTCGAGATCGGCGTTGACGAAGTTCAGCGACGCCGTGTCCTCGGCCGCGGCCGGCGCGCGCGCCGGCTGTGCCAGCAGCGGCGGCGGCAGTGCGAGCGCCAGCGCCGCAGCCAAGGCCAGCGCGCGCGACGCAAGGGATGCGGCCGGCGCGCCGACCGCGACATCCTCACGCACTGGCGGTCGCGTCATGTCAGGTTCCGAATCTCAGGATCGCTGTCTCGCCGTCGCGGCGCGGGCCGAGCAGCGAAATCAGGCCGGTCAACTGCGCCCTCACGGCCGGGTCGGTGCCCGGCACCGGGCGTGCCGTGCCCTCGAAGCGAAAGCGCCCAGCCTCGTCGATTGTGCCACTGCCGGTCAGCTCCAGCGGGCCGGAAACGGTCTGCAATTCGAGCGTAGTTCCCGGATAGCGGCCGTTGGTGTGCAGCCGGTAATGGCCGAACGGCGACACCGGCGTCAGGCTGCTGGAGGCGAATTGCCACTCGGCTCCGAGAGAACCCTGCATCTGGCCGGGCGAGATCTGCAGCCGGTCCCAGCGAACCGTGATCACGCCGCCCGGGCGCACCGTGTTCCACGGCGCCCCGAGCCCAATCAGCAGCGACGCCGGCAATCGCAGCGTCGTGGCGCCGAGCAGCACCGGGCTGCCCGGGCTTACGCGCAGCGCCAGCGGCTGCGCCAGCGCCGACGGATGCGACAGCGTGAGATCGACCGTGCCGACCAGCAGCATCCATGGCGACAGCGTCCAGCTCAGCCGCTCGGGCAGGCTGGCGCGGCTGGCATCGGCTGCGCCGCCGGAGGCGAGCACCACGGTCGCCTGGCCGTTCCACAGCGAGCCCGAGGTCTCGGCCAGGTCGACGCGGCCGCCGCTGGCGGTGCGCACGGCGCCGGCGGCCCACTGCGCCGGCGCCAGCACGGCGGCAGTGAGCGCGAGCGTCAGCAGCGCCACCAGCGCCCACCCGATCCAGCGTGCCATCGGCGCCTGCCTCCCGCGCTCAGCGCCGCGCCAGGCGCAGCACCATTTCGACGTCGACCGCGCCGGGCGTGCCGGTGCCGTTGGCGCTGACGGTGATCGCGCGCGCACCCAGCTCGCGCTCGGTCGCCGCCAGCCAGGTCGACCAGGCGGCGAAGGGCACGTTGGCGAGCGTGAACTGCAGGTCGCCGTCGGCCAGCGGCACGATGCGCGCCGCTTTCAGCCCGGCTGCGGCCAGTGACCGGTCGATCGCCGCGCGCGCCTCGGCGGTCGAGACGGTGGCCACCTGCGGCCGCGCCTTCAGCGCCTTGACCTCGGCCAGCAGGGCGTCGAGCTGGGCCGCCTGCGAGCGCGTGTGCGGCAGGCCGCGCTCAAGGCGGGCGATGCCTTGGGCCGCCGGCTCGATCAGCACCAGGTAGGCGAGCGCCGCGGCGACGATCGCCGCCATCGCCGCGAGCGCGGCGCGCTCGCGCGGCGCGCGCTCGTTCCAGAAGGAGCGCAGGACGTCGATCACGGTGCCGCCGGCGAAAGGCGCGCGCTGCCGTCGGCCTCGAAGCGCAGGCTCAGGCCGAGCTGGACCGCCTGCGCGCGCAGCGAGTTCTGCAGCCCGGGATCGAGGCCGGCGCCCGGCTTGAACTTCACCCGCAGGCTGCGATCGCGGTACTCGATGCCGCCGACGCTGCCGACCGGCGCCAGCGACATCAGTTGCGCCGCCTGGGCGTTGAGCACGGTGAAGTCGTCGGCCGAGGCGATGCCGGCGCGCGCGCGCAGCACGCCCAGCTGGCGCTGTGTCTGCAGCAGCGGATCGACCACCGCGGTCGCCTCCGGAAAGGCGCTGCGAAACGAGGTCTCCATGCCGGCGCGCAGCGCGCGCGCCTCGCCTTCGAGCTTGAGCCAGTACAGGTTCATGCCGGCGATGAACGTTGCCGCCGCCAGCGCCCCCCAGGCGGCAAGCGGCCGCAGGTTTGCCGTGCGCAGGCGGGCGGCGGCGAAGCTCGCCAGCGCACCGCGCTGGGCGAAGCTCGCCTGCAGCAGGTTGACGCCGCCGTCGAGCGCGGCCGGATCGACCGAGCGTTGCGCCAGGTCGACGGTGACGCCAAGCGCGCCGGCGAGGCGGAAGATGCGCTCGGCCTCGCGCCCGTAGGCGCTGATCCGGCGCACGCCGAGCTGGCGGACTGCAAGCGCCAGCGCCGGCGGCACCGCCGCTTCGGCGCCGGCGTCGCCGAGATCGAAGGCGAAGCCCTCGTGCTTGCCGCTGCGGGCGATGCCGCGGCCGCGCTCGGCGCGCACGCTGAGCACGCCGGCGGCCGGCGCCGGCAGCGCGTAGATTTCGCTCAAGGCGCAGCGCAGCTTGCAGCCGGCCGCCGCCAGCACGTCCAGCGCCTGGGTCAGCAGGCCGCGGTCGATCACCGCCACCGCCATCTTCGGCGCGGCGCCGATCGTCGTGCCGCCGCTGCGCGGCAGCTCGAAGGCGAACTGGCAGTCGGCCGGATCCGACAGCAGGCGGTCTTCGAGCAGGTTCGGCAGCGCCAGGCGCAGCTTGCTCTCCGACAGGCGCGGCGCCTCGATCGCGGCGACAAACACGTCCGAACTGTCGAACAGGACGTCGACCTGGGTCGCCCGCGGCAAAAGCGCGATCGGCGTTTCGCCGGCGGTCTCGCGCCCCTGGGCGTCGAGAGTTACGTAGCCGACCACGGTCGAGGCGGCGAGCGCCGCCTTGCCGCCGGCGGCGCGGTGCGGCGGCAGGAACACCAGCAGGCGTGGAACGGAGGGATCCTTGAAGGTCGGCATCTCAGAGCTCGCGTTGCCACAGCACGCGCACCGGCAACTGCATCGAGTCGCCGCGGCGCACCAGCGCTTCCATGCGCGTGCTGGCGCGGTCCAGCCTGACCTGGCCGCGGACGATGAAGTAGCGCGAGGCGACCGCGATCTGGGCGTCGGTCGGCTCGCCATTGTGCCGGTAGCGCGCGATGCGCGTGTCGCCGGTGTTGACGAAGTGTGTGCGGTCGCGCTGCGCCACCAGCGCCTTGGCCTCGGACAGCGACATGCGGGCGAAGCGCGCCGCCACCACTTCCTCGCGCGCGGTGTTCAGGTTGACCGGCGTCGGCTGATCGAGGATCACGACGTAGGCGGCGAGCTTCAGCGCGTGCGCCGGATCGATGCCCGGCACGCCGAGCAGGTCCTCGGGCAGCACCAGCGGGATCGGCCGCGGTGCCGCGGCGCTTGCGGCGCGCCCGGTCTCGAGCGGCGCCGGCGGCGCCAGCGCTGCGCGCATGCGCAGCGCGATCAGGTCGGCGTAAGCGTCGGGCAGGTCGAGCAGGCGGCACAGCTTGCGCAGCGAGTCGCGCTCGAACTCGTCGATCTCGAAGTCGGCGCGCACCAGGTTGCGCAGGTTCAGGCGCGACTGCGCGTCCTCGATCGCGCCCGACATCGTCGCGCGCGCCGCCAGCGCCGCCGTCTCGCCGAGCTGGTCGAGCCGGGTTTCGGCCAGTCCAGTGGCCCAGGGTTCGTCCAGATGGTCGGTGGCGTTGCGCTGGTCGTCGCGCAGGATCGCGCGCGCCCAGTCGAGGGCGCCGCGCAGCAGCAGCCGGCTCTGGCTCACCAGTTGCTGGTTCTCGATCGTGCGCAGCAGGACGAACTGGTTCCAGAACAGGCCGGAGACGATCACCGTGGCGAGCGTGGCGATGAACAGCGCCATGAGCACGGCTGCGCCGCGCTCATGGCGCCGTGGCGCTCTGGCTCGCCCTGCAGAGGGGGAAGCCGGAGGCGCTGCGAGTGTGGGCAAGGGCAAGTTGCGCATCGTCAGCCCACCAGGAGCACGCGCCGGTAGCTGCGGCCGTCGGCGCGCTCGACCGTGACCTCGACGCCCTGCGGCACCGGAACGAACTGGCCCGGCGTGCCCGGCGGCAGGTTGGCCGGCGGCTCGGCCGCACCGGCGGCGAGCGGATCGACCCAGGCGAAGTCGCGCCACAGTCGCACGCGGATCGACTTCACGCCGGCGAGCAGCGGCGCGTTCGACAGCACTTCGTCGTCGCCGGACTCGGCACTGCGCCTCGGCGCCGAAGCCTGGCGCAGCAGGGCGCCGTCGGCGACGCGCCAGAACACGGTCTGCACCGAGGTCGGCGCGGCGCGCGTGGTCGGCGCGATGCGCAGGATCTCGAGCACCGGGCCCTCGCTCGAAGCGCGCACCCGCACCGGGCTTGCGCTCAGCGCGAACAGCGCCGGTGCGGTGACCTGTGCCAGGTCGCGCTCGAGCTGGCCGAAGGCGGCGAGCAGCGCGCGCACCTCGTCGCCCTGCGGTTCGAGGCGCTCGCGCGTGGCCAGCAGCGAGTCGAGACCGCGCCAGGCGATCATCGAGACGATCGCCAGCACGCTGATCGCCACCAGCAGTTCGAGCAAGGTGAAACCGCGACGAAGGCGGCGGCCGGAGGCGCGGTTCATTGTGTCGTCGGCAGCACGGTCATGATCTCGGCGAACTGGCGCCGGCCCTCGCCTTCGGCGCGCGAGACGCGCAGTTCGACGCGGCGGAAAAAGGGATTGGGCGTCGAGCGGATGATCTGCTCGCAGTCGAAGCGGATGCCGCCCTCCTCGCAGTCGGTGGTGCTCTGGC
The DNA here is from genome assembly GCA_037441125.1 of Burkholderiales bacterium. Taxonomy (GTDB): domain Bacteria; phylum Pseudomonadota; class Gammaproteobacteria; order Burkholderiales; family Burkholderiaceae_F; genus JALHMQ01. Next base: position 5,451 of record JBBIST010000081.1, read on the forward strand.
CGACCTCCAGCCGCTGCCGCGCCAGGCGCAGCTCGAGCAGCCGGTTCTCGGCCGCCAGCGTCGCCAGCAGCTTGTGGCGCGCATCCTCGGCGTTGTCGGTCAGCGCCAGCGCGCCTCGCATCGCCGCCGCCAGCGCCACACCGATGATCACCAGCGCCACCAGCACCTCGAGCAGCGTGAAGCCGGGCGCGCGCTGCGTCCTAGCGCAAGGCCACATGGCTGCGCCCGCTCTCGTCGAAGGCCACGCTCGCCTGTGCGATGTCGTTGGCCAGTTCCAGCCGCCAGCGCGGCTGCACCCATTCGCGCACGATCGGCACCCGCACCGGAGGCGCGCCGGCGCCGAGCACCGTTTGCGAGGCGGCGGTGTCGGCGGCGGCCTCGTACACTGCCAGCCGGGTCAGCGGCCGCTCCCAGCGCCGCTCGCGCAGCAGGTCGTCGTCGGTGATCAGGCGCCGCTCGCCGTGGACTTCGGTGACGAAGCGAAAACCGTGCAGGTCGGCTTCCCAGACGATCGGTGTCTGGCGGATGCGCGACTCGTCGGCGGCGATCGCGAACAACTGGCCGATGCGCTGCGCCTCGCGCTGCAACTGCTGGCGCGGGTCCGGCGCGACCGTGATCGTGACGATCGACACCAGGATGCCGGCGAGAACGATCACCACCAGCATTTCCAGCAAGGTGAAGCCGCCGGCCGCGCGGCCGGCGCCGCGGCGCGGCCATGCGCCCGCGTCTCGGCTCTGGCGCCGGCGGGCGGCGCTGCGGCTGCGGAGCGCGGTCATCGCTGGGCTACCGTGCGCACCGTGCGTGCCGTAGCCGGGCATGGCGCGCCGGCGACGCGCTCAGACGGCGCGCGAGCGGCGCGTGGCCGCAAGGTGCAAGGCCGCTAGAGTGCCCATGATCCGACCTCGGCGTCGGGCCCCTCGCCGCCGGACTGGCCGTCGCGGCCGAAGCTGAACACGTCGACTTCGCCGCGCAGGCCCGGGTTCAGGAACTGGTACTCCTTGCCCCAGGGGTCGCGCGGCACCGCATTGCGCTCGAGATAGCCGCCCTGTTTCCAGTTGGTGGGCAGCGGCTCGGTGGTGGGCTGCTCGATCAGCGCCCGCAGCCCCTGCTCGGTGGTCGGATAGCGGCCGTTGTCGAGGCGGTAAAGCTTCAGTGCCCCCATGATCTGCGCGATGTCCTGCTTGGCGGCGGCGACGCGCGCATCGTCGGTGCGGCCGACCACGCGCGGCACGATCAGCGCCGCCAGGATGCCGAGGATCGTGATCACGACCATGATCTCGATGAGCGTGAAGCCACGATTCCGGCCTGAGCCGGCGGGCGCGATCGGGGGCTGGCAAGGGCGTCGCATGGGTCGGTCGGACGGTCGAAACTCGATCGAAGTGGCGTACGGAAATCCTTGAAACACAAGCGCTTTTTGGCCGCCTGCTCGAAGTCGGAGCATGATAGCAACGCGGTTGCCTGGCGCGCACGGCCCATTCGGGCGATGCCTGCGTATGCGGCGCCCAGCCGGCTCATGTGTGCGGATGAGTCGGCCCTCGCGTGCCGCCGGGGTGGCGCGCATCGGCGCGACCGAATTCGACCGGATCGGCGGCCCGAGGTTCGACGGTTTGGGCCCGATCGTGGTATTGACGGGGCTCGACTGTGCGACGCAAGTGCGCACGAAGCGACGATGACGACGCTCGGAAGATGAGGAAGCTCGGACCCGCATTGGTTCACGCCTTGATGCTGGCGATCGTCTGCGCGATCGCCGCCTACTGGGGCGTGCGCATCCTGACGCCGCCGCCGAGCGCCGCTCCGCCGCCGCTGGCGGCGCCGCCGCCGCGCGAGCCGGACCCGATGCTCATGGCGCGGATGATGGGCTTGATCCAGCAGCCGGCGCAGGCGGCGATAGCGGCCAACATCCAGGTCGCCGGACTGTTCGCCGCCGGCTCCAGCTCCTCGGCCGTGCTGGTGGTCGACGGCAAGCCGGCACGAGCGTTCGTGCTCGGTCAGGAGGTCGCGCCGGGCACGCGACTGGTCGAGGTCAGCGCCGAGGGCGTCGTGTTCGAGACCGCGACCGGTCGCCAGCACCTGCCGGCGCCGGCGCGACCGGCCGCGGCGATGGCTACCGGCGCGCCGGCGCGCGCCTATGTGCTCGATCGCGGCTCGCTGTCGGCGGTCGGCGGTGCGGGTGCCGGAGCCGCGGGAACGGGGGCGCCCGCCCGCGCGCTGCCGGGCTTCGTGCCGCCGCCGGCTGCACCGGCGCGAGTGCAGCCGCCGGTCGTGCCGGCCGACGCCCACGTCGTGGGTCAGCCGGCCCCGCCCCCCAGCGGCACGCCGCCGGCGCAGCCGGCTCAGGAAGCGCCGGCGCGTTGAGCGGGCGGCGTTTCAGCTCGGACGGTCTTGCGGCGCGTTCGGCGGCAGCACCGCTTCGCCGGGAAGCCGCGCGTCGGCAGGCAGCGACGGCAGCGCCTGCAGGCGCAGATAAACCGGCGCGAAATCAGGCGCCGTGGCATCGAACAACTGCGCGAAGCTCGAGATCACGAAGTAGGTGTCCTGGAAAGTGTCGATCCGGTAGCGGGTGCGCATGACGCGCTCGAGATCGAAGGCGAGCCGCTGCGGCCGGTGGCTGGTCAGCGCATACGGGGTCTCGCTGCCCGACGACAGGATGCCGGCGCCGTAGACGCGCAGGCCGGCCGGCGTCGTGATCAGTCCGAACTCGACCGTGTACCAGTACAGGCGCGCCAGAAACTCGAGCGCACCGAGCCCCTCGGCCTTCAGGCCGCCGGCGCCGAAGGCCTGCATGTAGTCGGCGAACACCGGATTGAACAGCAGCGGCACGTGGCCGTAGAGGTCGTGAAAGACGTCGGGCTCGACGATGTAGTCGAACTCGCTTTCCTCGCGCAGCCAGACCGTGATCGGGAAGCGGCGGCGCGCGAGCAGAGCGAAGAAGGCGTGCTCCGGGATCAGCCCGGGAACGGCGACGACTTCCCAGTGCGTGGCGCGCCGCAGCCGGTCGCTGATCTGGTCGAAGCGCGGAATCTCGCTGTCGCTGCCGAGCTGGCCGAGCGCGTGGATGAACTCGTCGCAGGCCTGCCCGCGCATCTGCCGCGCCTGGCGCCGGAACAGGCGCGCGTAGCGCGCGTGCTCGGCCGGCGTGTAGGTATGCCAGTCCTGCTCGCAGGTGTAGTCGTCGCGCGCGCGCGAGTAGTCGCCGCGCGGCGCGCGCGTGCTGCTGCCGTAGGTGACGGGCTGGACGGCCATCCCTTTCAGTCCGGCTTGGCGGCGGCTTCCGGCTGCAGCACGCCGCGGCGGATCTGGTCGAGTTCGATCGACTCGAACAGGGCGCGGAAGTTGCCTTCGCCGAAGCCCTCGTCGCCCTTGCGCTCGATGATCTCGAAGAAGATCGGCCCGATCACGGTGCGCGTGAAGATCTGCAGCAGCAGTTCGTTGGGCGCGCCCTGATGGGTGGCGCCGTCGATCAGGATGCGCAGCCGCCGCAGGTCCTCGAGCCGCTCGCCGTGGTTCGGCAGGCGCTGGTCCACGAGGTCGTAGTAGGTCTCGATCGTGTCCTGGAACGCTACGCCGTTGGCTCTCATGACGGCGACGGTTGCGTAGATGTCGTCGGTGCCGAGCGCCACGTGCTGGATGCCCTCGCCGTGGTACAGGTCCAGGTACTCGGCGATCTGGCTCTTGTCGTCGCTGCTCTCGTTGATCGGGATGCGGATCTTGCCGCAGGGGCTGGTCATCGCCTTGGACTTCAGTCCGGTCAGCTTGCCTTCGATGTCGAAGTAGCGGATCTCGCGGAAGCCGAACAGGCGCTCGTAGAACTCGGCCCACTCCTTCATGCGGCCGCGATGCACGTTGTGCGTCAGGTGGTCGATGTAGGTGAGTCCATAGCCCTGCGGGTTGAGCTCGGCACCGGGCAGGGCGACGAAGTCGACGTCGTAGATGCTGATGTCGCCGATGCCGCCCGCCTGGCCGCCGCTCTTGCCGCGCCAGCGGTCGACAAAATAGATCAGGCTGTCGCCGATGCCCTTGATCGCCGGGATGTTCAGCTCCATCGGTCCGCTGCGCGAGTCGAAACCCCAGGCGCCCAGATCGAGCGCGCGCCGGTAGGCGTGCGCGGCATCGTCGACGCGCAGCGCAATGGCGCAGATCGACGGGCCATGCAGGCGGGCAAAGCGCTGCGCGAAGGAGTCCGGCTCGGCGTTGATGATGAAGTTGATTTCGCCCTGGCGGTACAGCGTCACGTTCTTGTGCCGATGGCGGGCGATCGCGGCGAAGCCCATGCTTTCGAACAACGTCCCGAGCGCGCGCGGATCGGGTGCCGCGTACTCGATGAACTCGAAGCCGTCGGTGCCCATCGGGTTGTCCCACGGGGTGAACTTCATAGGCGGGTCCTTGCTCGATGGTCGATCGGTGCGATCGGCGCAATTCGCTGCAAGTATCTGCGAGCACAGGCGGCAGAGGATTGCGTAGTTCGACTCCAGTCGCCCGTTTTCAGCAATAATCTGCCGCCGAACGCCGAATCAGCGCTGCTGCCGTGGCCGCCATTGCCCTCGATCGCACCGACCTGCGCATCCTCGAGGTCCTGCAGCACGACGGCCGGATCTCGAACCAGGAACTCGCCGAGCGCGTCGCCCTGTCGCCTTCGCCTTGCCTGCGCCGCGTGCGCCGGCTCGAGGAACTGGGCGTGATCCGCCAGTACGTTGCGCTGGTCGACCCGCAGCGCATCGGGCTGGGACTCCTCGCTTACGTCACGGTGAAGCTCGAGAAGCGCGGAAAGATGCCGATCGACGAGTTCAGCGCGCGCGTTCAGACTTGGCCCGAGGTGCTGGCCTGCTACGCGATGACTGGGGACATGGACTACCTGCTGCGTGTCCACGTCGAGGACCTCGAGCACTTTTCGCGCCTGGTCATGCAGCAGTTGCTCAAGCAGCCCGGCGTGGTCGATGTCAGGTCAAGCTTCGCGCTCGATCGGGTCAAGGAAACGACGGCGTTGCCGCTGCAGCACCTGGCTGGCGCTTGAGCCGCGCCGTGTCGCCCTCAGATGTCTGCCTGCACACGCCGCCATCGACCCATGACACCCTCCCCCGACGCTCCGCGCCCACCTGATCGCTTCCGGCCGGGTCCGATCACCCAGGGCGAACGCCTCTGGCGCAACGGGCTCTTCGTCCTCAGCGCGCTGATGGCCGGGCTGGCGATGGTCGACTTCGACGCCGGGCGCTTCGCTCATGGACTGGGCGATGTCGGGGTGGCGTTTCTGATGCTTTCGCTGCTGGGGCAGTTTCCCTTTCTGCGGGCGATGGTTGCGGCCGGCGCGCGCGATGCGCCGGCCAAGGCGAGAGAGGATCTGCTGCGCGAGGCGGAGCGGCTCAGGCTGGCCAATCCGTGGGCGGCACGCTTGAGTCACGCCGGCTGGGTGCTGCTGCTGGCGTCGCTCGCATTGCGTCTGACCGGCGCCGACTGAGGGGCTCGACGGCGCGCGACCGGCACCTTCTCTTGCGATGTCGGTGCGCGCGCACGGTCGTCGCGTGCTGCGTGCCTCGCCCCAACCCGAAAGCCGCCCGGCGGGTGCCGGCCGTGCCGCAAAATTGACGCTTCGTCGCACGAGGCTCGTCGCCGCAAGCGCGCGTTCGTACATTGGGCCTCGTGCCCGCGCGCGACCACGGGCAACGCCTGACGCTCCGATCGACACGCACCTTGAGCACGAACACCGACGAACCGACTTCGGCGACCGGCCCGGTGCCGTCCGGCGGCGCACAAGCGTCCGCGGCCGGAGTTGAGGGCAAGCAAGCGCGACCGTCGGCCTGGAGGCGCGTGGCCGACGACGTCCAAGCCGGGGTCCGCCTGTCGGCGCCGTTGATCGTCGAGCGCGCCGCGCGCGTCGGTGACTGGCTGGCGCGCATCGGTTGGGGCAAATTCATCCTGTTGTCGATCCTGCTGCTGTTCTTCGGCGGATTTCTGTCGTCGGTGTTGTTCGGCGGGCGCCCGGCGCTGGTGGTCGAGCGCGGCGCCGAGCCGAAGGTGGCGGTGTCAGTCGAGGTTGGTCCGGGTGGCGTGCGCATCGGGCCGGGACGCGGGGCAGCGGCGCATGCGGCCAAACCGGCGCCGGCCGAAGCACCGCTGCCGGCGCCGCCGACCAGCGGCGTCGCGCTCGACGAGGCGGGTGTTCGCATCCTCGCCGACAAGGACGGCCGCCAGTTGAGCGTTCGCATCGACGGCCAGGGCGTTCGGATCACTGAAGGAGGTCCAGCGGCGAGCAGCGCGTCGACCGGCGAGGTGGTCGTCGCCGCGGAAGCGGTCGGCGACCCGCAGAAACTGGCCGAGTCGCTGGAGGCGGCGCGCGGCAAGATTGAGCAGATCGTCGGCGATCAGGTGCGCGAGCAACTGGCGCAGCGCACGCGCGTCTATCGCGAGGAATCGGACGACTCGTTCATGTCCTTCATCGCGCTGCTGATCGTCACCGGCGTGATCGTCAAGGTGGTGCTCGGCTCCAAGCGCAAGGCCGAGGTTCGCGCTCAGGCCGCCAGCGCGACGGCCGCCGAAGAAGGGCTGCGACGGCAGCTCGCCGAAGCGCAGCTCAAGATGATGCAGGCGCAGGTCGAGCCGCACTTTCTGTTCAACACGCTCGCCTCGGTCGACTATCTGATCGAGACCGACCCGGCGCGTGCCTCGTCGATGCAGAAGAACCTGATTCGCTACCTGCGCGAGGCGCTGCCGAAAATGCGCGAGGGGTCGACCACGCTCGGCAAGGAGGTCGCGCTGTGCCGCGCCTATCTCGAGATCCTCAAGGTGCGCATGGAAGACCGGCTGCAGTTCGCGCTCACCGTGCCGCGCCCGCTGTCGTCGGCGAGATTTCCGCCGATGATGCTGCAGTCGCTGGTGGAAAACGCGGTCAAGCACGGTCTGGAGCCGAAGCCGGAGGGAGGCTCGCTGACCTTGAGCGCCGGCGCATCGCACGGCATCCTGCGCGTCGCGGTGGCCGACACGGGACTCGGCTTCGGCGTTCGCGCGGCGCCCGGTACCGGGGTCGGGCTCGACAACGTGCGCGAGCGGCTAGCGGCGCTGTACGGAAGGCGCGCGCGTCTTATGGTCGAGGCAAACACGCCGTCCGGGACGATCGCGACGATCGAGGTGCCGTATGAGGACGACGAAGCGGCCGCGTCGGCGGCCGGCGACGCCGCAACGAGCCCGCCGTGAGGCCGCGCGCTAGCACGATGCCAGCCGCAGGCTCCGTGAAGGGCTAGCATTCGCGCATGGACCGGGTGCGGGCGCTGATCGCCGACGATGAGCGACTGATGCGCGAGCAGTTGCGCGCGCGTCTGTCCGAGGTGTGGCCGGAGCTGGACGTCGTCGCCGAGGCGCGCAACGGCGACGAGGCGGTGACCCTGGTGGCGCAGCTGCGGCCGGACCTCGCCTTTCTCGACATCCGCATGCCGGGCAGGACGGGCATCGAGGCGGCGCGCGAGATCGGCTCGATCTGCCACGTCGTGTTCATCACCGCCTTCAGCGAGCACGCGGTCGAGGCCTTCGAGCAGGGCGCGGTCGACTACGTCCTCAAGCCGGCGCAGCGCGATCGGCTCGAGTTGACCGTGGCTCGGCTCAAACGGCGGATCGGGTTGCCGCCGGCCGACCTGAGCGGCCTGCTGGCCCGGCTGGCGGCGCGGCTCGACGCGGGCGGCGGCGGTGAGGCGTCGGACACGACAACCAGGGAGCCGTATCTGCAGTGGATCCAGGCCTCGACCGGGCAGCAAATCCGCATGATTCCCGTGTCCGAGGTGCTGTTTTTCGTCTCCGACGAGAAGTACACGCGGGTGCAGACCGAAGGCTTCGAGGCACTGATCCGCAAGCCGATCAAGGAGCTGGTCGAGGAACTCGATCCAACGCGGTTCTGGCAAATCCACCGCTCGACGATCGTCAACGTCAGCGCCATCGCCGGTGTCAGCCGCGACTTTCGCGGCCGCCAGCTCGTGCAGCTCAAGAGCCATCCGCAGAAGCTGGAAGTGAGCCGGAACTACACCCATCTGTTCAAGCAGATGTAGGGGTTCGCCCAGCCGCCGCGCGGCTTCGCATCGGTTCCGGCGCCATCCCGGCCGTGCCTCGGTCGGCGTGCGAGTGCAGCCTGCGGACGTTCGGCCGGCCGCAACTTCCCTACGCCAGCGCGCTCGGTTTGACAAGCCCAGGACGCCCCGCCACAATCTGCGGTTCTTCGCCCGGAGGGGTGCCCGAGCGGCTAAAGGGGGCAGACTGTAAATCTGTTGGCTTCACGCCTACGTTGGTTCGAATCCAACCTCCTCCACCAAGGCTTTCTGGGGGCGCACGCGAGCGCGCGCTGGCGATCGGTTTTGAAGGACGGCGAACGAGCCGGCAGAGATGCCGGCGATCGGTGCTAGAGAAGGCGGGGCGAGGCGCCGTTCGAAGGGCGGTGCCGCGCGACGTTCGGCAGGCGGGTGTAGCTCAATGGTAGAGCTGAAGCCTTCCAAGCTTAAGACGAGGGTTCGATTCCCTTCACCCGCTCCAGGTATCAGACAGGGTGCGCTGCGGCGGGCCCTGCGCCCATGTGGCTCAGTGGTAGAGCACTCCCTTGGTAAGGGAGAGGTCACGCGTTCGATCCGCGTCATGGGCACCAGCAGTTGCAGCAGGGTCGTGCGGCGGCGCGCAGTGCGACCGCAGCGGCAGGCGGATTCGTAGCGGACACTCGGGAGTCGGTAATGGCCAAGGGCAAGTTTGAGCGGACCAAGCCGCATGTGAATGTGGGCACGATT
>JBBIST010000082.1:0-13189 GCA_037441125.1 Burkholderiales bacterium
CCGTCGAGCCGCTGCAGGTTGCAGTTGACGACGAAGATCAGGTTGTCGAGCTTCTCGCGCGCCGCCAGGCCGATGGCGCCGAGCGACTCGGGCTCGTCCATTTCGCCATCGCCGCAGAACACCCAGACCTTGCGCTCGGCGGTGTCGGCGATGCCGCGCGCATGCAGGTACTTGAGGAAGCGCGCCTGGTAGATCGCCATCAGGGGTCCGAGCCCCATGCTGACGGTCGGGAACTGCCAGAACTCGGGCATCAGCTTCGGGTGCGGATAGCTCGACAGTCCCTTGCCTTCGACCTCCTGGCGGAAGTTGAGCAGTTGCTGCTCGCTCAGCCGCCCTTCCATGAACGCGCGCGCATAGACGCCGGGGGCGCTGTGGCCCTGGATGTAGATCAGGTCGCCGCCGTGGCGCTCACTCGGCGCGTGCCAGAAGTGGTTGAAACCGGTGCCGAACATCGTCGCCACCGAGGCGAAACTCGAGATGTGGCCGCCGAGGTCGCCGCCGTCGGCCGGGTGCAGGCGGTTGGCCTTGACCACCATCGCCATTGCGTTCCAGCGCATGTAGGCGCGCAGCCGCTCTTCGATCTCGATGTTGCCGGGCGAGCGCTCCTCCTGATCGGCCGGGATGGTATTCACGTAAGCGGTGTTGGCCGAAAAGGGCAGGTCGATGCCGGCCTGGCGCACCTCGTCGAGCAGGCAGTCGAGCAGGAAGTGTGCGCGCGCCTGCCCCTCACGCTCGATCACCGCCAACAGCGCATCGACCCACTCGCGCGTCTCGAGCGGATCGGCGTCGGCGGCGTCGGCTGCGGCCGCCGGGAAGTTCGGCAAGGCGGACATCTGTGTCTCCTCGTCTTCGTGGCTGTCGACCCGCGGCGCGCGCGATGGTGCGACCGGCTCAGGGCGGATTGCAGCGACTCTAACAACGATTGGCAAAATTTCAAATAGCGGCCTTTATTTTCATAATGCGGCAGCCGAACAACGGTCAGTTTCCAGTGCTCGGGCAATAATCGACTGCCTACCTCCGGCTCGCCGCTTGCCTGCCGATCTGCTCCCAGACTGATGTCAGGTCGATCCACCCACTCCGCCGATCCGCTGGCAAGACCGCCCGCCTTCGAGGCGCTCGGCCTGCCGGTCGATCGCCGACGGCGCGAGACCTGGCTGCCGTTCGCGGCGATCGCCGCGATCGTTCTGCTCGTTGCCGGCCTGTTCCTGGCGATCTTGGCCGAGGATCGCCAACTGCAGCGCGAAGCGCTCAAGCGCGACTTCGACTCGGCGGTCCTGCAGCTCGACGCCCGCCTGACGAGCCTGTCGGAAGCGCTGTCCGCGGTCGCGCTCGAGATCGGCGCGCAAACCGTCGGCGAACGTCGCCTGGCGACGATCGTCGGCGATCTGATCTACGCCAAGCCGGAAGTGCAGCGGGTCAAGTTCGTGAACCAGGCCGGCCGCCTCGTGTGGAGCCCGCTGCCCGAGGGCACCGTGCCGATGCGTCCCGACGACCTGGTCGAGCTCGGTTTCCTGCCGCTTCTCGAGCGCGCGCGTCATGCACCGGAAGCGCTGTGGGGCGTGCTGCCGGCCGACGAGCGGCCGGCAGCACTGGCCCTTGTGGTGCCTGTCTACACCGACGGGCGCTTTGCCGGCGCGGTGCTGGTGCGGGTGTCAGCGACTGAATTGCTGCGCAGCCTTTCGCCCGAGACCTTGAACCGTTACCGGCTGCAGTTGCTCAGCGACCATCACGTGATCGCCGCCACCAGCGCTACCCCGGCGCCGGCCAATGCGCTGATTCACACCGCCGCGCTGTCGCCGCTGCCGGCGCAGGCGCGCCTGCAGGCGAGTGCGTTTCGCGCGCCTACGCTGCTCACCGGAACGGCGCCGCTGTGGCTGATCGGGATGCTCTCGGGCGCGGTCGGCTTCGCAATGATCGTGCTGCTGCGCTACACGACGCGCCTGGTACGCGCCGACCGCGCGATGCTGGCCGAGACCTCGCTGCGACGGGCGATGGAGAACTCACTGGCCACCGGCTTGCGCGTGCTCGATCGCGACGGCGTGATCCGCTACGTCAACAAGTCGTTCTGCCAGATGACCGGCTGGCTGGAAGCCGATCTGGTCGGCCGCGCGCCGCCCTATCCTTACTGGCCGCCGGAACGGATCGATGAGCACCAGGCGAACCTGGCGCAGGTTCTCGCCGGCGAGGTCGACGCCTCCGGCTTCGAGACCGTCGTGCAACGACCCGACGGCAGCCGTTTCGACGCGCGCATGTACGTGTCGCCGCTGGTCGACGAAGGCGGGGCGCAGATCGGCTGGGTGACGTCGATGGCCGACATCACCGAGCACAAGCGCAACCGCAACGAGCTGGCGGCGGCGCACGACCGCTTCACCATGGTGCTCGAGTCGCTGCAGGCGGCGGTCTCGGTGGTCGCCGCCGACGGCGAAGTCGGCGAGCCACTGTTTGCCAACCGCGCCTACCGGCAGGAGTTCGGCCAGGGCGCCGGCGGCCACCACCGACTGGCGCGCGAACTGGAGGCGGCACGCGCGCACCCGGCGAGCGAAGTGCAGGACCGCGAGTCGGGCCGCTGGTACGACGTGCGCATGCGCGCGATCCGCTGGGTCGACGGCCGGCCGGCCAATCTGCAGATCGCCACCGACATCACGCTGCGCAAGGCCACCGACGAGATCGTGCGCCAGCAGGAGGAGAAGGTGCAGTTCACCTCGCGCCTGATGACGATGGGCGAGATGGCGTCGTCTCTGGCGCACGAGTTGAACCAGCCGCTGACCGCGATCACCAACTACAGCGAGGGCGCGCTGGCGCGGCTGAAGGGCGGCGCCGCCAGCAGCGACGAAGTGTTGCCGGCGCTGGAGAAGACCAGCGCCCAGGCGCAGCGCGCCGGCCGCATCATCCGCCGCATCCGCGAGTTCGTGAAGCGCAGCGAGCCGCGGCGGCGGCCGACGCCGGCGGCGCGCATCGTCGAGGACGCGGTCGCCTTCGCCGAGATCGAGGCGCGCAAGAAGTCGATCGCGATCGCGGTCGCGGTCGAGCCGGGGCTGCCGGCGCTCGACGTCGATCCGATCCTGATCGAGCAGGTGCTGCTGAACCTGCTGAAGAACGCGATCGACGCCATGGACCGCGCGCTCGTGCGCCGCATCGACGTCGAGGTCCGGCGCGCCTCGGAGAGCACGGCCGAGATCGCTGTCATCGACCGCGGCAGCGGCATCCCGGACGCGCACGTCGCCAGCCTGTTCCAGCCCTTCTTCAGCACCAAGAGCGAAGGCATGGGCATGGGGCTGAGCATCTGCCGCTCGATCGTCGAGTTCCACCGCGGCCGCCTCAGCGTCGCGCCGAATCCCGAGCCCAGCGGCGGCACGATCATGCGGTTTACCCTGCCGCTTGCCGACGAGGACTTGGAACGGCGCGATCAGCCCGCAGATGTGACCGAAGTCGAACAAGGAGAAGCGCGACCATGACCCAGAGCAACGCGGCTGAAGAATCCGACCAGGCCGAGGCGCTCGGCGTCGTCTACGTGGTCGACGACGACGAAGCGGTGCGCGACTCGCTGCAGTGGCTGCTCGAGGGCGCGAGCTACCGCGTGCAGACCTTCGACAGTGCCGAGGCCTTCCTCGCCGGCTTCGATCCGAGCGCGATCGCCTGCCTGGTGCTCGACGTGCGCATGCCCGGCATGAGCGGACTCGAACTGCAGGAGCTGCTGGTCGGGCGCAAGATCGCGCTGCCGATCATCTTCATCACCGGCCACGGCGACGTGCCGATGGCGGTGGCGACAATGAAGAAGGGCGCAGTCGACTTCATCGAGAAGCCCTTCGACCAAGCCAAGCTCAAGAGCCTGGTCGAGCAGATGCTGGCGCGCGCGCGCGAGGAAGCTGCGCGCCGCGACCGCGCGCGCATGAACCAGACGCTGCTCGCCCGCCTGACGCCGCGCGAGCAGCAGGTGCTCGAGCGCATCATGGCCGGCCGCCTGAACAAGCAGATCGCCGACGACCTGGGCATCTCGATCAAGACCGTCGAGGCGCATCGCGCCAACATCATGGACAAGCTCAAGGCCAACACTGTGGCCGACCTGATGCGGGTGGCCCTTAGCAGCCAGGGCTGACCGCCGCGGCCGCCGCCGGTCGGCCGCCTACAATGCGCGCCGCTCGCGCGCCGCGCCCGGCCCTTGCCTGGACGGCCGGCGACGTCGACCACCCCGCGCCCTGCCCGACCCGCCACCATGACCGCCCGCATCATCGACGGCAAGGCGCTCGCCGCCCGCCTGCGCGCCGAGCTGATTCCGCGCATCGACGTCCTCAGGTCGCGCGGCCAGGCGCCTGGACTGGCGGTGCTGCTGGTCGGCGACGATCCGGCCTCGGCGGTGTACGTGCGCAACAAGATCCGCGCCTGCGAAGAGTCCGGCATCCGCTCGGTGTTCCGCAAGCTGCCGGCCGAGGTTGGCGAAGCGGAGCTGATCGCCGCCATCGCCGCCCTGAACGCCGATTCCTCTTTGCACGGCATCCTCGTGCAGTTGCCGCTGCCGCGCCACGTCAACGCGCAGCGGGTGCTGGAGTCGATCGCCTTCGACAAGGACGTCGACGGCCTGCATGCAACCAACGCCGGGCTGACGCTGATGGGCGTGCCGCACTTTCGCTCGTGCACGCCCTACGGCGTGATGAAGATGCTCGATTCGGCCGCGGTGCCGCTGGCCGGCGCCCACGCGGTCGTGCTCGGCCGTTCGAACATGGTCGGCAAGCCGATGGCGATGCTGCTGCTCGCCGCCAACGCCACCGTCACCATCTGCCACAGCGCCACGCGCGATCTGGCCGCGTTCACGCGCCAGGCCGACGTGCTCGTGGCCGCGGTCGGCCGCCTCCACCTGGTGACCGCCGACATGGTCAAGCCGGGCGCGGCGGTGATCGATGTCGGCACCAACCGGACCGCCGACGGCCGGCTGGCCGGCGACGTCGACTTCGAATCCGTCAGGCAAGTCGCCGGCTGGATCTCGCCGGTGCCGGGCGGCGTCGGACCGATGACGATCACGATGCTGCTCACCAACACGGTCGAGTCGGCCGAACGCGCGGCCGGGCTGAGCTGAGACACCGGCACGGGCTTCGGTTGCCCGCATCGTCGCCGATCGGCGGTCCGGCCGAAGGACGATTCACGGTGCCGCCGGCGCCGCTACGATCGCGCCAACGCTCTCTCACCCGCGAAGGTCCGCCATGCGCCTGCTCGTCGTGCTGATCGCCCTGCTGCCTGCGCTCGCCGCCGCCCAGTACAAGTGGGTCGACGGCGCCGGCCGTGTCCACTACGGCGACCACCCGCCGCGCGAGGCGCGCAACATCGAGCCGGTGCGGCGCGCCGGCGGCGATACCACCGATCCGCTGGCCACCCTGCCGCTGCTGGTGCGGCGCGCGGCAACCGCCTTCCCGATCACGCTGTACACGGCCGCCGACTGCCCGGCCTGCGGCGCCGCGCGCGAGCTGCTGCGCGCGCGCGGTGCGCCCTTCGCCGAAGTCACGGTCAGCACGGCGCAGGACGTTGAGGCGTTCAAGAAGCTCGACCTCGGCGACAAGGTGCCGGTGCTCACGGTCGGCCGCCAGAGCATCAAGGAATTCGTTCCCGAGGACTGGCACCGCGCGCTCGACGCCGCCGGCTATCCGCGCGCCGCCAATTTGCCGGCGACCTGGCGCAACCCGCCGCCGCGCCCGCTGGTCGCGCCCACCGCGGCAGCACCGGCCGCCGCGGCCGAGACCCCCGCCGCCACGGCGCCGGCGCGCTGACCGATGGCGCTTGCGCTCGCCACCTGGAACGTCAACTCGCTGAAGGTGCGGCTGCCGCACCTGCTCGACTGGCTGCGCGCGCATGCGCCCGAGGTCGTCTGCCTGCAGGAAACCAAGCTCACCGACGATCGCTTCCCGCGTGCCGAGCTCGAGGCGGCCGGCTATCGCAGCGTCTACGCCGGGCAGAAGACCTACAACGGCATCGCGATCCTGCTGCGCGCCGCCGCCACGGCCGAGCCGGCCGAGGTCCAGGTCAACCTGCCCGAATTCGCCGACGAGCAAAAGCGCCTGCTGGCGCTGACCCTGCCGGCCGCAGCCGGTGGCCCGCTGCGCGTGGTCTGCGCCTACTTTCCCAACGGCCAGGCGGTCGGCTCCGACAAGTACGAGTACAAGCTGCGCTGGATCGCGGCGCTCACCGCCTGGCTGCGCGGCGAGCTCAGGCGCCATCCGCGTCTGGCGCTCGCCGGCGACTTCAACATCGCGCCCGAGGAGCGCGACGTGCACGACCCCGCGGCCTGGGCCGGGCAGGTGTTGTTCTCCGAGCCCGAGCGAGCGGCGTTCCGCGCCCTGCTCGAGCTCGGACTGGCGGACGCCTTCCGCCTGTTCGAGCAGCCGCCGCGCAGCTACACGTGGTGGGATTACCGCAACCTCGCCTTCCGCCGCAAAATGGGGCTGCGCATCGACCACATCCTGCTCGCGCCACCGCTGGCCGCCTGCTGCACCGCCTGCACGATCGACGTCGAACCGCGCCGCCGCGAGCAGCCGAGCGACCACGCACCGGTGCTCGCCACGCTCGACCTGCGCGGCTAGCGGCGGCGCAAGTCTGCGCCGGCGGCCGCGCGATCTCGCGCCTCAGCGCCGCGCCCGCGGCCGGTCGCGCGAGGGCAGCCGGTACATCCAGACCGCGAGCGATAGCCCGAAGGCGGTCAATGCAAGCTTCAGCCAGACCGGCTCGACGAAGAACACGATCGACAGGCCGAGTGTCAGGCCCATCAGCGCGATCGCCGACAGCTTGGTCCGGTACGGAATCGAGCGGTGCACCTGCCACTCGTGGATCAACGGGCCGAAGGTGCGATTGGCGAGCAGCCAGTCGTAGAAGCGGCGCGAGCCGCGCGCGTAGCAGGCGGCGGCCAGCAGCAGCAGCGGTGTCGTCGGCAGCAGCGGCAGGAACAGGCCGATCGCGCCCAGCACCACGAACAGCGAGCCGGCGATCAGGAACAGCAGCCGCATCGTCGCCGAGCGATGGATGCCGGGCAGCGTGCGCGCTGGCCGGCCTGCCGGACCATCGTCGGGGTCGCGTTCGAATTCGCTCATGAGTCCACGCCGGCGGCCGCGCCTCAGCGCCGCAGGCTCTCCCACACCTTCTGCAAGCGCTTGACACTGACCGGCACCGGCGTGCGCAGCTCCTGCGCGAACAGCGACACGCGCAGCTCCTCCAGCAACCAGCGGAACTCGGCGAGGCGCGGGTCGGCGACGCCCTTGCGCGCCGCCAGTTCGCGCTGGAAGGCGACGCTCAGTGGCGCCAGTTCCGCCTGCCGCTGCGCGTCGCGCGCCGGATCGGCGGCGAGCTTGTCCAGGCGCGCTGCGATCGCCTTCAGGTAGCGCGGATAGTGGGCCAGTTGCGCCGCCGGCGTGGCGACCAGGAAACCGGGCGCGAACAGTTGCCGCAACTGCTGCTCGACGTCGGCCACCGCCGCGGCAAAGGCGCGCCGGCCGGCGAGCTTCTTCGTCGCCGCCGCCGCCTCGTGCACGATCGCCGCGGCCAGTCGCGCCACCTCCTGCGCGATCAGTCCGAGCCGGCCCTTGGCCTCGTTGCGGCGCGCGGCGAAGCTCGCGTCGTCGGCCGGCCACGGGTCGGCCAGACAGACGCGATCGATGGCGGCGGTCAACACCTGCTCCTTCAACGCCTCGAAGCTCGGCAGCGCCAGCGCCAGCGCCGGCACCGTCGCGGCCTGCATCTGCACCGTCTGCAGGGACGCGAGCTGGCGGTCGATGAACTTGATGTTCTCCTTCAACTGCAACCGGAACAGGCGGCGCAGGCCGTCGCGGTGCCGCGCCAGCGCCTGCTCGGGCGAATCGAACACCTCGACCTCGCAGTGCGTGCCGTGGTCGACCAGCGCCGGGTAGCCGGCGAGCGTCTGCCCGCCGCGACGGACCTCGAGCAGTTCGGGCAGGGCGCCGAAGTCCCAGTCGACGATCTGCTCGTGCAGCTTGTCGGCGACCTGCGCGTCGCGCGCCGCCAGCGTCTGGAAACTCTCTTGCGCCTGGCTGCCGAGCTCGGCGCGCAACTGCGCCAGGCTGCGCCCCATGCCAAGCTGGCGGCCGTGCTCGTCGATAACCTTGAAGTTCATCGTCAGATGCGCCGGCAACTGCTCGAGCTTGAAGTCGCCGCTCTGGCAGGTGACGGAAAGCTGCCGACGCAGGTCGTCGATCAGCGCATCGATGAGCGGCACGCGTGGCTGCGCGAGCATCCCGGCGTGGCGCTCGACGAAGCCCGCCGCATACTCGGGCAGCGGCACGCAGTGCCGGCGCAGCTTCTGCGGCAGCGACTTCAGCGCCAGGTGCACCTTCTCCTTGAGCATGCCCGGCACCAGCCATTCGCAGCGCACCGGGTCGACCTGGTTGAGCGCGTAGATCGGCACCGCGAGCGTCACGCCGTCGCGCGCGCTGCCGGGCTCGAAGTGGTAGGCGAGCGCCATCTCGACGCCGCCGACGTTCCACTTCTTCGGGAAATAGTCGGTGGTCGCGCCGGCGGCCTCGTGCCGCATCAGCTCGTCGCGCGACAGGAACAGCAGCTTCGGATCGGCCTTTTCCGCCTCGCGCCGCCAGGCGTCGAACAGCGCCGCGCTGCACACCTCGGGCGGAACGAGCCGGTCGTAGAAGCGGAAGATCAGTTCCTCGTCGACCAGCACGTCGGGGCGGCGCGTCTTGTGTTCCAGCTCGCGGATCTGCGCTAGCTGCCGCCGGTTGTGAAGGAAAAATGGCGCCTGCGTATCGAGCTCGCCGTCGACCAGGGCGGTGCGGATGAACAGTTCGCGCGCCGCCTGCGGATCGCGCGCACCGAAAGGCACGCGCCGCTGCGCGTACACGGTCATCCCGTACAGCGCCGCGCGCTCGAAGGCGATCACCTGCCCGGAGGCCTTCTCCCAGCGCGGCTCCGACCACGACTTCTTCAGCAGATGCGCGCCGACGCGCTCGATCCAGACCGGATCGATGCTCGCCACACAGCGCGCGAACAGGCGCGAGGTCTCGATCAGTTCCGCCGCCATCAGCCACCGGCCCGCCTTCTTCGCCAGCGGCGAACCCGGCCAGACGTGGAACTTGATGCCGCGCGCGCCGAGGTAGGGCGGCTCGCCGCGCTGCCCCATCGCGTCGGCATCGAGGGTCTTGAAGCCGACGTTGCCGAGCAGTCCGGCGAGCAGCGACCGGTGCACCTGCTCGAAGGTGGCCGGCGAGGTGTTGACGCGCCAGCCCAGTTGCGCCACCTGCTGCGCCAGCTGCGCATGCACGTCCTTCCACTCGCGCACGCGCCGCGGCGAGATGAAATGACCGTGCAGCTCCGCGGTCAGCTTGCGGCTCGACTTCTTGTGCTCGATTTTCTCGTGCACGAAGTGCCACAGCTTGACGAACGACAGGAAGTCGCTGCCGTCTGCGGCGAAGTGCCGGTGCGCCTGGTCGGCCGCCTGTTGCTGTTCGACCGGCCGCTGGCGCGGGTCCTGGACGCTGAGCGCGGCGGCGATGATCAGCACCTCGGCGAGCGCGTGCTGCTCGCGCGCCGCCAGCAGCATGCGGCCGACGCGCGGGTCGAGCGGCAGGCGCGCCAGGTCCCGGCCCACCTCTGTCAGCTCGTTGTCGTCGTCGACCGCGCCGAGTTCGGCCAGCAGGTCGTAGCCGTCGGCGATCGCGCGCCCGGGCGGCGGCTCGACGAACGGAAACGCGCGCACGTCGCCCAGACCGAGCGACTTCATGCGCAGGATCACGCCCGCCAGCGACGAGCGCAGAATCTCCGGGTCGGTGAACTTCGGCCGCTTGGCGAAGTCGGCCTCGTCGTACAGGCGGATGCAGACACCCTCGGCGATGCGGCCGCAGCGGCCGGCGCGCTGGCTGGCCGAGGCCTGCGAGATCGGCTCGACTTGCAGTTGCTCGACCTTGTTCCGGTACGAGTAGCGCTTGACGCGCGCCACGCCGGTGTCGACGACGTAGCGGATGCCGGGCACCGTAAGCGAAGTCTCGGCGACGTTGGTCGCAAGCACGATGCGCCTCGCCGACCCGAATTCGCCGGGCTTGAACACCCGCTCCTGCTCGTCGGCGCTCAGCCGCGCGTACAGCGGCAGCAGCTCGGTGCCCGGCGGATGGTGCTTGCGCAGCGCCTCGGCCGCTTCGCGGATCTCGCGCTCGCCGGGCAGAAACACCAGCACGTCGCCGCGGCCGGCGCGCGCGCACTCGTCGACCGCATCGACGATGCCGTCCATCAGCGTGCGGTCGTCGGCGTCGTCGGCCTCCCGCAGCGGCCGCCAGCGGATCTCCACCGGATAGGTGCGGCCCGACACCTCGATCACCGGCGCCGGGCTGCCCCTGGCGCCGAAGTGCTGGGCGAAGCGCTCGGCGTCGAGCGTGGCCGAGGTGACGATCAGCTTCAGATCCGGCCGCCGCGGCAGCAACTGCTTGAGGTAGCCGAGCAGGAAGTCGATGTTGAGCGAACGCTCGTGCGCCTCGTCGATGATGATCGTGTCGTAGGCCGCCAGTTGCGGATCGGACTGCGTCTCCGCCAGCAGGATGCCGTCGGTCATCAGCTTGATCGACGCCCCCGGCCGCGTGTGGTCGCCGAAGCGCACCTTGAAGCCGACCACCTCACCCGGCGCGGTGTTGAGCTCGTGCGCGATGCGCCGCGCCACACTGGCGGCGGCGATCCGGCGCGGCTGCGTGTGGCCGATCAGCCTGGTGCCTCCGCGGCCGAGCGCCAGGCAGATCTTCGGCAACTGCGTCGTCTTGCCGGAGCCGGTCTCGCCGCTGACGATCACCACCTGATGGGCGGCGATCGCGCGCGCGATCTCGTCGCGCCGGGCGCTGACCGGAAGCTCCTGCGGAAACGAGATCGGCGGCAGCGCGCGCGGCGCGGGCCGCTGGACGGCGGGCTCGGACATCGGCACAGGCGTGGGTCGGGCGCGCGAGCTTACGCGCAGGTGCGAGGTCGCGCGCTGCCTTGGCCCTGCGCCTGACGGCACCTCGGGCGGCAGGCTCGAAAGTCGGGCACGAATCCGGCCCAGATCCGGCGATCCGCGCCGGCGCCGAACTCTACGCTTGCGCGGTTGCGGCGCGAATCGACTTCCCACGGAGGGCACGGTGCAATTGCGTCTGAAGACCTCGGGCAAGCTGTGGCTGGCTTGCGCGATCGCGGTCACGTTCATGCTGGTGTCGTTTTCCTTCGGCCTGATGCGGCTGGTCGAAGTGCGCCAGACGGCGCAGGATCTGGCGCAGGTGCAGGGCGAGAAGCTGCGCCTGGCGGTGCAGTGGAAGGGACTGGTCGAAGCCAACGTCGCGCGCGTGCTGGCGGTTCACGCCTCCGCCGATCCCGCGGTCGAGGCGCTGTTCCGGGAAGCGATACCGGCGGCGGTGACGCGCATCGGTGAAGTGCACAAGCAGGTCGAGGCGATGCCGCTCAGCAGCGCCGACCGTGCCCATCTCGAGCGCATCGCCGTCACGCGTCAGGCGGTTCTGGCCGAGCTGCAGCGAGCGCGTGAGCTGCGCGCCGCCGGCGACCTGAAGGCGGCGGCCGCGATCGCGCGCGGCTCCTTCGCGCAAGCAACGGTGCCGTACTACGCCGCGCTGGACGCGTTCGTGGGCGAGCAGCAGCGCTCCGTGCAGGCGACGCTGGCGGCCATGGAGGCTTCGGGACGGCAACTGCGGCGGACACTGGCGGGGGTGCTGCTGGCGGTGCTCGCCGTAGGCGTGTTCGGCGCATACCGGCTGACGCGCTCGATCACGGCGCCGCTCGCCGAGGCGGTCGCCGTCGCCCAGGCGGTCGCCGCCGGCGACCTGAGCCGACGCATCGACACGTCGCGCCACGACGAATTCGGCGAGCTGATGCGCGCGCTCGATCACATGAACCGGGATCTTGCCGGCATCGTGCGCCAGGTGCGCGACGGCGCCGGACAGGTGGCCAGCGCCTCGGGCGAGATCGCGCAGGGCAACCAGGATCTGTCGAGTCGCACCGAGCAGCAGGCGAGCAGCCTGCAGCAGACCGCGGCTTCGGTCGAGCAGTTGTCGGGCACCGTGCGCCAGAGCGCCGAAGCGGCACGTCAGGCGACGCAACTAGCGCGCTCGGCGGCCGAGGTCGCGGGCCGCGGCGGCGAAGTGGTTCGGCAGGCGGTCGCGACGATGGGCGAGGTGGAGACGTACAGCCGCAAGATCGCCGACATCATCGGCGTCATCGACGGCATCGCCTTCCAGACCAACATCCTCGCGCTGAACGCCGCGGTCGAGGCGGCGCGTGCCGGCGAACAGGGCCGCGGCTTCGCCGTGGTCGCGGCCGAAGTGCGCACGCTGGCGCAGAGAAGCGCGCAGGCGGCGCGCGAGATCAAGACCCTGATCGAGGGCTCCGTCGCCAAAGTCGGCGACGGATCGGCCCGGGTCGGCGAGGCCGGCGCAACGATGGTCGAGCTCCTGCAGTCGGTGCAGCGCGTGGCCGATTTGATCGGCGAGATCGCCGCCGCGACACAGGAACAGAGCAACGGCATCGGCGAGGTCAACGTCGCCGTCAACCAGCTCGACCGGGCCACGCAGCAGAACGCGGCGCTGGTCGAACAGGCGGCCGCCGCCACCGGTTCGCTGCGCGACCAGTCGGCACGCCTGGCGGCAGCGGTCAGCGTCTTCCGTCTCGAACCGGCCTCCGCCTGAGCGAACCGGCCGCCACGGGCCGGTCATTGCCGCCGCGAGCGTGGGCGCTTCGCGGCGGTGCGCTCCCTATAATCGGCCGCGATGGACGATCCCACCCCGACCGCCGCCGTGCCGCCAGCGCAGGCGATGCTCGACTCGCCGGTGACCGATCCGGCGCAGTTCGTTGCCTGGCTGCGCGACGTCGCGCCCTACGTGCATGCGCACCGGGGCAAGACCTTCGTCGTCGCCTTCAACGGTGAACTGGTCGAGGCCGGGCACTTGACGGCGTTCGTGCAAGACGTGTCGCTGCTGCACGCGATGGGAATCCGCATCGTGCTCGTGCACGGTTCGCGGCCGCAGGTGCAGGCGCAGATGGCACTGAAGGGTCTTGCCTCGCGCTTCGAGCGCGGCATCCGCGTCACCGACGCAGATGCGCTCGGCTGCGTCAAGGAAGCGGCGGGCGAGATCCGGCTCGACATCGAGGCCGCCTTCTCGCAGGGCCTGCCGAACACGCCGATGGCCAACGCCAAGGTGCGCGTGGTCAGCGGCAACTTCGT
>JBBIST010000083.1:0-13062 GCA_037441125.1 Burkholderiales bacterium
GGCGCCAGCTTTGGGCGCGGACGGCGCAGGGGCCGGCGCGGCGGCGGGTGCGGCAGGGGCGGCCGGCGGCGTCGCAGGGGCCGCGGGTACGGCCCGATTCGGCGTTGGAGCCGCAGGCGGCGCAGGCGGTGCCGCTGCGATCGCCGGCGCGATCGGCGCGGCCTCCGGAAGCGCGGCCGCTGGCGCGGCGGCTGCGGCGCGCGGACGCACCGGCTTCAGACCGCGTTGAGAGGCAGGGGGCAGAGCGGCGACAGGCGGCGCGGCGGCGGGCAGAGGCGTCGCCGGCGGTGGGGCCGGCGCGGGAGCGGTTGCAGCCGCCGGCGGCGGCACGGCGGTCGCAGGTCCCGGCTCGACGAAGCGCGTCCTGACCCAATCGACCGATGCACAGCCCGACAGCAGCACTGCGAGCGCGCCGGCGATCAGCACTGTCCGCGGGCGATCGGGCGCTTCAGCGGCCGCAGCCATCGGCGCCCTGAATAGAGTCGGCCAACCCATCGCAGTGCCCCTCTCGTCACAATCAGGTGCTGATTGTGGTCGAAACTGCGCTGCGTCGTCAGACGCGTGCCTGCGCGGCCCGGTTGGGCTCCACGCGGGACCGCGCAACGACGCGCGCATCATCGGTGCGCGAAGGAATCGATCGCGTCGGCCACATCCGCCGGCGCCCACGCCGACGAGCCGAGTGATCGCGGCTTCGTTCGGGAAGATGTCGACGACGCCGGCGCGAGTCTTGCGTGCGGGTCTCTCACCAGGAGCGTTCAAAGATGAGGCCGATGATGGGAAATGCTTCGCCTTCGTCTTTGACATTTACGCCCCGCCGCGGATCGAATTCCTGGGAACCACCGCTTGGGCCGCCATAGACGTTGATCACGTCCAGGAATGCGACGAGGTCCACCCAGCCGAAAGGACGCCGGTAGTCGATCCGGATATTGAGCGAGTGAAGGTTTTCAAGCCGAAGCGCGTTCCGCCGCGTCAGTTCCTTCGAGTAGCGCAGCGGCTGTCCAGGTCCCAGCACGTCACTATGGATGATGAAGTCGTCCGTGGGTCGCCCGCTCGCCCATTTCCAACGCGCACCTACTTTCCAGCGTTCGTTGATCTCCCAACTGCCGCCGATGGAGAAAAAGTGCTCGCGGTTGAAGTCGGCGTCATAGTCCCCGAATCCATCGTTATCGTTGATGCGTGCCTTGTTATAGGCGTAGACGACATTCCCGAACCAGCCATTCGCCAAGCGCCGCGACAGAACGACATCCACGCCGAGATTCGTGCCTTCCCCGTTGTTGCTGACCCGGCCACTGGTGCGTTCCTCATCGACGATGAGGTTATCCAGCCACTGATAGTACGGCTCGACGAGCAGCGACCAGTTCGGGCCGAAGTACTGCAGGAAGCCCACGCTCACGTGAGTGATTCGCTCATTTTCGATAGCGAAGTTCTCCGGGCTGGCCGCGCGGACCAGAAAGCGCGGCGACTGATAGAACACGCCCGCAGTTGCCGACACTCGCGTGCCCGGCGCCAGGCGCCAGTTCGCCGCAAGCCGCGGAGAGACGAGCGATTCGTCCGAAAAGCCATCGCGATCGTAACGAAGCCCGGCTCTCAGATCCCAGCGACCAAACTCGAACACCTGCTCGCCGTATGCGGCGTAGCTGGTCTCCTTCGCCTTGTAAACCGAGTCGATGCTATCCGGCGTCAACGTGATGTATTGCTGGCCGGGCGGACGCGGGTCGGTCGTACGATAGACGAACCGGTCCCAGTCCTCCCTGAGAAGAGTCGAATAATCAACCTCCGTCTGCCAGACGCGCAGCCCAGCCGATCCCTGGCCGAAACGGTTTCGAGTCACGTAATCGCTGTGCCAGCCGATCTCGGTTTCCTTCTCGGTGACGGTAAGCAAGCGGTCGCGCACCGGGACGTCCCGGGCCGGGGTACCCACCGGCACGAGGTCCGGATACGCCTCACCCTCCGCTGAGATCTTGTCGTTCGCGCGGTAGTAGAGTCGATTCGTCCATTGCCCGTTCGCTCCGACCCGGCGGCGCCAGGTCAGCCCCGCCAGAGCCAGGTCCTGCTCGGTGTCGAGCAACGTCACGTCCTCGAAGTTCGGGGAGGCGAGGACGTTGGCGATATCGCGCGTGTATTTCTCCGGCGCGTAGATACCGAGAAACTCAATCGTGTTGTCAGCATCGAGGGAAGTCACCGTCTTGAGGACGACATCGGTCAATTCCGGCTGGCCAATGTCCTTCTCGTCGATCATGTCGAAGACGCGGCCGAAATCGAACTGGCGCGCCGTAAAGAACATGGTCGTATCACCATGGATGCCGCTTGGCCCCTCGTACCCGAGTTCGAGGCCTGCGATGTCCACCCGCAGACTGGCGCTCGGCGTCGGGCTGCCGCCAACGACGTCGAGCTTCAGCAAGGAGCCCGAGCGCCCGCCGTACGCGGCGCTCCAACCGCCGGGCGAGAATTCCGCACTTGCGATGGAATTCGGCGCGAAGATCGAGTAGCGACCACCGCCACCGATGTCCTCCTCCTCGCCGAGTGTCTGGTCGAAGTGAACCACACGGTCAAGGGGCAGCCCGTCAACGAGAAACAGATTGTCTCGGGGTCCACGGCCGCGAACGGAGAAGCTGGCGAATTCGCCGTCGGGTATCAGCCCCGGCAGGCCGTCAAGCGCTCGCAGGACATCACCACCTGTGCCAGGGGCGCTGCGCAATTCCTCTCGGTTCAGCAGGGAGTTGCTCACTGCTCCATACGGATCGGCAATCTGCGCGCGGCCTACGATCACGACTTCCTCGAGCGCCTCCGTGCGGGCGAGCATCTCGAGGTTCAGCGGAGTCACCCTGCGGGCGACTACACGTACGCTGGGCTCGCTGACCGCAATCAAGCCAGGGCCGTCTGCCTTGACCGCATAGAGTCCCGTGGCAAGGTCAGTCAACTCGACAGTTCCGTTGGCCTCCGTGCGACGGGTAATGACGTTACCGACGCGGTCGGTCACGGTCACAGTCACGCCCGCGAGAGGTCGCTGTGTCTCCATACTGACGACTGAAATTCGCATCCCGCCATCTGCGCTTTGCGCCATCGCAGCAGATGAGGCGCAGAAGACCAGCAGCCCTGCGAAAAGCCAAATGATTCGTTTCATTCAGATCTCCTCATTGCGCTGGGCGCGGTTCCTATAAGGGCTCAGCGCTCCTGAATTCTGGGCCGGTTAGGGAGAAGGCCGCGTGAGAGATCGCCAGAGAACCCACCATCACTGGCGTCCCCCGATATAGCAAAGCGCCGATGCAGAACAGTCGGGCGATGGTGATACGGTTCCGTGCGATGAAGGTCGAGACCAAGGGATGGCGAGAAGGAGTCGATCAAGTCGAGCGATCGATCCTAAGAAGCCTCCCGTGAACCGATCGTCACATGGCGCGGTGGTGCACAGCGCACCGCGGCTTTACCATCGCGCCCTCGTCTTCGTTGCGGCATCACAATGAGGATACTTCTCCTCGAAGACAATTTTGCGCTGGCCGGAGCAGTTTCGGACTACCTGGAGGTGCGGGGCTGCGCGGTCGACCTGGCCTTCCATGGACAGGCGTGTCTCGATCTTGCGAACAGTGCGCGATTCGATGTCTACGTTCTCGATGTGGCTGTTCCGGGTATCGACGGGCTGGAGGTCTGCGAGCGCCTGCGCACACAGATGCGCGACGAAACCCCCGTGATCTTCCTGACCGCACGCGACACGCTGCAGGACAAGAAGGCGGGATTTGGACGCGGCGCGGACGACTATCTTGTGAAGCCGTTCGAGATGGAGGAACTCTTCTTACGTCTGCAGGCGCTCACGGCGAGAGGGCGACGGCCCCAGGTATCGACCCAGGTGTTGGGCGAAGTGATGCTCGACCACGCCACAGGCATCGTGGTGCGCAACGGCCGGCGCATTCGGCTTCACGAGCTGCAGTTGAGGGTCCTGAAGATTCTCGCTGCCCGCTCGCCGCTGACCGTGGAGCGCGCCGTCCTCGAAAGGGAACTGTGGGGCGACAACGTTCCAGACAGCGACTCGCTGCGCACCCACATCTACCGTCTGCGCAATGTGCTGACGATTTCCGGGGAACGAGAATTGATCGAGACGGTCCACGGCAAGGGGTGGCGCTTTGTCGGGTGACGGCACCTTCCAGCGGCGCTTACGCAGGGCGTTCCTGTGCTTCGCCGCGGCGACCGCGCTGCTCTACTGCTTTCTGGTCTATCTCGTCGCGCTCGGGACCGAAGAGTTCCTGCTACGCCGCTACCTTGGCGCGGTGGTCGAGCACGCGATCGCGCAGATCGAGCTCTCGAGCACGGACGGCACCACGCCGAGCAGGCTGGAGCGGGTTCAGGCCCTCGCGCAGCCCCCGCATCACGGCGCACTTCCCGCGCCGGGCGTCGAAGACGTGCGCTTCTACGTGCGCGCCTCACCGGACCTGCCGGCCTGGGCGGCCTCCTACGGGCCGGGTACGCACCGCCGGCTTGGCGACGGCGCGATGCTTCGGGTCGTCCCGATCATGGGCGGCAGCGATACGCTCTATGCGGTCATCGATGGCGACGGGATTCTCGACATCGACGACTTCGAGCCCTACGTGCTGCTCACGTTGCTGCTGATCGGCGCGGCGGTGACGGCCGTGAGCGGAGCCGTCGGAGCCCGGCTCGCTCGCCAGCTCGCGCTGCCGCTGGCCACCTTGACGCGGGAGGTGAACGGCCATCGCGAAGGACCGGTGGAATTCTCGGGCGCCCAGCGAGGCGACGAAGTGGGAGCGCTCAGCCGCGGCTTCACGGGACTCGTGACCCGGCTCAGCGACTTTCTTCAACGTGAACGGGAATTCACGCGCTTCGCGAGCCATGAGCTGCGCATGCCGGTGGCAGTCTTCAAGAGCAGTCTCGCCGTGTTGCGTGCGACGGACGAGGCGCCCGTGCGCGAACGGGCGCTCGCGCGCATGGCCCAGAGCGCAAACGACATGGCAAATTTGGTCGACACGCTCCTTGCGCTCGGTCGCAGCCCCGAGGAGCCGGGCTACCGCGACGTCCAAGAGTTGGACGTCGCGGCGATCATCGAAGACCTGCTCGATTGGCTCGCCCCATTGGCCACGCAAAAGGGGCTGCGGATCGAGCGGCAGCTCGATGCGAACGCGCGTGTGCAGGCCGCCCCGGGCCTGGGCCCGGTCCTGATCGACAACCTGCTGCGCAACGCCGTGGCCTGCGCCGACACCTGGATCCTGGTGCGCGCGGACGCGCGTGGGATCGGGATCGAGAACGATGTGCGGGAACAGCCGCGCAGTTCCGCCTCGACGGGGTACGGGCTGCAGATCGTCTCGCGCATATGCGAGCGGCAGGGCTGGGCATTCGCGTGTGGGTGCCAGAGCGGCCGCTTTGCCGCGCGCGTGTCGTTTCTGGCAGCGTGCGGAACGGCCGGCGGCCTCGACCGCAGCGCTCTAGATCTATCGGCACACACCCATTAACTTCAGCCGGCCATGCTGTGCACGCGTAGCTAACCGCACTCTCTTGGCGCGCCGCGCCGGCCGGCGGCAAGTTTGCCAAAATTTGGCTGCCCGTTGTCACTGCACGTCAGAGTGCCCCCGGCGCGCCAGACCGGCGCGACCTTCGCGCAGGCTGTCGCCGAGGTCGGTCGAGGACAGCGACCGGAGGCTGACCGGTGCAGATGAGTGAGCGATTCCTCACGAAACATGAGACGCGAGGCCGCGCGCTCGTGGGAAAGTCTCGGGCCGCCGCCGTCCGCGCGCGCCCGGGCGGCGCAGTAGATTGGTGCCCGCGAATCCAATCCGGACCCTGACCCAGGACCCCGATGCCCCTGTCGACCAACGGCGCCGCCGTCGCCTACTTCTCGATGGAGATCGGGCTGGCCGACGATCTGCCCACCTACAGCGGCGGCCTCGGCGTGCTCGCCGGCGACACGGTGCGTTCGGCCGCCGACGGCGGCGTGCCGATGGTGGCGGTGAGCCTCGTGCACCGGCGCGGCCACTTTCGCCAGCGGCTCGACGCCGCCGGCCGCCAGACCGAGGTGCCGGTCACCTGGGACCCGGCGGCCTCGCTCACCGAGCTGCCCGAGCGCGCGCACCTGAACCTGGCCGGGCACGAGGTGCAGATCCGCGCCTGGCGCTACGACGTGCGCGGCATCGGCGGCCACGTGGTGCCGGTTTACCTGCTCGACACCGACCTGCCGGAGAACCGCAGCGAGGACCGCGCGATCACCGACCACCTGTACGGCGGCGACGCCCGCTACCGGCTGCGCCAGGAAGCGGTGCTCGGCATCGGCGGCGTGCGCATGCTGCGCGCGCTCGGCCACGCGCACCTGCGCCGCTTTCACATGAACGAGGGGCACGCGGCGCTGTTGGTGGTCGAGCTCGGCTACGAGGAAATGCGCCGGCGCGGCCTGGCCACGATCACCGACGAGGTGGCGCAGGCGGTCAAGCCGCTATGCGTGTTCACCACGCACACGCCGGTGCCGGCCGGGCACGACCAGTTTCCGCTGCGCCTGCTGCGCGACGAGATCACCGGCTACGGCGACGCCTTCCACGAGCGCGCCGCCCGGTTCTGCCTCGACCACGTGTGCAACATGACCTACCTGGCGCTCGACAACAGCGTCTACGTCAACGGCGTGGCCAAGCGCCACGGCGAGATCTCGCGCCAGATGTACTCGCAGTACAAGATCGACTCGATCACCAACGGCGTGCATGCCGCCACCTGGACCGCGCCGCCGATCCAGGCGCTGTTCGACCGTGAGATCCCCGGCTGGCGCGGCGACAACGCCAGCCTGCGCTACGCGCTGCGCATCCCGCGCCACGAGATCTGGGTCGCGCACCAGGCGGCCAAGGCACAGCTCGTGCGTACGGTGGCCGAGCGCAGCGGCGTGCGCCTCGAGCCCGGCGCATTCACGATCGGCTTCGCCCGCCGCGCCACCGCCTACAAGCGCGCCGACCTGCTGTTCGACGACCTCGACCGCCTGCTGGCGCTGCACGACGGCGCTGGGCCGCTGCAGATCGTCTACGCCGGCAAGGCACACCCGCGCGACGACGGCGGCAAGGCGATGATCGAGCGCGTGTTCGCGCGCATCGCCGCGCTGCGCGGTCGCATCGCCGCCGTCTACCTCGAGGACTACGACATGGCGCTGGCGCGGCAGATGGTGGCCGGCGTCGACCTGTGGCTGAACACGCCGCAGCCGCCGCTCGAGGCCTCGGGCACGAGCGGCATGAAGGCGGCGCTCAACGGCGTGCCGCAGTTGTCGGTGCTCGACGGCTGGTGGATCGAGGGTTGCGTCGAGGGCGTGACCGGCTGGGCGATCGGCGCCGACGCCGGCGCCGGCAACCACGCCGGCGACGAGCGCGCCGCCGACGCGCGCTCGCTGTACGCGAAGCTGGAGGCGGTGATCCTGCCGATGTACTACCGCGATCCGGACCGCTACATGGACGTGATGCGCAACGCGATCACGCTCAACGGCGCCTTCTTCAACACCGAGCGCATGGTCGACCAGTACGTGCGCAAGGCCTACCTGGGCACGCCCTGAGCGGCACCAGCAACCGTCGGAGAGTCTCAACGTGGAGCAACGCGTCGCGCACGACACTGCCGCTCTCACCGCCGCCGAGCTGCAGCAGCTCGACGGCTGGTGGCGCGCGGCCAACTACCTGTCGGTCGGGCAGATCTACCTGCTCGACAACCCGTTGCTGCGCGCGCCGCTGAGAATCGAGCACGTGAAGCCGCGCTTGCTCGGCCACTGGGGCACGACGCCGGGGCTGAACTTCATCTACGCGCACCTGAACCGCGCCATCCGCCGCCACGACCTGAACATGATCTTCCTGTGCGGACCCGGGCACGGCGGCCCGGCGATGGTGGCCAACACCTACCTCGAAGGCAGCTACAGCGAGTTCTATCCGGACATCACCGAGGACGCCGAGGGCATGAGGCGGCTGTTCCGCCAGTTCTCGTTTCCGGGCGGTATTCCGAGCCACGCGGCGCCGGAGACGCCGGGCTCGATCCACGAGGGCGGCGAGCTCGGCTACGTGGTCGCGCACGCGTTTGGCGCCGTGTTCGACAACCCCGACCTGATCGCCGCCTGTGTGGTCGGCGACGGCGAGGCCGAGACCGGGCCGCTCGCCGCCGCCTGGCACTCGAACAAGTTCCTGAACCCGGCAGCCGACGGCGCGGTGTTGCCGATCCTGCACCTGAACGGCTACAAGATCGCCAATCCGGCGCTGCTGGCGCGCCTGCCGCACGAGGAACTGCAGGCGCTTTTCAGCGGCTACGGCTACGAGCCGCTGTTCGTCGAAGGCGACCAGGCGCCGGCGATCCACGAGGCGATGGCCGCGGCGCTCGACAGCGCGCTGGCGCGCATCGCGCAGATCCAGAGCCAGGCGCGCGCGGCCGGCGGCGGCCGGCCGCGCTGGCCGCTGATCGTCCTGCGCACGCCCAAGGGCTGGACCGGTCCGAAGGAGGTCGACGGCCGCGCCGCCGAGGGCTCGTGGCGCTCGCACCAGGTGCCGCTCGCCGACCTGGCGCGCCGCCCCGAGCATCTGAGCGCGCTCGAGCAGTGGCTGCGCGGCTATCGCCCCGAAGAACTGTTCGACGCCGGTGGCCGCCTGCGAGCCGAACTGCGCGCGCTGGCGCCAAGCGGCGCGCGCCGCATGGGCGCCAATGCGCACGCCAACGGCGGCCTGCTGCTGCGCGACCTGCGCCTGCCCGACTTCCGCGACTACGCGGTCGCGGTCGAGCGGCCGGGCGCGGCCTTCGCCGAAGCGACACGGGTGATGGGCGGCTACCTGCGCGACGTGATGCGCGCCAACCTCGAGCACCGCAACTTCCGCCTGATGAGCCCGGACGAGTTCAGCTCGAACCGCTGGGACGCGGTGTTCGAGGTCACCGGCCGCGCCTGGCAGGCGCAGACCCTGCCCGGCGACGAACACCTGGCGCGCGACGGCCGCGTGATGGAGATCCTGTCCGAGCACACCTGCCAGGGCTGGCTCGAAGGCTATCTGCTGACCGGCCGCCACGGCTTCTTCTCGTGCTACGAGGCGTTCATCCACCTGGTCGACTCGATGTTCAACCAGCACGCCAAGTGGCTGAAAGTGACGAGCCGCGAGATTCCGTGGCGCCGCCCGATCGCCTCGCTCAACTACCTGCTCACTTCGCACGTCTGGCGCCAGGACCACAACGGCTTCTCGCACCAGGACCCGGGCTTCATCGACCACGTGGTCAACAAGAAGGCCGACGTGATCCGCGTCTACCTGCCGCCCGACGCCAACACGCTGCTGGCGGTCACCGACACCTGCCTGCGCAGCCGCAACCTGGTCAACGTGATCGTCGCCGGCAAGCAGCGGCAGCAGGTGTGGCTGACCATGGACCAGGCGCTCAAGCACTGCGCCAGCGGCATCGGCATCTGGGAGTGGGCGAGCAACGATCACGGCGTCGAGCCCGACGTCGTGCTCGCCTGCGCCGGCGACGTGCCGACCCTGGAGACGCTGGCCGCGGTCGACCTGCTGCGCCGCTGGCTGCCGGATCTGAGGATGCGCGTGGTCAATGTCGTCGACCTGATGACCCTGCAGCCGCGCGAGGAGCATCCGCACGGCCTGCCCGACAAGGACTTCGACGCCCTGTTCACGCGCGAGCGGCCGATCATCTTCGCCTACCACGGCTACCCGTGGCTGATCCACCGCCTGACCTACCGCCGCGCCAACCACCCCAACCTGCACGTGCGCGGCTACAAGGAGGAAGGCACGACCACCACGCCCTTCGACATGGTGGTGCGCAACGACCTCGACCGCTTCCACCTGGCCGCCGACGTGGTCGAGCGCGTGCCGCGGCTGGCGCCGCTCGCCGCCTACATCAAGCAGCGCGTGCGCGACAAGCTGGTCGAGCATCGCGAATACATCGTGCGCCACGGCACCGACCTGCCCGAGATCGCCGACTGGAACTGGCCGTCCTGAGAGGCTGTGAGTCTCTCGTCCATGCCCGCCTTGCACGCCAGAACGCGCTGGCCGGCCGTTGCTAGCATCGGCGCCAGCCGGCGCGCCGCCGGCGCCGCTCCGGGGCCGCCGATGCCGATCCACTTGCCCGCCCTCGTCCTGTCGATCCTGCTGGCTGTCGCCGCAGGCAACGCGCAGGCCGTGTACCGATGCGAAGTCGACGGCCGGGTCGTGTTCTCCGACCGACCCTGCCCCGGCGCAACGCGCATCGACGTCAGGCCGGCCGCCGGCGGCCCGGCGGCGGCGGCGACCGCTCCGGCCCCAGCGCCCGCGGACCGCGCACCGTCACGCGCGCTCGCACCGCTCGGACCCGGCTACCAGACGCGCGAGCAGGCCTGCGCCGAGGGCAGCCGCCGCGCCTGCGACGAGATCGCCTGCCTGCGCGACGAGCGCGAGGCCTGCGAGCGCATCGGCGGCGGCGTGCGCGGCAGCGGCTGGGTCGAGGTCGCGCGCAAGCGCGAGACGCGCCGCGGCAAGAACGACCGCGGCCAGACGACTCTGCACCGGGTTCTGGTGCTGACGATCCAGTGCAGCGGCAAGCCGCCGCGCGGCGGCGACATCGCCATCGGGCGCGGCACGATCGGCATCGCCGGCAGCGCGATCAACTTCTCCTCGGTCGACACCGCCGCCGCGGCGCTGTGCAAGCGCTGAGTGCCGGGCCGGTCGCGACCGGGTCAAGTGCCGCCGACGGCACAGCCGCCGCGCGTGATCGTGGCGCGTCGGCGCAACCTCGCACGGCGGCTTGACGTGATCGCTTGGGCCCTAGCCCGCGCCGAGCCGATACTGCGCTCATGAAGCTCACGTTCTTCGGCGGCGCCGGTGAAGTGACCGGCTCCTGCCTGCGCGTGGAGGCGGCCGGCCTGAACTTCCTCGTCGACTGCGGCCTGTTCCAGGGCGCGATGCGCGGGCCGGACAACGCGCCGGCGCGCAACCGCGCCGCCTACGGGCGCGATCTCGGCCCGCTCGACTTCGTGCTCCTCACCCACGCGCACCTGGATCACAGCGGCCTGCTGCCGCGCTTTGCCGCGACGCGCGCGCGCGCGCCGCTCATCTGGTGCACCAAGCCGACCGCCGATCTGCTGCCGGTGATGCTCAAGGACAGCGCCCACGTGCAGTCGCGCGAGGCGAACCGGCCGCGCGGTCGCCGCAGCCGCGCGCCGGCCACCGAGGCACCGCTATACACGATCGACGACGTCGACCGCCTGACCACGCGCCTGATCGGCGTGCCCTACGGCGCCCAGTTCCGGCCGCACCCGGCGGCGAGCGTGCGCCTGCGCAGCGCCGGTCACATCGTCGGCGCCGCCTTCGCCGAAGTCGACCTCGTCGACGGCCGCGGGCGCAAACGCCGGCTGACCGTCTCCGGCGACCTGGGTGAAGCCTCGCCGCTGTTGGTGAGCGAGCGCGAGGCGCGCGAGGACTGCGACGTGCTGGTGGTCGAGTCGACCTACGGCAACCGCAATCACCGGCCGCTCGCCGACACCGAGGACGAGCTGGTGGCGGTGATCGACGACGTCCTGCACAAGCGGCGCGGCAACCTGATCGTGCCGGCGTTCGCACTCGGCCGCGCGCAGGAGTTCCTGCTGCTGCTGTACCGGCTGGCGCAGGCCGGGCGCATCCGCGTGCCGCTGGTGTTCGTCGACTCGCCGCTGGCGCGCCAGGCGGCCGAGGTCACCTTCGCCCACCTGGACGCGCTCGACGAGCTGGCGGCCGAGTTCCACGCCCGCGCGCGCGCGCGCAAGCTGCCGTTCTCGCTGCGCTACACCGAGAGCGTCGAGGACTCGATGTTCCTGAACTCGATCAGCAACGGCGCCGTGATCGTCGCCGCCAGCGGCATGTGCGAGGCCGGCCGCATCCGCCATCATCTGCGCCACAACCTCGGCCGGCGCCAGTGCGGGATCCTGTTCACCGGCTACCAGGCGGCCGGCACGCTCGGCCGGCGCATCGTCGACGGCGCCAAGTCGGTGCACCTGTTCGGCGAGACGATCCCGGTGCAGGCGAGCATCCACACGCTCGGCGGCCTGTCGGCACACGCCGGCCAGGACTCTCTGATCGACTGGGTGCGCGGCGGCGGCCGGCGCCGGCCGCAGTCGCTGTACGTCGTGCACGGCGAACCGGAGGCGGCTCACGCGCTCAGCGCGCGCATCGCGCGCGAGCTGCACTGGAGCGCGACCGTCGCCGAGGCCGGCGTCGCCTACGACCTCGGCTGAAGCGCGCCGCGCCCGCCGGCGGCCGGACTGCCATCGGCGGTCGACTCAGTCGCGGCGGTCGACGCAGTCGCGACGGTCGTGAAAAGGCCCGCAGCGCCTGCGCGTCTGCGGGCTTCGCGGCGGCCGGCGCGCGGCCGGCCGAGCCTTACTTCACGTACTTGTTGACCATCTTGGTCAGTTCGAACATCGACGCTTGCGCCTTGCCGAACAGCGCCCGCAGCTTCTCGTCGGCGTTGATCATGCGCTTGTTGACTGCGTCTTGCAGCTTGTTCTTCTTGATGTAGTCCCAGACCCGCTTCGTGATCTCGGTGCGCGGCATCGCCTTGTCGCCGATGATCGCCGCCAACGGGCCGTGCGGCTGCTTCGGCGCCATGAAGGCGGCGTTGGGCTTGCGCTTGGTCTTGGCGGCTTTCTTCGCCGGCGCTTTCTTGGCGACTTTCTTGGCGGCCTTCTTCGCCGGCGCCTTCTTCGCGGCTTTCTTCGCCGGCGCTTTCTTGGCGGCTTTCTTCGCCGGGGCTTTCTTCGCGGTCTTCTTCGTGGCCATCTGGATCTCCTGTCGGTAGTTGAGGATCACAGCGACAGCGTTCTCGAATGCCGTTCGGTGAAGAGCGCTCTCGTTGCGTGACGCGGATACTAAGAGCGATGGCGCGCGACTAGCAAGCGTTTTCAGAGGGAAATCGCCGCCTTTCTCAGCGATCGCGGCCGGCTTTCAGAGGGAAAAGGCGCTGCGGGCGTCGTTCGAGCGCCGATGCAGCCGCAAACCTGGGCCCAAGATGTTGGACAACCAGGCAATGACGCTCACACATCTTGTAGCTCTAGTGGTGCCCGACCGGCGACTGCGCGCGCTCCGCCGCCGGCGCCCGCGCGCCGCCGGCGTGTGCCGGCGC
>JBBIST010000084.1:0-12928 GCA_037441125.1 Burkholderiales bacterium
GGCGCAGCCGCCGCTGGCGGCGCCACGACGCCGCTGCCGCCGGCAAGCGACGACGGCGCACTCGTGGCCGAGGTCACGCGCCAACTGGCGCTTGCCGCTGCCGTCGGCAGCACCGCGGCGACGCAGGCCACCGGCGCCGCAGCCGGCGCAGCGGCGGCTGCGGCAACCACCGGCGATGGCGCCCGCGCGACTGCCACCACCGCCGCCGGAGCTTTCCCGGCAATTGCGGCCGCCAAACAGGCCGAGCAGACACTGGCGCTGACCGGCGCACTCGCGGCGGAACCAGCCAAGCAGCAGGCACCGCCTGCAGCCGGTGCGCTCGCCGCCGCCGCCGGCGAGGCCACGACCGCCGCCGCGCGCGACCGGCTGCTGGAGGACTTCGAGCGCCGCTTCGAAAGCTCGCTCGCACGCGCTGCCGGCGGCAGCGGTTCACCGCTGCATCCGGCGCTGCTGTCGACCGCCGCCACCCCGCCCGCGGCCGCCGTGGCGTCGTACGCGGCGCTGCCTTCGCCGGTCGGCCATCCGGCCTTCGGCGTCGATCTGGCGCAGCGCGTGCTGATCCTCGCCGGCCAGCGCGTGCAGACGGCCGAGATCTCGGTTGCGCCGGAAGAGCTTGGGCCGATCAGGATCGCAATCGAAGTGCGCGGCCAGGAGGCGGCGCTGCAGTTCGCCGCCGCGCATCCGCTGGCGCGCGCGGCGATCGAAGAGGCGCTGCCGCGGCTGCGCGAGATGTTCGCCGCCCAGGGGCTGCAACTGACCCAGGCCGAAGTCGGCGAACAAACGCGCGACCCGGGCAGCAGCCACGGCGGCCACGGCTCCTCGCGCGACGGCGCGCCGGCGCCCGCGCGCGCCGGTGCCGTCGAGAGCGAAGCCGCGGCCACGTCACCGGCGACGCGACGCGTCGGGCTGATCGACATCCGCGTCTGAGCGGCATCCCGCAGGTCGGCTCGCACTTCACGTCCGGGCGCTGCGCGCACGGCGCGACGATGGCGCGCGATCGCCGGCTTCCGCGCCGCTTATCGCCGGATCGACCGCCCTCAAGTTTCGAATAATCGCTCCGATAGCGCTCGCCGCGCCGCTGCGTGGCGCCACCTGGGAACACGCTCCATGGCCGACAAGAAGGACACCGCCGCCGAAACTCCCGCCAAGGGCGGCAAAGGCAAGCTCGCCGTCATCGCCGTCGCGGGTGCGACCGTGCTGCTGGCGGGCACCGGCGGTGCCTGGTTCATGTTCGGCAAGCAGGCGCAGGTGCAGGGCGAGGCAACGCCGAAGGCGGCGCCGCGGCGCATGCCGGTGTTCGTCGAGCTCGACACCTTCACGGTCAACCTGAAAGACAAGGAAGACGAGCGCTTCCTGCAGGCTCGGCTGGTGCTCGAGGTGCGCGACTCCTCGGTGAGCGAGATGCTCAAGACGCTGATGCCGTCGGTGCGCAACGAGCTGCTGTTGCTGCTTGGCTCGAAGCAGGTGGCCGAGATCTCGACCCGCGAGGGCAAGGAGAAGCTGGCGCAGGAGATCGTCGCCTCGGCCAACAAGGCGATCGCCGGCACGCCGGCGGCCAACGGCGTCGAAGGCGTGAACTTCACGCACCTGATTATTCAGTGACGGATTCGGGATTCGGGATTCAGGATTCAGGGAAAGACGACACGGTCCCGACGCCCTTCCCCGAATCCCGAATCCCGAATCCCGAATCCCGAATCCCGAATCCCGAATCCCGAATCCTGAATCCCGAATCCTGAATCCCGACAATGACCGACCCGTTTCTGTCCCAGGACGAAGTCGACGCCCTGCTCGAAGGCGTGACCGGCGAGCCGCAGCGCGCCGAAGCCGGCGATGCGCCGGCCGATGGCGTGCGCACCTACGACATCGCCAACCAGGAGCGGATCGTCCGCGGGCGCATGCCGACGATGGAGATCGTCAACGAGCGCTTCGCGCGCAACCTGCGCCTGGGCCTGTTCAATTTCATGCGCAAGAGCCCGGACGTGAGCGTCGGCCCGGTGCGCGTGATCAAGTACTCGGTGTTCCTGCGCGACGTCGTCGTGCCGACCAACATCAACATCATCAGCGCCCAGCCGCTGCGCGGCGCGGCGCTGGTGATCTTCGATCCGAAGCTGGTGTTCTGCGTCATCGACAGCCTGTTCGGCGGCAGCGGCAAGCTGCAGTCGCGCATCGAGGGCCGCGACTTCTCTCCCACCGAGAGCCGCATCATCCAGCGCATGCTCGAAGTCACGCTGGAGCAGTACGCGGCCGCCTGGGGCGCGCTGTGCCGCTTTCGCTTCGCACTGCAGCGCACCGAGATGCACACCCAGTTCGCCAACATCGCCTCGCCGTCGGAGATCGTCGTCGCCACCACCTTCGCGCTCGAGTTCGGCGACAGCGGCGGCGAGATGCACATCTGCTTTCCGTACTCGATGGTCGAGCCGATCCGCGACGTCCTGTACTCGTCGATCCAGGGTGACGGCCAGGAGCCGGACCGGCGCTGGCTGCGCCAGCTCACGCAGCAGGTGCAGGCGGCCGAGATCGAACTGACGGCGGAACTTTCCAGGACCACGCTCACCGTGGCCGAGCTGATCAAGCTGCGCGCCGGCGACTTTGTCGAGCTGCCGCTCAAGGAAATCGTGCCGGCGCACGTCGACGGCGTGCCGGTGATGGAGTGCCGCTTCGGCGCCGTCAACGGTCACACCGCGATCCGCATCGAACGCCTGCTCAAGTATTCGCGCTTCGCCGCCGGCGGCGCGATCGAAGGGAGCGACGGATGAACGACATGACCGCCAACGCCGGCGCCGCAGACGACTGGTCCGCCGCGCTCGCCGAGCAAAAGGCGCCGGCAGCGATCGCCGATGGCGCGCAGCCGGCCAACATCTTCCAGCGCCTTGCGCCCGGTGCAGCGCCGGGCGAAGGCGGCCAGGATCTGGACCTGATCCTCGACATCCCGGTGACGCTCACGGTCGAACTGGGGCGCACGCGGATTCCGATCAAGAGCATCCTGCAACTGGCGCAGGGCTCGGTGATCGAGCTCGACGCGCTCGCCGGCGAGCCGATGGACGTGCTGGTCAACGGCTGCCTGATCGCCCAGGGCGAGGTGGTGGTGGTCAACGAGAAGTTCGGCATCCGCCTCACCGACATCGTCACCCCAAGCGAACGGATGCGCCGCCTGAATCGCTGAGCGCTGCGCGGCGCCGATCGGGCGGCAACACCCGCGACTCGATCCATCGCCGCGACCGCCCCCGTCTGCCTACCGCTGCCGAGATCCCGTGCGCCCGCCCCAACGCATCGTTTCGCTGCTCGTCTTCCTGCTGCCGCCGGCGGCCGCGGCGCAGCCCGCGCTCGACGGCCCGTCGCTGCTGCCGTTGCTGCTGGTGCTGGCGCTGGTGCTGGCGCTGATCCCGGCCTCGCTCTGGCTGCTCAAGCGCCTGGGCGCCGGCAGTCCGGCGGCGGCGGCCGGCATGAAGGTGGTGGCGCAACTGGCGCTCGGACCGCGCGAGCGGCTCGTGGTGATCGAGGCCGGCGAACGCTGGCTCGTGCTCGGTGTGACCGCATCGAGCATCAACCGCGTCGCCACCTTGCCGCGCGGCACCCTGCCGGCTGCCGCAGCGCAGGCCGGCGGCTTCGCGCAACTGCTGTCGGCCGCGCGCCGCCGCCATGAAGGCTAGTGCTTCGACCCAGGCTGCGCGGACGCCGGCGCCTGGCCGCGTTTCGGGGTCCGCCGGCGGCCGCAGCGGCGTGCGACTGGCCGCCGTCGTGCTCGCGGCGGCGCTGTTCGCCGCGGGCCCGGCGATGGCGCAGGTGACGCCGATCCAGATCACCGCCACGCCGGCGGCGGGCGGCGCCACCACCTATTCGGTGCCGGTGCAGACGCTGCTGTTCTTCACCCTGCTCACCTTCCTGCCGGCGGTGCTGCTGATGATGACCAGCTTCACGCGCATCATCATCGTGCTCAGCCTGCTGCGAATGGCGCTCGGCACGCAGACCACGCCGCCGAACCAGGTGCTGCTCGGTCTGGCGCTGTTCCTCACCTTCTTCGTCATGGGGCCGACCTTCGACCGCGTGCACGAGTCCGCCTACGTGCCCTACCGCGACAACAAGATGAGCTTCGAGCAGGCGCTCGCCGCCGGCACCGATCCGGTGCGCACCTTCATGCTGCGCCACACGCGCGCCACCGATCTGGAACTGTTCACGCGCATGGCGCGCATCGAGAACACGGCGCAGATCGAGCGCCCCGAGCAGTTGCCGATGCGCGTGATCATCCCCGCCTTCGTCACAAGCGAGCTGAAGACCGCGTTCCAGATCGGCTTCATGGTGTTCATCCCGTTCCTGATCATCGACCTGGTGGTGGCGAGCGTGCTGATGTCGATGGGGATGATGATGCTCAGTCCGGTGCTGATCGCGCTGCCGTTCAAGCTGATGCTGTTCGTGCTCGCCGACGGCTGGAACCTGTTGGTCGGCTCGCTGGTGGCGTCGTTTCACGTCTAGCGTCTTGCGTCTTGCGTCGAGCGTCTAGCGTCGAGCGTCTAGCGTCGAGCGAACGAGAGCACCGACATCCAATCCGCGCCAACGCTAGACCCTGGACGCTAGACCCTAAACCTCCCCCCTGGACCCGACCGATGAATCCCCAAGCCGTGATCACCCTGGGCCAGCAGGCCCTGTACACGATGCTGCTTCTGGCGGCGCCGATGCTGCTGGCGGCACTCGCGGTCGGACTGATCGTTTCGATTTTGCAGGCGGCGACCCAGATCAACGAGATGACGCTGTCGTTCATCCCGAAGCTGGTGGCGATGCTGGCGGCGCTGATGATCGCCGGGCCGTGGATGCTCGCCTTCTTCGTCGACTACATCCGGCGCATGTACGAGTCGATCCCGATGGCGATCGGCTGACGCGGCCATCGGGCCGCAATGATGCGCTTCGCGCGGTGATGGATGAAGCGGCACTCATCGCCGCGAAGCGGCGTCATCGCCCGCCAGGCGGGCGTCATCGCTCATGATCTCTTTCACCAGCGAGCAGCTCGCGCTCTGGTATGGCGCCGTGTTCTGGCCGCTGGTGCGGGTGCTGGCGCTGATCTCGGTGGCGCCGCTGCTGTCGCATCGCGCCGTGCCGATGCGGTTGAAGATCGGCCTGGCGCTGGCGGTGACCGCGGTCCTGGCGCCGCTGGTGCCGGCGCCGCCGATCACCGAGGCGCTTTCCGGCGCCGGGCTGGCGCTGCTGGCGCAGAACATCCTGATCGGCCTGATGCTCGGCTTTGCCGTGCGCCTGATCTTCGCTGCGCTGGAGCTGGCCGGCGAGCTGATCGGCCTGCAGATGGGTCTGTCCTTCGCCGGCTTCTTCAACCCCGCCACCGGCATGGCGCAAAACGCGGTCGGCAGCTTCATGTCGCTGCTGGCGCTGCTGATGTTCATCGCCATCGACGGCCACCTGATGCTGCTGGCGGCGCTGGCCGACAGCTTTCGCCTGTTCCCGCTCACCGGCGGCGGCGGCCTGCCGCTCGGGCTCGAGGCGATGGTGCGCATGGGCGCCGACATGTTCGCGATCGCGCTCACGCTGGCGCTGCCGTTCCTGGCCGTGATGATGCTGACCAACATCGTCCTCGGCGTGCTGGCGCGCATCGCGCCGCAGTTGAACGTGTTCGCGATCGGCTTTCCGCTGACGATCCTGGTCGGCCTGGCGACCCTGATGCTGCTGCTGCCCTACATCGAGACGCCGCTGCGCGTCGCGCTCGAGCGCGCGCTCGTCTGGTAGCGCGGCACGCGATTGCCGCCGCCCGGCGCGGCTGCTCTAATCGGTGCGCACGGCCGCCGTGCCGCACCGGCGCCGCGGCTGCCGCCCGCGGCCCTTCCGATGGACCTGCTGCACGCTCAAGTCCCGCCCGCGCTCGCCGCGCTCGGCTGGGTGCTGCTCGCGCCCTGCGTAGCGCTGGCGCTGGCCACCGTGCGGCGCGAGTTCCTGCGCGGCACCGCGCGCCAGCACGCCTGGCTCGCCGGTGTGGTCGCGATCGCACTGCTGTGGCTGGTCCCGGTACGAGTCGGCGACGGCGCCGCCTTCGGCATGCTCGGCGTGGCGCTGTTCGTGCTGGTCTTCGGCGCCGCGCGCGGGCTGCTCGGCCTGCTGGCGGCGCTGGCGCTGCACGGACTGCTCAGCGACGCGCCCTGGTCGGCGCTCGGCCTCAAGGGGCTGCTGTTCGCGGTGCTGCCGGCGCTGCTCGCGTTCACGCTGCAGGGCGCGCTCGCCCGCCTGCTGCCGAAGAACGTCTTCGTCTTCATCATCGGCAACGGCCTGTTCGTGACCCTGGCGACCACAGCCGCCACCAGCGTCGCGGCGCTGCTCGCAGCACTAGCTCTGGCCGAGGCGGCGACCGGCGCCAACCTCGGCCAGTACCTCGCCTACGCGCTGCTGCTCGCCTGGGGCGAGGCGCTCGCCAGCGGCATGCTGTTCTCGGCGCTGGTGATCTACGCGCCGCAGATCGTCCTCACCTACCGCCAGGATCTGTACCTGCCGCTGCGCGGCTCGCGC
Organism: Burkholderiales bacterium; assembly: GCA_037441125.1. Lineage (GTDB taxonomy): Bacteria > Pseudomonadota > Gammaproteobacteria > Burkholderiales > Burkholderiaceae_F > JALHMQ01. Next base: position 6,502 of record JBBIST010000084.1, read on the forward strand.
GGCAGCTAAGCGCCGGCTCGGCCCCGGCTGCGCCACCGCCGTGCTATCGGCGCGTTGCGATCGGGGTGCGCGGCTACACTGCGCCGGCTGCGGACTCGCGATGCGCGCAGCCGCCCGAGTCGAAGCCCTTCAAGCCGACGTGACCGATCCCGCCCCCGCCCGCACCGGCGCCCGCCTGCTGGTCGATCAGTTGCAGATCCAGGGCGCGAACTGCGTCTTCTGCGTTCCCGGCGAGAGCTTCCTCGGCGTGCTCGACGCCCTGCACGACGCGCGCGCGATCAAGCTCGTCGTAAACCGCCACGAGTCGGGTTCGACCTTCATGGCCGACGCCTACGCCAAGCTCACCGGCCAGCCCGGTGTCGCCTTCGTCACCCGCGGTCCGGGCGCAACCAATGCGTCGATCGGCATCCACACCGCGTTCCAGGACTCCACACCGATGGTCGTCTTTGTCGGCCAGGTGGGCAGCGACTTCGTCGAACGCGAGGCGTTCCAGGAACTCGACTACCGCCGCATGTTCGGCCAGATGACCAAGTGGGTGGCGCAGATCGACGTGGCCTCCCGCGTGCCGGAGTTCGTCGCTCGCGCCTTCCAGGTCGCTGCCAGCGGCCGGCCGGGCCCGGTGGTGCTGGCGCTGCCCGAGGACATGCAGACGCAATCGGCGCAGGTGGCCGATGCGCTGTGCCACCAACCGGTGCAGGCGGCGCCGAGCGACATGCAGATCGCGGCGCTGCGCCGCCTGCTCGGGCAGGCGCAGCGGCCGCTGGTGCTGCTCGGCGGCTTCGGCTGGAGCCAGAGCGCGTGCGAAAACCTGCGCCGCTGGGTCGAGGCGAACCACCTGCCGGTGGCTTGCGCATTTCGCTTCCAGGACCTGTTCGACAACCGCCATCCGAACTACGTCGGCGACGTCGGCATCGGCATCAATCCGAAGCTGGCGCAGCGCGTGCGCGACGCCGACCTGCTGATCGCGATCGGCCCGCGCCTGGGCGAGATGACCACCGGCGGCTACACGCTGCTGGAGGCGCCGCGGCCGCGGCAGACGCTGGTGCACGTGCACCAGGGGCTCGAGGAACTAGGGCGCGTGTACCAGCCGGTACTCGCCATCTGCTCGGGCATGCCGCAACTCGCTTCGCGCCTGGCGATGACGATGCCGATCGAATCGCCGCCGTGGCGCGAGGCCACCGCGCAGGCGCGCGCCGAGTACGCGCTGTGGCAGAGCCGGCCGGCGGTGTACGCGCACAGCGTGCCCAAGCTCGACCTCTGGCAGGTGGTCGACAAGCTGCGCGAGGCGCTGCCGGCCGATGCGATCGTCACCAACGGCGCCGGCAACTTCAGCGGCTGGGCGCACCGCTTCTGGCGCTACAGCGGGCTGCGCACGCAACTGGCGCCGACCGCCGGCAGCATGGGCTACGGCGTGCCGGCGGCGATCGCCGCCAAGATCGTCGCCCCCGAGCGCACCGTCGTGTGCTTCGCCGGCGACGGCGACTTCCTGATGACCGGCCAGGAGCTGGCCACCGCGGTCCAGTATCAGGCGGCGCCGATCATCGTCGTGTTCAACAACGGCATGTACGGCACGATCCGCATGCACCAGGAGCGCGAGTTCCCGGCGCGCGTCTACGGCACGCAGTTGGCCAACCCGCACTTCGCGCTGCTGGCGCAGGCCTACGGCTGCAGCGGCGCGGTGGTCGAACGCACCGACGAGTTCGCGCCGGCGCTGGCGCAGGCGGTCGCGCACACGCACGCGCGGCGCACGCCGGCGCTGATCGAACTGCGCTGCGATCCGGAAGTGATCACGCCCAACGCCACGCTGTCGGCGATCCGCGCCACGGCACAGTTGCAGAGGTCGTAGCGGGCCGCGCGCAACGGTTGCCACCCGCGCCGCTTGCGCGGCTGCGCCGGCCCGCCGGAGGAATCGTCAACGCCCGGCGCCGACGGCGGCCGAAGCGAGCGCCGACCTCAGCAGCGCAGCGACCGCCTCGCCGACCGGAACTCCGGTGCGCAGCGCGTGCGCGTTGAGCTCGGCCACCAGGGCCGCCGGCAGCTTGACCGCGAAGGGCACCAGGCCGGCGGCGCGATCGGCGGCGCGCTGCGCCTTGCGGTCGGCCGGCGCCGGCCGGGAGCGATGGCCCGAGCTGCGCTGGGCGTTGGCGATCGCCAGCGCCTTGCGCTTCTCGAGTTCGGTGCGCTTCATCGTCATGGCGCCCCCGGCAGCGTGGCGTGCGTCTGCGCGTAGCCGCGCACCACCTCGTCGATGTCGCGATCGGCGGCGAAGCCGAGCCGCAACGCGCGCGCCGGATCGAAGCGTGCCGGCCAGCCCTGAACGATCGCGGCGATGCGCGCATCTGGCGCAAAGCGCACGCGCGCGACGGCGGCATCGCCGCCGACCGCGCGCAGCGCCGCCAGCATCTGCGCCACGGTCACCGTCAGCCCGGGCAGATTGAGTGCTCGCCCGCCGGTGGCCTCGTGCCACTGCTCGCGCGCCAGCTCGTGGGCGCGCAGCAGCGCCGCGATCGCCGCCGGCGGCGACAGCAGCCACAGCGCGGTGTCGGCGCCAACCGGACAGACCGCCTCGAGCCCGGCCAGCGGCTCGCGGATGATGCCGCTGGCGAAGCTCGAAGCAGCGGCGTTCGCCTTGCCCGGCCGCACGACGATCGTCGGCAGGCGCACGCTGCGCCCGTCGAGGTAGCCCTTGCGCGTGAACTCGCCCACCAGCAGCTCGCCGATCAATTTCTGCACGCCGTAGCTCGACTGCGGTGTGGCCGCGGTGTCGTCGCCGACCACCGGCGGCAGCGGCCCGCCGAACACCGCGACACTGCTGGCGAACACCACCTTGAGCGGCGAGCGCTGCGTGCGGCAGACATCGAGCAGCGCGCGCGTGCCGTCGAGGTTCACGCGCATGCCGAGATCGAAGTCGGCTTCGGCGCCGCCGCTGACGGCGGCGGCGAGGTGGAACAGGCTTTCGGTGTCGGTGCCGAGCACGTGCTTGAGCAGCGCCGGCTGCGAGATGTCGCCGACCACGTAGCCGACGCGTTCGTCGACGTGCAGGCGATGCGTGTGCGCCTGGTCGATGGCGACGATCTGGCCGATCTCGCGCTCGGTGCCGCCGGCGTCGGTGAGCCGGCCACGAGCGCACAGTGCGCGGATCAGCAACTGACCGAGGAAGCCGGCGCCGCCGGTGATCACGACCTTCATCTGCGCGGGTGGGGGAATCTGATCCGGCTATTGTGACCGAAGCCGGCCGTGATGCGCCGGCTCACAGGTACGAAGGCGCGCGCGCGAAGAAGTCGGCGGCGCCGAAGTTGCCGGACTTCAACGCCAGCGCCAACGGCTCGCCGCCGGCGGCGCGCGCGCGCAGCGCCGGCACACCCGGGTCGATCTCGGCGCCGACCTCGATCGCCGCAATCCCGAGCGCGGTCACCACGGCTCCGGCGGTCTCGCCGCCGGCAACGACGAAGCGGCGCACGCCGCGCGCGGCCAGCGCGGCAGCGAGCGCGCCGAAGAAGCGCTCGATCCGCTCCGATGTCTGCGGGCCGAGGCCTGCGCTCATGGCTGCCAGCTCCTCGGGCGCCGCCGAACTGGCGACCAGCGGCGTGCCGTCCTGCGCCAGACACCAGTCGCGCACCTCGGCCAGGTACGCGGCCTCACCGGTGCGCGCGACGTTCAGGCGCAGCACCGGACCGCGCGCCTCTTGCGCCGCCACCTGCGCCAGCGTCGCAGCCGAGCACGAGCCGGCCAACAGCACGCAGCGGCCGGGCGCGCGCACGTCGATCGGCGTCGGGTCGAGCCGCGCGCCGCGGCGCGCGTAATTGGCCGGCAGTCCGAGTGCGATGCCGGAGCCGCCGATCGCCAGCGGCAGCGCATCGAGCGCGAGGCCGAGCGCCCACAGGTCGCAGTCGGCAACCGCATCGACGATCGCGAAACCGGCGCCCTCCTCGGCCAGTCGCGCCAGCCGCGCGCCGATCGCGCCGGCGCCTTCGCGCACGGTGTCGAGGGCGACCAGGCCGACACGCTCGTCGCATTGCGACTGCAGCACGCGCACGAGGTTGGCGTCGGTCATCGGCGTCAGCGGATGGCGCGCCATGCCGGTGGCACTCAGCAACTGGTCGCCGACGAACAGGTGGCCGCGGTAGACGGTGCGGCCGTTGCCGGGGAAGGCCGGGCAGACGGGAACGCACAGCGGCGCCTCGACGCCCACCGCCAGACGCAGCGCCGCACCCACCGGACCGATGTTGCCGCGCGGCTCGCGGTCGAAGCGCGAGTCGAAGGTCGAGCAGATCTTGAACAGGAACTGGCGCGCGCCGGCGCGGCGCAGCCAGGCAAACGCGGCCAGCGACTGCGACACCGCTGCGGTCGCTTCGATCGTGCGCGTCTTCAGCGCCACGACCACCGCATCGGCATCGACACCGGTGCCGGGCGCCGGCACGCCGACCGCGAGCAGCGTGCGCAGGCCGCCGCGGGTGAGCGTGTTGGCGAGATCGCCGGCGCCGGTGAAGTCGTCGGCGATGCAGCCGAGAAACACGGATCGCGCCTCCGGTCGACCCAAGGGTGCCGTTCAGCCCGCGGTCAGTCGGCCAGCTTCCACGGCAGGGTCTCGCCCGCCGCCAGCGGCACGACCGTCGAACTGCCGAACTTCAACTGCGACGGCAGGCTCCACTCGCGCCGCTCGAGTCTGACTTGCTCGCGGTTGCGCGGCAGGCGGTAGAAGTCGGGGCCGTGGAAGCTGGCGAAGGCTTCGAGCTTGTCCAGCGCACCGGCCTCCTCGAAGGCGACCGCATACATTTCGAGGGCGCTGGCGGCGGTGAAGCAGCCGGCGCAACCGCAGGCGCTTTCCTTGTCGCCCTTGGCGTGCGGCGCGCTGTCGGTGCCGAGAAAGAAGCGCGGACTGCCGCTGGCGATCGCCGCCAGCAGCGCCTGCCGATGCGCTTCGCGCTTGAGCACCGGCAGGCAGTACCAGTGCGGCCGCAGTCCGGTGCCGCCATTGGCCGACGTGAACATCGAATTGCGGTTGTAGCGCAGGTGGTGCGCGGTGATCGTGGCGGCGATGCGGCCCGGCGCGCCGGCGACGTAGTCGGCCGCCTCGCGCGTGGTGATGTGCTCGAACACGACCCGCAGCTCGGGAAACCGCTGCCTTGTCGGGATCAGCACTTCGTCGATGAAGGCGCGTTCGCGGTCGAAGACGTCGATGCGCGCGTGCGTGACTTCGCCGTGCACCAGCAGCGGCAGGTCGACCTCCTGCATCGCCTCCAGCGCGCGCGCACAGCGGCCGATGTCGGTCACGCCCGAGTCCGAGTTCGTCGTCGCCCCGGCCGGGTACAGCTTGACGCCGTGCACGAAGCCGCTGGCGCGCGCGGCGCGCACTTCGCTCGCCGGCGTGTTGTCGGTCAGGTACAGCGTCATCAGCGGCTCGAAGCGCAGCGCCGGCGGCAGCGCCGCCAGGATGCGATCGCGATACGCGGCCGCGGCCGCGGTGGTGGTCACCGGCGGCAGCAGGTTCGGCATCACGATCGCGCGCGCGAACTGGCGCGCCGTGTACGGCAGCACGTCGGCCATCTGCGCGCCGTCGCGCAGGTGCAGGTGCCAGTCGTCGGGGCGGGTCAGGGTCAGCGTCGTCGGCGTCATGGCGCGATTATCGCCGTGCCGCAACCGGCGGCTGCCGCCTCTGGTGTAATCACCGCCATCCCCAGACCCGCACGGTGCGCGATCCGGGCACCGGCAACCGGGAGCCGACGATGAACCTGGATGACCTCGCGCGGCGGGCGCCGATCGCGTCCTGGCGCCTGCCCGAAGCCGACAGCGATCCGCAGGAGACCCGCGAGTGGCTCGCCGCGCTCGACTCGGTGGTCGAGGCGGCCGGCCCCGAGCGCGCGACCTTCCTGCTGCACAAGCTCGTCCAGCATGCGCGCCGGCGGCGCGTGCAGTTGCCGACGGTTGCGCACACGCCCTACGTGAACACGATCTCGCTCGCCGAGCAGGCGCCCTTCCCCGGCAACCTCGACCTCGAGAACCGGCTGTCGGCGCTGGTGCGCTGGAACGCGCTGGCGATGGTGGTGCGCGCCAACCGCGAGCACCCCGAGCTCGGCGGCCACATCGCCAGCTATGCGTCGGCGGCCGACCTGTTCGAGGTCGGCTTCAATCACTTCTTCCGCGCCGGCGGCAGCGGCGACCTCGTGTACTTCCAGCCGCACTCGGCGCCGGGTGTGTACGCGCGAGCGTTTCTCGAAGGCCGGCTGACCGAAGAACAGCTTGCCAACTACCGGCGCGAAGCGGCCGGCCCGGCCGCGCCGGGCGGCGCGCCCGGCCGTCATACCGGCGCCGGGCTGTCGTCGTATCCGCACCCGTGGCTGATGCCGGAGTTCTGGCAGTTTCCGACCGGCTCGATGGGCATCGGCCCGCTGTTCGCGATCTACCAGGCGCGCTTCATGCGCTACCT
>JBBIST010000085.1:0-12826 GCA_037441125.1 Burkholderiales bacterium
CGCCGCCGCCGGTGCTGGCCGCGCGCGTCGCCGGCCGTGCCGCGGCTGCGCGCGACCCCTCCGATGCCACGCTCGAGGTACTGGCTGCGCAGCAGGGCTGGCGCGAGCCGCGCGCCGGCGACGAGCCGGCGCACCTCGTGATCGACACCGACTGCGCGCCGGAGGAACTCGCGCTGCGTTGCGCGGCGGTGGCGCGGCAGCTTGCCGGCGGTGCCGGCTCGCCGGGATGATGCCGCGGCACGTGCGGCCGGCCGCGTTGCAGCGGCGCCGGTCTTGCCGCGCTGCCGCGAGCGGAATTGGCAGTGGCGCAGGCGGTACTTCGATGCGTCGCGCCGGCCGCTTGCGCCTTAAGCTGGCGGCGAGGCCGCCGCGTGTGCGGCCGGACTGCGTCCTCGTGAAGCCGCCGCCTGCACTTGCCCGCCTGACTGCCGCCGCCGGCGGCATGACGCGCCGCGCCCGGATCGGCCGCGCGCCGACGATGGCGCAAGCGCCGCTGCCGGCGATCGCCGCCGACAAGGTCGCGCGGTGAACGGGTCGGCGCAGCCGAGCGGCCAAGCGCAGGCCGCAGACGGCGCGAGCGAGTCGGACTTCGACTTCGCCCGCATCGCCGCCCTCACGGCGAACGCCGTCGTGGTGGCCGATCTCGCCGGCCGCATTGAGTGGGTCAACGCCGCCTTCACCCGGCTGACCGGCTACCGGCTCGACGAAGTGCGCGGTCGCGCGGTCGACACCACGCTGCTCGGCCCGCAGACCGATGCCGAGACGGTCGGCCGGATCGCCGCCAGCCTGCGGCGCGGCGACAGCGTGACCGGCGCCGAAGTGCTCGGCTACCGCAAGGACGGTGTGCCCTTCTGGGTGCTGTTCGAGGCGCAGCCGCTGCGCGACGCCGCCGGCGAGTTCAGTCACTACTTCGCCACCGGCAGCGAGTTCAGCGCCCAGCGCGCGGCGCGCGAGCAGTTGCGGGTGGCGATCGAGTCGCTGCGCGATGGCTTCGTCCTGTACGACCGCGACGACCGGCTCGTGATCTGCAACGCACGCTACGGCGAGATTTACGGACTGAGCGACGAGCAGACGGCGCCCGGGTCCCGCTTCGTCGACGTGGTACGCGTCGGGCTGGCGCGCGGCCAGTATCCGGACGCGATCGGGCGCGAGCAGGCGTGGCTGGCCGAGCGGCTCGCGCACCACCACGCGGCCAGCGGCGTGCTCGAGCAGCGCCTCGAGGACGGCCGTTGGCTGCGCATCTCCGAGCACCGTACGCCGGACGGCGGCGTGGTCGGCTTCCGCGTCGACATCACCGAGCTCAAGCAGGCGCAGGAGAGCGCGGCTGCCGCGGCGCGCGTGGCCGCGGCGCTCGGCGCCGAGATGAACGCGATCTTCGAGCTCAGCCCGGACGGGATCATCGCCTTCGACGCCGCCGGCCGCGCCACCCACACCAACCGCGCGCTCGGCGCGCTGACCGGACTCGCCGACGAGGAACTGGCCGGCGTCGACCTGGCGCGCTTCGATCGCCTGCTCGCTGCGCGCTGCGAGGCGGGCGGCGCGCTCGCCGGTGCGGCGCAGTCGGCCGACGGCGCCGCCACCCGGTTCACGCTCGGCGGGGCGCGACCGGTGACGCTCGAGCGTTCGGTGCGCAGCCTGCGCGAGCGCGACGGCAGCGTCGCCGGCCTGGTCGTCTACCTGCGCGACCTGACCGATTCGCTGGCGACTGAGCGCGAGCTGCTGGCGCAGCAAGCCAAGTTCAAGGCGGCGTTCCGCCACGCCGCCGACTTCATGGTGATCTCGCGCCTGGACGACGGCCGCATCGTCGAGGCCAACGACGCCTTTTGCCGCGCGCAGGGCCGCACGCGCGCCGAGGTGCTGGGCCGCACCGTGCTCGAGCTCGGCCTGTGGGCCGACCCCGAGCAGCGCGGCGAGGCGCTGCGCCTGCTGCGCGAGCACGGCGTGCTGTCGAATTTCCCGTTCCGCCAGCGCCATTGCGACGGCTCGGTCAGGCACTGCCTGCTGTCGGCTTCGATCGTCGTCATCGACGGCGAGCGCTGCGTGCTGTCGACCGCGCGTGATGTGAGCGAACGCGTCGCCGCCGAAGAGTCGGCGCGCGAACTGACGCAGCGGCTGCAGGTCACGGTGGCGGCGCTCGAGGAGCTGAACCGGCAAAGCGCGGTGCTGTCGGAGATGCGCGACCTGCTGCAGACCTGCCAGACGCCGGACGAGGTCAACGAGGTTGCCGCCAGCTTCATGCCGCGGCTGCTGCCGGGCACGCGCGGCGCGCTGTACCGCTACAACGCCGGCCGCACCGTGCTCGAAGCGAGCTTCGCCTGGGGCGACCGCGCGCTCGGCGAGGCGGTGTTCGGCGCCGACGAGTGCTGGGCGCTGCGACGCGGCCGGCCGTTTCACGTCCCCGACGGACAGCATCCGCTGCGCTGCGCACACGTGCGCCATCTGCCGCGCGGCGGCACCCTGTGTCTGCCGATGGTGGCGCAGGGCGAGCACTTCGGCCTGCTGCACGTCGCCTTCGACGGCGAGCCGCAGACCGACCCGGCGCAGTTCGCCGGCCGCGAGAGCTTCCTGCGCACGATGGCCGAGCATGTGTCGCTGGCGATGTCGAACGCGCGCCTGCGCGAGAACCTGCGCGTGCAGGCGTCGCGTGATCCGCTCACCGGCCTGCTGAACCGGCGCTTCGCCGAAGAAGCCTTCGAGCGCGAGCTGAGCCGCTGCCGGCGCCGGGCGCGCTCTCTGGCGGTGCTGATGATCGACGTCGACCGCTTCAAGCTGTTCAACGATCGCTTCGGCCACGACGCCGGCGACACCGTCCTGAAGCGCGTCGCCGAGGTGCTCGCCCAGAGCCTGCGCGCCGAGGACCTGGTCTGCCGTTACGGCGGCGAGGAGTTCCTGGCGCTGCTGCCCGAGGCCGACGAGCGCGTGGCGCTCGAGTGCGCCGAGCGCGCGCGCCGGCGCATGGCCGAGCTGACGCCGGAGTTCCGCGGCCAGCGGCTGGGCGCGGTCACGGTGTCGATCGGGCTGGCCCTCTACCCCGAGCACGGCACGGCGCCGGGCGAACTGATCCTGCGCGCCGATCAGGCGCTGTACGAAGCCAAGCGCGCCGGCCGCAACCGCACCGAAGTCGCGGCTCGTCCGTAGAAGTACGCAGTCCTCGACGCCCGCCCCCGGAAAGGCGCGAGCGCGGCGGCGGCCCGGGCGCGGGTACTGTCCGCGGTCATGATCGCGCGCGTGGCCGCGCGGACAATCGGCAGGAGAGAGGGTCGCTGCGATGACATCGGCTGCCGCCGCCTTGCGCTCGCCGGGGAAGGCTCTCGACGGGGCACTGCCGTGGGCCCACCTGGCGTGGGACGCCGCTTGCGGCGGCTGGCTGCGGCCGATCGACATCATCCACCGCAGCGAGCAGCGGCTGCACGCGCAGGTGGCGATGGCGCGCGCGCTGTCGCCGCTGTACCGGCGCCGCTATCGCGGCCTGCCGCCGAGCCTGCACCTGCGGCTGGCCGATCTGCCGCCGCTGACCAAGCGCGAGCTGATGTCCGACCTGGAGGCGAGCCTGACCGACCGCACGGTCAAGCAGCCGTCGATCGAGCGCTTTCTCGCCGACCCGGCGCGGGTCGGCACGCTGCTCGACGGGCGCTACGCGGTGTGGACCAGTTCCGGCAGCACCGGCGCCCCGGCGGTGTTCCTGCACGACCGCTCGGCGCTCGCCGTCTACCAGGCGCTAGAGATGTTCCGCGCCAGCGCGCTCGCCTCGCCAGCGCTGCTGTGCGCGAATCTGTTGCGCGGCGAGCGCTACGCGATGGTGGCCGCCACCGGCGGCCACTTCTGCGGCGTCGATACGATCGAGCGCCTGCGCCTGACCTGCCCGTGGCTCGCCGGCAGCGCGCGCGCGATCTCGCTGCTGCAGCCGCTGGCGGCGCTGGTGGCCGAGCTGTCGGCGTTTGCGCCGTCGCTGATCGCCACCTACCCGACCGCGGCCGAACTGCTGGCCGACGAGCAGGACGCCGGCCGCCTGCGCCTGCGGCTGGCCGAGCTGTGGCTCGGCGGCGAGACCCTGTCGCCGGCGGTGCGCGCGCGGCTGGCCGCGAGCTTCGGCTGCCAAGTGCGCAATGCCTATGGCGCGAGCGAGTTCATGGCGATCGCCTGGGACTGCGGTCACGGCAACCTGCACGTCAATGCCGACTGGGTCCTGCTCGAACCGGTCGACGAGGCCGGCCGGCCGGTGGCGCCCGGCGTGCCCTCGCACACCGTCTTGTTGACCAACCTCGCCAACCGCGTGCAGCCACTGATCCGCTACGACCTCGGCGACTCGATCACCGTGCAGCCGCGCCCCTGCGCCTGCGGCTCGGCGCTGCCGGCGATCCAGGTGCAGGGCCGCTGCGACGACATCCTGCGCTTTGCCGTTCGCGGCCGGCCGCCGGTGCGCGTGCTGCCGCTGGTGCTGACCACGGTGCTCGAGGAGCAGGCGCGCGTGCGCGAGTTCCAGGCGATCCAGCACGCGGCACGCCGGCTCGAGATCCGCCTCGGTACCGCCGACCGCGACGCCGGCGCGCGCGTGCGCGCCGCGCTCGGCGACTTCCTGGCGGCGCAGGGCGTGACGCGGGTGACGATCGACGTCAACGGCGAGCCGCCGATGGCGTCGGCGCGCAGCGGCAAGCTGCGGCGCGTGCTGCGCATCGGCGCGCCTTGCTGACGGCGCGAGCACTTCAGAGCGCCGGACGGATCGCCTTCGATGCCGGCTGCTGCTGATCGGGTCGTCGCTTGAGGCGTCGCGCGCGTCTGCCGCACAATCGGCCGCGTGTCGTCATCGCTTCCTTCGCCTGACTGGTCCGCCGCCGGCCGCCTGCGCCGCGCCGGCGCGGTGGCGCTGCTGCTGGCGGCCGCACTCGCGGCCGGCGGCTGCGCCAGCACCGGCTACTACGCGCAGGCGGTGCGCGGCCATCTGTCGCTGCTGGCGGCTGCACGGCCGATCGACGCCTGGCTGGCCGACCCGGCCACGCCGGCGGCGCTGCGCGAGCGGCTGGAGATCGCGCGTCAGATGCGCGCCTTCGCCGCGCGCGAACTCGGACTGCCCGACAACCGCAGCTACACCGCCTACGCCGACCTGGCGCGGACGGCGGCGGTGTGGAACGTGTTCGCCGCGCCCGAGTTGTCGCTGCGACTGAAGACCTGGTGCTATCCGTTCGTCGGCTGCGCCGCTTACCGCGGCTACTTCGACCTCGCGGCCGCGCAGCGCACCGCCGGCGAACTCAAGGCGCAGGGCTACGACGTCAACCTGGCGCCGGTGCCCGCGTATTCGACTCTCGGCCGGACCGACTGGCTCGGCGGCGATCCGCTGCTCAATACCTTCATCGACTGGCCCGAGGCCGATCTGGCGCGGCTGATCTTCCACGAGCTCGCGCACCAGGTGCTGTTCGTGCGCGACGACACCGTGTTCAACGAGAGCTTTGCCACCGCGGTCGAACGCGAGGGCGTGCGGCGCTGGATCGCGCAGCGCGCCGACCCGGGCCTGGCCGAGGCCTTCGCCCAGTCGCAGCGGCGCCGCGCCGACTTTCTCGCCCTTCTGCTCGCGCATCGGGCGCGACTGGCCGAGGTCTACGCCGGCGGTGCCGACGCCGAGTCGCAGCGCGCCGGCAAGCGTGCCGTGTTCGCCGATCTGCAGTCGGCTTACCGTCGTCTCAGGCAGGACTCGTGGGGCGGCTTCGCCGGCTATGACCGCTTCTTCGAGCGCGAACTGAACAACGCCCACCTGGGCGCGGTCGGCGCCTACAACGACCTGGTGCCGGCCTTCGAGGCGCTGCTGGCGCGCGAAGGCAACGATCTGCCGCGCTTCTACGCGACGGTGCGCCGTCTGGCCCAGTTGCCGAAGGCGCAGCGCGACGCCGCCTTGCGCGAGGCACTCGTGGCGGCTGGGAAGGCGACGCCCTGAAGCTGGCATCGCCAGCTCGGCCCAGGGTGCCGCCGGGCCCGGCGGCACCGTCTGACTTGCGGCACCGGCGCCCGCGCCTGATGGCGACCGGGACGCAGCCGTCACAGCGATCGGTGCGACCCTTGCGCGCGATCAGCGCCGCGCCGCCGCCGTCGCCTACAGTGCCGCGCGAGATCAGCCGCTGGCGCCGCTGCGGCCGCGGCGGCCGGCTGGCCGCGGCGCGACTACCATGCGCGTCGTCGCGCCGCTTGAGGGGGGGCGCGATCCGGGGGACAGGCAGGACAACAGAGGAGAACAGACATGGGTGCAGGCGAGCGTTTCTGGGTCAAGAGCTATCCGCCGGGCGTGGCGGCCGAGATCGATCCGACGCAGTACCGGTCGCTGGTGCAACTGCTCGACGAGGCGTTCAAGAAGTTCGGGCCGCAACCGGCCTACACCTGCATGGGCGCGACGCTCAGCTACCGCGACCTCGACACCAACTCGGCGGCGATCGGCGCCTGGCTGCAGAGCCGCGGCTTCGGCAAGGGCAGGCGGGTGGCGATCATGCTGCCGAACATCCTCCAGTATCCGGTGGTGATGGCCGGCGTGCTGCGCGCCGGCTGCACCGTGGTCAACGTCAACCCGCTGTATACGCCGCGCGAACTCGAGCACCAGCTCAAGGACTCGGGCGCCGATGCGATCTTCATCCTGGAGAACTTCGCCACGACGCTGCAGCAGGTGCTCGACAAGGTGCCTACCAAGCTGATCGTCGTGTGCACGATGGGCGACCTGCTCGGCTTCGCCAAGGGGCTGCTGGTCAACTTCGTCGTGCGCAATGTCAAGAAGATGGTGCCCGAGTACGCGCTGCCGAACGCGCACCGCTTCCTCGACGTGCTGGCCGAAGGGCTCAAGCGCAATCTGAAGCCGGTCGAGGTCGGCCACGACGACGTCGCCTTCCTGCAGTACACGGGCGGCACCACCGGCGTGAGCAAGGGCGCGACCCTGCTGCACCGGAACATCGTCGCCAACATGCTGCAGTCTGAAGCCTGGTACCAGCCGGCGCTGCGCAAGCTCAAGCCGGGCGAATACCCGATCACGATCACGGCGCTGCCGCTGTATCACATCTTCGCCCTCACCGTGTGCGCGATGATGAGCATGCGCATCGGCGGCCACTGCGTGCTGATTCCCAACCCGCGCGACATCCCGGGCTTCGTCAAGGAGCTTGCCAAATACAAGTTCCACGTGTTCCCGGCGGTCAACACTTTGTTCAACGCCCTGCTCAACAACGAAGACTTCCGCCGCCTCGACTTCTCGCGCCTGATCCTGACCGCGGGCGGCGGCATGGCGGTGCAGGAGGCCGTGGCCAAGCGCTGGCTCGAGGCGACCGGCTGCCCGATCGCCGAGGGCTACGGCCTGTCCGAGACCTCGCCGGTGGCCACCGCCAACCGCACCGACACCGACAAGTTCACCGGCACGATCGGCTTGCCGGTGCCGTCGACCGACATCGCCATCCTCGACGACGACGGCAAGCATCTGCCGCTCGGCTCGGTGGGCGAGATCGCAATCCGCGGCCCGCAGGTGATGGCCGGCTACTGGAACCGGCCGGACGAGACCGCCAAGGTGATGACCCCGGACGGCTACTTCCGCTCGGGCGACATCGGTGTCATGGACGAGCAGGGCTTCACCAAGATCGTCGACCGCAAGAAGGACATGATCCTGGTGTCGGGCTTCAACGTCTATCCGAACGAGATCGAGGGCGTGGTCGCCGGCCACCCGGGCGTGCTCGAGTGCGCTGCGGTCGGCGTGCCCGACGAAGCCGCCGGCGAGGCGGTCAAGCTGTTCGTGGTCAAGAAGGATCCGGCGCTCACCGAGCGCGACGTGATGGAGTTCTGCAAGGCGAACCTCACCGGCTACAAGAAGCCCAAGTACATCGAGTTCCGCGGCGACCTGCCGAAGACCAACGTCGGCAAGATTCTGCGGCGCGAACTGCGCGACGAGAAGAAGGCTGCCTGACTCCGACGCCGCTGCCTGCGGCGAGAAAGTCGACGATGAAAAAGTTCTCCAAGTCCGGTCCGCCGGCCCGTGCCCCGCGCGGCGAGCGGCCGCCAGGCAAGCCGTTTGCACGCGACGACGCGGCGCCGAAGCGCGCCTATGCACCGCGCGCCGGCGAGGCGCCCAAGCGGACCTACACGCCGCGCGATGGCAACGCTGCGAAGCGGCCCTACCCGGCGCGCGACGGTGCACCGAAGCGGCCGTTCGTGCCGCGTGCGGCGCCGACCGGCGCGCCGCGCCGCGACTTCCGGCGCGACGACCAGGCGCCGGCGCGCAGCGCCTACGGCGATCCCTACGAGCGGGCGCAGCGGCCGCGCCGGCCGGGCGAGGGCGAAGGCTCCCGCGGCTTCACGGTCAACCTCGATCCGGACGTCGCGCGCGTGTTTCGCGGCGATGCCTCGGTCAACAAGGCGCTGCGGTTGGTGCTGCAACTGATGCAGGTGGTCGAAGGTCCGCCGCGCGGCGACCGCCCGCCGCCGCGCCCGCGCGGCTACCAGGGCAGCGACGAGGCACGCGGCTTCAGCCGCAAGCCGCGCTTCGCCGACGATGACGACGAGGACGTCGAGTAAGCAGCAGGTGCGCCGATGACCGAGGCGAAGACGGCGAACGCACCGGGCACGATCGGCCAGATCGCGCTGCACGTGTCGGATGCCGACCGCGCCGAGCGCTTCTACCGCGACGTGCTCGGCCTGCCGCTGCTGATGCGCTTCGGCGAACTGCTGTTCTTCGATTGCGGCGGCCTACGGCTGATGCTCGAAGGCGGCCACGAGCCGCGCGGGCCGGGGCACGCGTCGTTCTGCATCTATCTGCGCTGCGCCGCGCTCGAACCGCAGGTGGCGGCGCTGAAAGCCGCCGGCGTGTACTTCGAGCAGGAGCCGCACCGCGTCGCGCGCATGCCCGACCACGAACTCTGGCTCGCCTTCTTCCGCGACCCGGACAACAATTTGCTTGCGCTCATGGAAGAGCGCAAGCAAATTGTTGCGTCGTAGGCTCATCTCGGCGCAGCCGAGGTGAAGGCGCGCAAGCGCCGGCCGAAGACACAACGCGCTCAAGCGCTCATGGAAGAGCGCAAGCAAATTGTTGCGTCGTAGGCTCATCTCGGCGCAGCCGAGGTGAAGGCGCGCAAGCGCCGGCCGAAGACACGTAGCCATGACCACGCTGCGCATCGCCACCCTGAACTGCCTGAACCTGGCGCTGCCCGGCCGGCCCACCTACGAGGGCTTCGCGCCCTACAGCGGCGACGAATACCTGGCGAAGACGCAGTGGCTGGGGACGATGTTCGACCGGCTTGCCGCCGACTTCATCCTGGTGCAGGAAGTCTTCCACGAGCAGGCGCTCGCCGATGCCGTGCGGCAGACGGTGTCGCAGGGGCGCGACTGGTCGCTGGCGGCGCCGTTTGCCGGCGAGGACAATGCGCAGCCGCGCCTCGGGCTGCTCTGGCGGCGGCCGTGGCAGCCGCGCCTCGAGTCGGTCGTCGATCTGCCGCCCGGCTGCGCCGTGCCGGTGCCGGAGCTGGCGCCGCACGAGCGCTTCTCGCGCCCGCTGCTGCTGGCACGCGTGCCGTTGCCGCCACAGTGCCGGCAGGCGGGCGGCCCGGCCGAACTGGCGCTGGTCAACGTGCACCTGAAGTCGCGCCGGCCGGAGTTCGCCGGGGCCGAAGACCGCGACGATCCGCGCGCCGAGGCGCGCGCCCAGTTGCGCGCGCTGATCAAGCGCGGCGCCGAGGCGGCGGCACTGCGCCGGCTGCTGCTGGACCTGGCGCGCGACGAGCCGATCCCGGTCGTGGTGGCCGGTGACTTCAACGACGAGCCGAATGCAGTCACCACCAGGATCGTCGCCGACAGCTCGTGGCGGCGCGACGACGGGCTGCCGCGCCCGTGCGCGTTGTTCAACGCCTTCGACGTCGAACTGCGATCGACGCCCGGGCGCGGCAAGGACACGGCTTACACGATCCTGCACGGCGCCGAGCCGGAGCGCATCGACCACGTGCTGGTGTCTGCCGCTTTCATCGCCGGGCAGCGCGACGCAGTGGGCTACGTCGAGCGAGTCGAACTGCTCAACGACCACCTGATCGAGCGGCGCGCCGGCCGTCTGCCGTATGGCGCCTTGCGAGATGGGCCGGATCTCGGCCGCATCTTGTCCGACCACGGAGCCGTTTGCGTTTCTATCGTGTTCGGATCGCCCGCGGCTGCCGGCGAAGCGCCGGCAGCCTGACCCGGGCTCGCGGTCCGTCCCGTCGATCCTCGGAGAACAAGATGAAACTCGTGGTCCTGAAGACCCTGCTCGCCGCGACCGCCCTAGCCGGCGGCGGCTTCGTGCACGCGCAATCGGTCGCGGTTCGCGTCGGCACCACCGGCGCCGGCCTCGAGGTGAGCTCTGCCCTCGGCTCGCACCTCGGGCTGCGGGTCAGCCTGCTCGGCGGATCGATCTCGCACGACCTGACCGAGTCCGGCATCCGCTACGACGGCAAGTTCAAGTTGTCCAACGGCTCGGTGCTGCTCGACCTGCACCCGTTCGCCGGCAGCTTCAGGATCAGCGGCGGGCTTGCCTACAACAACAACCGCATCGATGCCACGGCTACTCCCGAGACCGGCGTCATCGTGATCAACGGCGTGGCCTATCCGGCCGACCAGGTCGGCCGGCTGTATGCCGACTTGAGCTGGGACAAGGCGAGCCCCTACGTGGGCATTGGCTGGGGGGTGAGCCCGGGCGCAGGCCGCGGGTTGTTTCTGACTACGGATCTTGGCGTCTTCTATCAGACGCCTGCGGTGTCGCTGACCGGTGTTTGCGGCCCGGCCTTGTCGGCGCCGATGTGCCAGCAACTGCAGGCCGATGTCCGCGCCGAGGAAGTGCAGTTGCGCGACGCGGTGGCCGATGCCAAGTGGTATCCGGTGCTGTCGATCGGCATCGGCTACCGGTTCTGACACGCGTACCGGCGATCGATCCGGCGGATCGCGCAGCCATCGGCGGCGCGGCCGGGCGGCGCGTGTTGCCGCACGTCGCCGATCGGCAGGCTCGATTGGGGTCGCTCAGGCGACGCCGGCGGGCGCCGGTGCTGCGTCTTGCAGGCGGGGGCCGAGCAGCCCGTCGCGCAGGCAGCGATACAGCGAGGCGGGCTCGATCCTTTCGCCCGCGCGCGCACGCAGGGTGATGCGCATGTCGCTGGCGGTCGCGCGCACGCTGACTTCGGCCGCGGCAAGTGCCGGCTGGCAGGCTTCAGGCTCGCGACAGGCGCTCAAGGCCCGCAGCACCGACTGCTGCCGGCCGGCGACCCCGGTCAGTTCGACCAGCACCCGGTCACCGTCTTCGCTGACCCGCATCCGCATCGCTCGCTCCGCGCAGTGACACCCGCCATCCTCGACAACGCGCGTTCAGGGTAATGCGCTGACACGAGTCGCGATCCGGCGAAAGCGCTGGGCGCGGCGCGACTATTCGGTGGACAGACGGCGGCGGCGCAGCGTTGTCGGCGATCAAGGCCGACGAGTCCGGCAGACGATCGAGAGCGGCTTGACGCCGGCGGCAGCGTCTATATTGGTGCACTCGTGCGGTCGAGGCGCCGGCCGGCGAGCCGGTTGGCGCCGCTGGCCGTGGCCAGAACAACAAGCCGTGACACGTTTCGTACTCGCGCTCGACCAGGGCACCACCAGTTCGCGCGCCATCGTGTTCGATCGCGCCGGTCAGCCGGTGGCGAGCGCGCAGCGGGAATTCCGTCAGATCTATCCGCAGCCGGGCTGGGTCGAGCACGATCCGCTCGAGCTCTGGTCGACCCAGCTTGGCTGCGCGCGGCAGGCGATCGCGCGCGCCGGCGCGCAGCCGGCCGATCTGGCCGCGATCGGCGTCACCAACCAGCGCGAGACGGTCGTGCTTTGGGAGCGTGCCAGCGGCCGGCCGATCGCCAACGCGATCGTCTGGCAGGATCGGCGCACCGCGGAGGTCTGTGCGCAGTTGCGCGCGCGCGGCCTCGATTCCGAGGTCAGCGCCCGCACCGGGCTGCTCCTCGACCCGTACTTCTCCGCCACCAAGATCGCCTGGCTGCTCGACCACGTGCCCGGCGCGCGCGCGCGCGCCGAGCGCGGCGAACTCGCCTTCGGCACGATCGACAGTTGGCTGATCTGGAACCTGAGCGGCGGCGCGCTGCACCTGACCGACGTCAGCAACGCCTCGCGCACGCTGCTCGCCAACCTCGCCACGCTCGACTGGGACGACGCACTGCTCGAACTGTTTCGCGTGCCGCGGGCGCTGCTGCCGCGGATCACCGGCTCGAGCGAAGTCGTCGGCGCCACCGCGACGGCGCTGTTCGGCGCGCCGGTGGCGATCGCCGGTAACGCCGGCGACCAGCAGGCGGCCACCTTCGGCCAGGCCTGCTTCGAGCCGGGCATGGCAAAGAACACCTACGGCACCGGCTGCTTCCTGCTGCTCAATGTCGGCGCCGGCCCGCGTGCCTCGGCGCACCGTCTGCTCGCCACCGCCGGCTGGCAACTGGGCGCCGGCGCTACGCGCCGGCGCTGCTACGCGCTCGAAGGCAGCGTGTTCATCGGCGGCGCGGTCGTGCAGTGGCTGCGCGACGGGCTCGGCCTGATCGCGCACGCGGGCGAGGTCGAGGCGCTCGCCGCGCAGGTGCCCGATGCAGGCGGCCTCGCCCTGGTGCCGGCCTTCACCGGACTGGGCGCGCCGCACTGGGACGCGAACGCGCGCGGGCTGCTGATCGGCATCACGCGCGGTTCCACGCGCGCACATGTGGCGCGCGCCGCGCTCGAGTCGATCGCGCTGCAGTCGGCCGAGGTGTTGCAGGCGATGGCTGAGGATGCCGGCCGGCCGCTGCGCGAACTGCGCGTCGACGGCGGCGCCGCCGGCAACGACCTGCTGATG
>JBBIST010000086.1:0-12388 GCA_037441125.1 Burkholderiales bacterium
CCGGCCGCGCCCGGTGCGGCCGCGCCGGCAGCGGCACCGGCGGCAGCCGGCGCCGGCGGCGCGCTGGCGG
This sequence comes from Burkholderiales bacterium, assembly GCA_037441125.1. GTDB lineage: Bacteria > Pseudomonadota > Gammaproteobacteria > Burkholderiales > Burkholderiaceae_F > JALHMQ01. The sequence continues at coordinate 71 of JBBIST010000086.1, forward strand.
GGATGATCCAGGCCGACCCGGCGACCAACTCGCTGATCGTCTCGGCACCGGAGCCGCTGTTTCGCAACATCCGCACGATCATCGAGAAGCTCGACGTGCGCCCGGCGCAGGTGGTGATCGAGTCGCTGATCGTCGAGGTCAGTGCCGACCGCGCCGCCGAGTTCGGCATCCAGTGGCAGGCGCTCGGCGGCTTTGACGACGCCAACAACACGAACGTGATCGGCGGCACCAACTTCGGCGGCGCCGGCACCAACATCATCGGCGCCGCGCTCGATCCGACGCGGCTCGGCCCCGGACTGAACCTGGGGGTGATCCGCGGCACGGTGACGATCGCCGGTCAGACGGTCACCAACCTCGGCTTCCTGGCGCAGCCCAACATCCAGACTCTGGACAACGAGGAAGCGCGCTTCCTGGTCGGCCAGAACGTCCCGTTCATCACCGGTCAGTTCGCGCAGCCCGGACAGGCGCCCGGCGCGGTCAACCCGTTCCAGACCTTCGAGCGACGCGACGTCGGCCTGCAACTGCGGGTGCGGCCGCAGGTAAGCGAGGGCGGATCGGTGCGCCTGGCGATCTACCTCGAGGTCTCCTCGGTCGTTCCGGGCACGGTGCAGGGCGGACTGATCACCAACAAGCGCAGCTTCGAGTCGAACGTGGTGGTCGAGGACGGCAACTTCGTCGTCCTGTCCGGACTGATCGAGGACCGCACCAGCAACACCGAGAGCCGCGTGCCGGTCCTCGGCGGCCTGCCGCTGATCGGCGGCCTGTTCCGCTACGAGAACCGCGACCGCAAGAAGACCAACACGATGGTGTTCCTGCGTCCGGTGGTGGTGCGCGACGAGGCCGCCTCGGCGGTGCTCGCCGCCGACCGCTACGACCAGATGCGCACGCTCACGCAGCAGGCGCAGACGCCCGACACCTGGGTGCTGCGCGGATTCGAAGGCCACCGGCTGCCGCCGCTCGAGCAACTGGCGCCGACGCACCCGGTGCGCGCAGCGCCTTCGCCCTCGGGCGCACCGGCGCCGGTACCGCCACCCGCACCAGTACCAGCACCGGCTTCGGCCGCGCCGGCAAGCGGCAACTTCGCCGCCTCGGCCTCGACCCCGGCGGCCGCTTCCGGGCAGCAACTGCTGCAGGTGATGGCCACGGGCGACCTGGCACGCGGGCGCGAAATCAGCCGGCAACTGCGCGAGGCCGGCTACGACGCCTTCTGGGAGGCGGTGCGACTGCCGGGGCGCGACGAGGAAGTGGTGCGCGTGCGCGTCGCGGTGGCGCAGCCGGCGCAGCAACTGCCTTCGGCCATCGCCGATCTGCGCCGGCGCGGCTTCGAGCCCTACCTGGTCAGCCGCTGAGAGCGGTAGAGGGGCCGTGTACAAGTCGTCGCACGCAAGCCCGCTGACTGCCCGGGACCGGATCGACGGTCGCGGCGGGTGCTGCCGCGCCGCCCTTGCGACGCGAAGCCGGACAGCGCCGAAGGCGGCGCGCGGTGCAAGCGCCCGCCTGCCCTGAGCCACGCATGGCGAGCGCCGCCCGCTTCGTTCCCTACGCGTTCGCGCGCGACAACGCGATCCTGCTCAAGCCGGCCAGCGAGCGCGAGGCCGAAGCCTGGATCAGCGACGGCACGCCGCTGGCCGCGCTGAACGAAGTCATGCGCGCGTTCCCGGGCCGGGTCAAGCCGGTGCTGGTGGCGCCGGAAAAGCTCAAGGAGGCGATCCAGCAGACCTACGCGCAAAGCGAAGGCTCGGCACAGCAGATCGTCGGCGACCTCGAGGGCGAGTTCGACATCACGCGCATGCTGCAGGAAGTGCCCGACGTCGAGGACCTGCTCGAGACCGAGGACGACGCGCCGATCATCCGCATGATCAATGCCCTGCTGACGCAGGCGGCGCGCGACGGCGCCAGCGACATCCACATCGAGGCTTTCGAGAACTACTCGCTGGTGCGCTTCCGCGTCGACGGCACGCTGCGCGACATCGTCCGGCCCAAGCGCGCGCTGCACGCGGCGCTGGTCAGTCGCATCAAGATCATGGCGCAGCTCGACATCGCCGAGAAGCGCCTGCCGCAGGACGGCCGCATCACGCTGCGCGTCGGCGGCCGGGCGATCGACGTGCGCGTCTCGACCCTGCCCACCGGCCACGGCGAACGGGTCGTTCTGCGCCTGCTCGAAAAGGATCTGTCGCGGCTGACGCTGGAGAGCCTCGGCATGTCGGATCGCACGCTGCGCCGCTTCGACGAGCTGATCCACCAGCCGCACGGGATCATCCTCGTCACCGGCCCGACCGGCTCGGGCAAGACGACGACGCTGTACGCGGCGATCCGGCGCCTCGACCACACGACCACCAACATCATGACGGTCGAGGATCCGGTCGAGTACGACATCGAGGGCATCGGCCAGACCCAGGTCAACGCCAAAATCGACATGAGCTTCGCGCGCGCGCTGCGCGCGATCCTGCGCCAGGACCCGGACGTGGTGATGATCGGCGAGATCCGCGATCTGGAAACGGCGCAGATCGCCGTCCAGGCCTCGCTCACCGGCCACCTGGTGCTCGCCACCCTGCACACCAACGATGCCGCCAGCGCGGTGACGCGCCTGATCGACATGGGCATCGAGCCGTTCCTGCTGTCGTCGTCGCTGCTCGGCGTCCTCGGCCAGCGGCTGGTGCGCAAGCTGTGCCCGCATTGCCGGCAGCCGGCGCCCGGCGCGACCCAGGCCTACCGCGCCGTCGGCTGCGCCGAGTGCAGCCAGACCGGCTACCTCGGACGCACCGGCATCTACGAGCTGCTCACCGTCGACGACGAGCTGCGCACGCTCGTGCACCGCGGCGCCAATGACACCGAGATCCGCCGCAGCGCCGAGCGCACCGGCATGATGCCGATGCGCGCCGACGGCATGCGCTGGGTGGCCGCCGGCATCACCAGCAGCGAAGAGGTGCTGCGTGTCACGCGCGAATAGAAGGTCTAGCGTCATGCGTCATGCGTCTAGCGTGCATACCCGAGATCGCTGCGTCGTGCGCCTGCGCTGCCACGCCGACACACGCTCAACGCTGGACGCTAGACCCTAGACGCTCGACGCTAGACGCTCGACGCTAGACCTAGACGCCCCATGGCCGCCTTCCGCTACGCCGCCGCAGACGCCAACGGCAAGGAATCGAGCGGCGTGCTCGAAGCCGACAGCGCGCGCCTGGCGCGCCAGATGCTGCGCGGGCGCGGCTTGGTGCCGCTCGCGGTCGAGCCGGTGCTCGACGACAGCCAGCGCGCCGCCGGTGCCCGGATCGCGCTCGGCCGGCGCCTGTCGCAGACCGAACTGGCGGTTCTCACGCGCCAGATCGCTTCGCTGCTCGGCGCGCAACTGCCGGTGGCCGACGCGCTCAACGTCATGGTCGAGCAAAGCGAGAAGCAGTCGATGCGCGAGCTGATGGCCTCGATCCGCACCGACGTGCTCGCCGGCTCGTCGCTGTCGAATGCGCTCGCCCGCCACCCGCGCCAGTTTCCCGGCATCTACCGGGCGCTGATCGCCGCCGGCGAAGAGTCGGGCAAGCTCGGCACCGTGCTGGCGAGCCTGGCCGACTACATCGAGGAGCGCGCGCGCCTGACGCAGAAGATCACGCTCGCCTTCGTCTACCCGGTGATCGTCACCCTGGTCGCGCTGCTGGTGGTGATCGGCCTGCTCACCTACGTCGTGCCGCAGGTGGTGCAGGTGTTCGCCAACACCCGCCAGGCGCTGCCTTTTCTCACCGTGGCGCTGATTGCGCTGTCGGACTTCATCCGCGACTGGGGCTGGCTGCTGGCGCTGCTGGCGGTGCTCGCCGCGTTCCTGGTGCGACGGGCGCTGCAGGTCGACGCGATCAGGCTGCGCTGGCACCGGCGCCTGCTGACGCTGCCGGTGCTGGGCGTGCTCAGCCGCTCGCTCAACACCGCGCGCTTCGCTTCGACGCTGTCGATCCTGGTCGGCTCCGGCGTGCCGATGCTGCGCTCGATGCAAGCCGCCGGCGAGACCCTGACCAACGTCGCCCTGCGCCTGCGCGTGCTCGACGCCACGCAGCGCGTGCGCGAGGGCTTCTCGCTGGCGCGGGCGCTGCGCGCCGACGCCGAAGACAAGCGCCAGGGCGCCCAGGCCAAGCTCTTCCCGCCGGTGCTGATCCACCTGATCGCCTCGGGCGAGGCCACCGGCAAGCTGCCCGAGATGCTCGGCCGCGCCGCCGACATCCACGCGCGCGAGGCCGAGCGGCGGGCGCTGTTCTTCACCTCGCTGCTCGAGCCGATCCTGATCCTGGCGATGGGCGTGGTGGTGATGCTGATCGTGCTCGCGGTGCTGCTGCCGATCATCGAGATCAACCAATTGGCGCGCTGAGCGCGCGCCGGTCGCGCCGCCGCTTTCGGCACAATGGCGGTCCGATCGATGCGAGACCCCTGATGAACACTTCCGCTGACAAGCGGCTGACCGAGATGGTCAGCTGCGCGGGCTGAGCGAGCAAGCTCGCCGCTGGCGAGCTCGCCCAGGTCCTGGGCGACATCCCGCTGCAGTCCGATCCCCGCGTCCTCGTCGACTTCCGTCACGCGGACGATGCCGGCGTCTTCCTTTGGGAAGGCGGGCCGGCGCTCGTGCAGACCGTCGACTTTTTCACGCCGGTGGTCGACGACCCCTACGTCTACGGGCAGATCGCCGCCGCCAATGCCTTGAGCGACGTCTACGCGATGGGCGGCCGGCCGCTGACCGCGCTGGCGATCGCCGGCTTCCCGAAGAAGGGGCTGGACCGGCAGATGATCACAGCCGTGTTCCGCGGCGGCTTCGACAAGCTCGCCGAAGCCGGCGTGGCGCTGCTCGGCGGCCATACGGTGCAGGACCCGGAGATCAAGTTCGGTTACGCGGTCACCGGCGCGATCGACCCGGCGCGCGTGCTGCGCAACGCCGGCGCGCGAGCCGGCGACCGCGTCTTGCTGACCAAGCCGATCGGCACCGGCGTGATCGCCACCGCGCTGAAGTTCGGCCGCCTGGCCGCGGCCGACGCGGCGCAGGCGATCGAGTCGATGCGCACGCTGAACCGCGCCGCCGCCGAGGCGCTCGGCCGCGTGCCGGGCGTGAACTCGTGCACCGACATCACCGGCTTCGGCCTCGTCGGCCATGCGAGTGAAGTGGCTGCCGCCAGCAACGTGACGATCCGCATCGACGCCACGCGCGTGCCGCTGCTCGACCACGCGCGGTCGCTGGTCGCGGCCAACCGCGCCGGCGGACTGCTCGCCAACCGCGACCACTTCGGCGGCCAGGTGCGCGCCGCCGCCGGCCTCGACGCCGATCTGCTCGACCTCATGTACGACCCGCAGACCTCGGGCGGACTGCTCGTCTTCGTCGCCGAGGCGCACGCCGACGCGGCCCGGGCAGCGCTGCATGCGGCCGGCGTGCCGGCGATCGAGGTCGGCCGCGCGCTGGCGAGCACCGGCGCATTGATCGAACTCGCCTGAGCGCGGCGGCGCGCGCCCAACTGCCGCGGGCGCGGCGCGATGAGCGCGCCGTGCCGGCTCAGGCCGCGACCACCGGCAGCCCGCGCTTGGCGAGCAGCGGCTCGATCTTCGGATCGCGGCCGCGGAAGGCGCGATAGGCGGCCATCGGCTCGACGCTGCCGCCGGTGGCGTAGATGTGCCGGTGCAGCCTGTGCGCGGTCGGCGCGTGGAACGGATCGCCGGCCTCCTCGAAGGCGCCGAAGCCGTCGGCATCGAGCACCTCGGCCCACAGGTACACGTAGTAGCCGGCGGCGTAGGCGCTGCTGGAAAAAAGGTGCTGGAAGTGCGGCAGCCGGTGATAGGTCGAGGCACCGGCCGGCAGTCCGAGCCGCGCCAGTTCATCTTCTTCGAAGGCGTCGAGGTCGACGTCGCCGGCGTCGGCCCGCTCGTGTAGCGCCAGGTCGAGCAGCGCGCAGGCGGTGTAGCCGACGGTCTCGAAGCCCTGGTTGAAGTGGCGCGCGGCGCGCAGCCGCGCCAGCAGGTCGTCTGGAATCGGCGCGCCGGTGTGCGCGTGCCGCGCATGGGCCTTGAGCACCGCCGGCTCGAGCGCCCAGTGCTCGTAGAGCTGCGACGGCAGCTCGACGAAGTCGCGCAGCACCCGCGTGCCCGACAGCCGCTCGTAGTCGACCTCGGACAGCAGCCCGTGTAGGCCGTGGCCGAACTCGTGGAACAGCGTGCGCACGTCGTCGAACGACAGCAGGGTCGGCTCGCCGGCCGGCGCGCGCGCGAAGTTGTTGTTGTTGACGATGATCGGCAGGCTGCCGGCCCGGCGCGACTGCCAGCGGTAGGCGCTCATCCAGGCGCCGCTGCGCTTGCCGGGACGCGCGAAGTTGTCGCTCAGGAACAGGCCGACGATGCGCTCCTGGCCGCAGTCGCTGCGGCGCACCTCGAAGGCGCGCACGTCAGGATGGTAGGTCTCGATCTGCGGCCGCTCGATGAAGCGCAACCCGAACAGTCGGCCGGCGACGTCGAAGGCCGCTTCCAGCATGCGCTCGAGCGAGAAGTACGGCTTCAACTCGGCCTCGTCGAGCCGGTAGCGCTGCGCGCGCAGGCGCTGCGCGTAGTAGCGCCAGTCCCAGGGCTCGATCGCGGCGATGCCGTCGGCGCGCGCCAACTGCTGCAGCTCGGCGCGCTCGTCGAGCGCGCGTTCCTTGGCCGGCTGCCACACGCGCAGCAGCAGTTCGCGCACCGCGGCCGGCGTGCCGGCCATGCGGTCGACGAGCGCGAACTCGGCGTAGTTGGCGTAACCGTGCAGCCGCGCCTGCTCCTGGCGCAGCGCCAGGATCCGGCGCGCCAGCGGCCGGTTGTCGTGCCCGCCCTCGTGCGCTCCGCGCGACTTCCACAGCCGGTAGGCCTGCTGGCGCAGGTCGCGCCGCGTTGAAAACGTCAGGAAAGGCACGACCAGCGAGCGCGCGGCGGTGATCGCCCAGTCGCCGCCGACTTCGTCGGCTCGGCGCTGCTCGGCAGCGGCGGCAGCGGCAGCGCGCAGGAACGGCGGCAGGCCGTCGAGGTCGGCCTCGCTGCGCAGCCAAAGGCAGCGGGTCGATTCGTCGTGCAGCACGTTCTGGGCGAAGCGCGTGGTCAGCTCGGCGTGTTCCTCGACGATCTGCGCGATGCGCGCGCGCGCCGCCGGCGCCAGCCGGGCGCCGGCGAGCACGCAGTCCAGGTGCACGCGCTCGACCAGGCGCCGCTGCTCGGCCGACAGGCCGAGCGAGTCGCGCTGCCCGTGCACGGCGTCGATGCGCGCGAACAAGCGCGCATCGAGCAGGATCGCGCTGTGGTGCGCGGCCAGGCGCGGCGCCCACTCGCGCTCGACCGCCTGCAGCGCCGGCGTGGTGTGCGAAGCGCACAGGTTGCGCAGCAGCGCCTCGACGCGCGCCAGTTGCCGGCCGCTGGCGTCGAGCGCGGCCACCGTGTTGTCGAACTCCGGCGCCCGCGTCTGGCCGGCGATGGCGTCGATCTGCGCCCGATGCTCGGCCAGCGCAACTTCCAGCGCCGGTGCGAAGTGCTCGGCGCGCACTTCGGCAAAGGGCGGCAGGCCGAAGCAGTCGTTCCAGGGGGCGAGCAGCGGGTTGTCGGCAGCGGCGCAGTCGTTCATCGCGGTCGGATCGCAGGCGGGCGCGAGCGCGGAAGATACCGGAGCGCGGCGCTGGGGCTTTTGACCTGTGGAATGCACTTGCGCGACATGCGGGTCAACAGGGCCTAGATTGGCGCCGGCACTTCCCCTCGACGCACGCGCAAGGAGATGGCATGGAAACACCCGCCCCGCCGCGACCGGACAGCGGTCTGGTCACGATCGTGCACGTGGTCTACGCGCTGCACGCGATCTCGCTCGGCATCGGCGCCTTCGGCGCGGCGAGCATCGTCGGCGCCTTCATCTTCGGCTGGCCGTCGATCATCGCCGTGATCATCAACTACGTGAAGCGCGGAGAGGCGCGCGGCACCTGGCTCGAGTCGCACTTCACTTGGCAGATCCGCACCTTCTGGTACGCGCTGCTGTGGGCGGCGCTGGTCGGGCTGGTGTCGCTCGTGCTGCTGCTGGTGCTGGTGGGCATCGTCACCTGGATCGCCGGCATGTTCGCGCTCGGCGTCTGGGCCATCTACCGGATCGCGCGCGGCTGGCTGGCGTTGCGGGACGGCCGACCGCTGCCTGGATGAAAGCATGATGGATGATGGATGACGGATGATGGACGAGGTGGGCGCGGAGTCGGCGCGCGCGCGTCTCCTAGGCGGCGCAAGCGGCGGTCGTCGATCATCGCTCGCGCTTACCAGATCGACACCCGATCCGCCTCGGCGCGCGCCATCGGGCTGCCCGGAGGGCAGTCGAAGGCCTGCGCGAAGGCCGGCATGTTCGCCAGCGGCCCGAGCACGCGGTAGCGGGCCGGTGCGTGCGCGCCGCTGCGCAGTTGCGTGATCAGCGCCTCGGCGCGCATCTTGTCGCGCCAGACGGTCGCGTAGGCAATGAAGAAGCGCTGCGACGGCGTGTGCTCGCCGGCCGCAAGCTGCGGCGGCTGGCGCGCCAGCGCCCGTTGCAGTCCGTCGTAGGCGATCTTGACCCCGCCCAGGTCGGAGATGTTCTCGCCCAGCGTCTGCACGCCGTCGATCGCGTGCCCGGGCAACGGCGTGAAGGCCGAGAACTGCGCCGCCAGACGGTCGGCGCGCGCCTGGTAGGCGGCCGCGTCGGCGGCGCTCCACCAGTCGGCGAGATTGCCGTGCTCGTCGAAGCGGCGGCCGCGGTCGTCGAAGTGGTGCGTGATCTCGTGGCCGATCACGGCACCGATGGCGCCAAAGTTGGTCGCGTCGTCGGCCGCCGGGTCGAAGAACGGCGGCTGCAGGATGCCGGCCGGAAAAACGATGTTGTTGAAGCCGCCGGCGAAGGCGTTGACCGTGTGCGGCGAACTGAACCACTCGCCGCGATCGACCGCCTGCGGCAGGCGCGCGAAGCGGCGCGCGCTCTCCCAGCGCGCGGCACGCAGCGCGTTGCCGGCGTAGTCGCGCGCATCGATCACCAGCCCGTCGTAGGTCTTCCAGCGATCGGGATAGCCGATCTGCAGCACCATCGCCTCGAGCTTGACGATCGCGCGCGCGCGCGTCGGCGCCGTCATCCAGTCGAGCCGCTCGATGCGCGCGCGCATTGCCGCGCGGATGTCCTCGACCATCGCTAGCGCGCGCGCCTTGGCCTGCGGCGAGAACGCGTGCGCGACGTACAACTGCCCCAGGCCCTCGGCCAGCGGCGCGTTGCCGAACGGACCGGAGATGAGGTCGAGCACTTCCTCGTGCCGCGCCGCCCGCTCGCCCACGCCGCGCAGGACGCGGCCGCGAAAGTCGAAGCGCGCCTGCTGCCAGGCATGCGGCAACGTCGGCGCCGTCTCGTCGAGCAGGCGCACGCGCAGGTAGGCGCGCCACGCCGGCAGCGGCAGCTCGCGCGCCAGCGTGTTGACCGCCTCGACGAAGCCCGGCTGCGCCACGATCACCGTCTCGGCCGCGCCGAGGTCGAGCGCGGCGAAGAGCGCCGCCCAGTCGAGTCCACCGCCCTTGCCGTCGAGCTGCGCCACCGGCGTCGGGTTGTAGAGCCGGTTCGGGTCGCGCATCTCGGCGCGCCGCAGCGACGCCGCCGCCAGTCGCGTCTCGATCACCATCACCGCGGCCGCCTCGCGCGCCGCCTGCGACTCGCCGGCGCCGGCGAGCACGAGCAGCCGCGCGACATACGCGCGGTAGGCGTCGCGCACCTGGCGCGCGCGCGCGTCGTCGCGCAAGTAGTCGTCGCGGTCGGGCAGGCCGATGCCCGCCTGTGACAGGCCGACGCGGAAGCGGCGCTTGTCGCGCGCATCGGGGCTGACCGCGACCGCGATCGGTGCGCTCACCAGCACGCGCGCCAGCTCGGCCAGCAGCGCCGGCAACTGCTCGCGCTGCGTCAGGCCGTCGATCTGCGCCAGCAGCGGCTGCAGCGCGGCGATGCCGTTGCGCTCGATCGCCGCCAGGTCGATGCCGCTGGCGTAGAAGTCGGCCGCCAGGCGCTTGCCCGGCGTATCGAGCAGGCGGCGGTCGGCGAGTGCTGCCGCCAGCGCCGCCTCGAGCTGGCGCTGGTTGTGGCGGCGCAGTTCGTCGAAGCTGCCGACGCGCGCCTGGTCGGCCGGCAGCGGTGTCGCCGCCCGCCAGGCGCCGTTGACGTAGGCCTCGAAGTCGTCGCACGGTGCGGCCTCGGCGACCGGCGCCTCGCCGGCACTCGCCAGCGCCGTCACAGGAGCCAGCGATGCAACGGCGGCGGCGAGCAGTCGGCGGCGAGCCTGGAAGCGAGTCGATGTGGACATGCGCGGACTTCGTGCAGCGAATGCGCGGCCGTCGCCAGGCCGTCACGGGAGGGGGCGCAGGATATCGCGCCGCGCAGCGGCAGCCGCTGCAGCCACGCCGGGTGCAGGGTTGCGCAAGCGCGCGATCGGCGCCGACGGTCGCGCCGTCGATCGCTGCGGCACCGTGCATTGAGACCTCATCGGCGCGCTGCTACGCTGGCTGCGCTGTCACGCACCCGGTGCGCGCGCCCACGAAGCGCGGCCACCCGGCGGCCGCCCGCGCTGCGATCGCAGCCGGCGCGCCGCTCCCCAAAGACACGATTTTTGGAGATCCACGCGCATGAACGCCCCCCTGCCCGACGCGGTGCGCCGCGCGCTCGCCGAAGTCACGCTCGACGACAAGTGGACGCTGGAACGCGGCCGCGTCTACATGAACGGCACCCAGGCGCTGCTCCGTCTGGCAATGCTGCAGCGGAGCCGCGACCAGTTGGCCGGGCTGAACACCGCCGGCTTCATCACCGGCTATCGCGGTTCGCCGCTCGGTGCCGTCGACCAGACCGCGTGGAAGGCGAAGGCGCACCTCGAGCGGCACCATGTGCGCTTCCAGCCCGGCCTGAACGAGGATCTCGCCGCCACCAGCGTCTGGGGCACGCAGCAGCTCAACATGTTCGCCGGCGCCCGCTACGACGGCGTGTTCGCGCTGTGGTACGGCAAGGGCCCGGGTGTGGACCGCTGCGGCGACGTGTTCAAGCACGCCAACGCCGCCGGCACCAGCCGCCACGGCGGCGTGCTGGCGCTGGCCGGCGACGACCACGGCGCCAAGAGCTCGACCCTGCCGCACCAGAGCGACCACATCTTCAAGGCCTGCATGATGCCGGTGCTGTATCCGGCCACGGTGCAGGAGTACCTCGACCTCGGCCTGCACGGCTTCGCGATGAGCCGCTTCGCCGGCGTCTGGGTCGGCGTCAAGACCGTGACCGAGGTGGTCGAGGCCTCGGCCTCGGTGGTGGTCGACCCGCAGCGCGTGCAGATCGTGCTGCCGACCGACTTCGCCATGCCCGAGGGCGGTCTCAACATCCGCTGGCCCGACACGCCGCTCGCCCAGGAAGCGCGCCTGCTCGACTACAAGCTGTACGCGGCGCTCGCCTACTGCCGCGCCAACCGGCTCAACCACACGGTGATCGACTCGCCGCAGGCGCGCTTCGGCATCGTCGCCAGCGGCAAGGCCTATCTCGACACGCGCCAGGCGCTGGCCGACCTCGGCCTGGACGAAGCCACCTGCGCGCGCATCGGCCTGCGCCTGTTCAAGTGCGGCATGGTTTGGCCGCTCGAGGCGCATTCGATCCGCGACTTCGCCGAGGGTCTGGAGGAGATCCTGGTGGTCGAGGAAAAGCGCCAGCTCGTCGAGTACCAGCTAAAGGAAGAGTTGTTCTCCTGGATCGGCAGCGGCAAGCGCGTGCCGCGCGTGATCGGCAAGTTCGACGAGAAAGACGGCGGCGAATGGGCGGTGCCGCAGGGCAACTGGATCCTGCCCGCGCACTACGAGTTCTCGCCGGCGATCGTCGCCAAGGCGATCGCGCAGCGCATCGGCAAGCTCGAGCTGCCGCTCGACGTGCGCGCGCGCATCGACGCGCGGCTGGCAGTGATCGACGCCAAGGAGCGCGCGCTGGCGCGGCCGCGGCCGGTCGCCGAGCGGCCGCCGTTCTACTGCTCGGGCTGCCCGCACAACACGAGCACGGTGGTGCCCGAGGGCTCGCGCGCGGTGGCCGGCATCGGCTGCCACTACATGGTGGTGTGGATGGACCGGCGCACCTCGACCTTCACCCAGATGGGCGGCGAGGGCGTGCCGTGGATCGGTCAGGCACCGTTCACCGAAGAGAAACACATCTTCGCCAACCTCGGCGACGGCACCTACTTCCACAGCGGTCTGCTGGCGATCCGCGCCGCCGTCGCGGCGCGCGTGCCGATCACCTACAAGATCCTGTTCAACGACGCGGTGGCGATGACCGGCGGCCAGACCGTCGACGGCCAG
>JBBIST010000087.1:0-12349 GCA_037441125.1 Burkholderiales bacterium
CGCGCGCCGCCGCGCACGCTGCCGGCGGTGCGGCCGGCAGCGGCCGCCGCCGCGCCGCCGCCGACCGGTGAGACGCCGGCCACCGTCGCCGAGGTGCACCCTTCGAGCGCGGGCCGCGACGAGCCGCAAGCCGAGCTGGCACGCGCCGCCGATCTGATCGCGCGCGGGCGCAACAGCGAGGCGATGCCGCTGCTGGAACGGATCCTGGCCGCGCATCCGCGCCAGGCCAACGCCCGCCAGGCGCTGGCGACCCTGCAGTTCGAGACCGGACAGCCGCTGCGCTCGCTCGCCACCCTGCTCGAAGGCGCCGCATTCGATGCCGGCTTCGCCGTGCCCGCCGCGCAGTTGCAGGCGGCGCTCGGCGACGTGGCGGGAGCACTGGCGACGCTGGAGCGGGTGCCGGCCGCCGCACGCACGCCGGCGCAGCACGCGCTGCACGGCGGACTCGCGCATCGACTCGGCCGGCACGCGCTGTCGGTCGACTCGTACCGGCAGGCGCTGCGCTCGCCGCAGGCCGAGGCGGTCTGGTGGCTCGGCCTCGGACTCGCCCACGAGGGCGCGGCGCAGCCCGAAGCGGCGCGCGCCGCCTTCAAGCAGGCGCTGGCGCAGTCCTCGCTCGCGCCCGAACAGCGCAGCTTCGCGCAGCAGCGCCTGCTGGCGATCCGTGCCGGCGATCTGCGCGCGGACTCGGTGGCGGCCGCGACGCCCTAGCCGAGCGCGCCGAGGTCGCGCCCCGCAGCGCCCTGCGACGTCGCACACGCCAGCGCGCGGACCAGTCGACGCGCGACGCAGGGGCCACACTCCGGCGCGACAAGACATCGGCGCCCTGACGGTCTTTTCGGCCGCCCCCCCAAGTCGCGCGCCAGGCGCACCCCCGTCCGAGGTAAGCCGCGGGCGTGCTTGATCCAGCGCAGCCCGCGACGACTGGCCGCTGCCCAAACTGCCCGCCGGTTCAACTGCGAACCCGAGGAGCCCCCATGCCGTCCCCCGTCGCGGCGCACGCCGCCGACCGTACGCTGGCAGACATCGCGCGCGAGCTGCCTGGCGCCACCGCCGTGTTCCGCCGCCACCGGCTCGACTTCTGCTGCGGCGGCGAGCGCAGCCTGCGCTCGGCCGCGGCCGAGCGCGGCCTCGACGCCGCCGCCATCGAGCGCGAGCTGGCGGCGCTGGCGCCGGCGGCAGCCGAGGCACCAGAAGAACCGCTGGCGCTGATCGAGCACATCCTCAGCCGCTTTCACGAGACGCACCGGCGCGAACTGCCCGAGCTGATCACTCTTGCGCGCCGGGTCGAGGCGGTGCACGCGCAGCACCCGCAGGTGCCGCGCGGGCTGGCGGCGCTGCTGGACGCGATCACCGAGGCAATGGAGTCGCACATGCAGAAGGAAGAGCAGGTGCTGTTCCCGCTGATCCGCGCCGGCGCCACCGGCATCGTCGCCGCGCCGATCGAGGTCATGCGGCACGAACATCTCGATCACGGCGAGCGGCTGAGCGAGCTCGAGGCGCTCACGCACGAGCACACGCCGCCGGCCGACGCCTGCACCACCTGGCGCGCGCTGTACGCCGGCACGCGCAAGCTGGTCGACGACGTGATGCTGCACATCCACCTGGAAAACAACGTCCTGTTCCCGCAGTTCGAAGCCGGCCGCGATTGAACGACCGCCCTACACTGCCGCCAATCCGGACACGCTGCTCCGGATCGCGGCCGGTGGTGGCGATGGGTTCCGATGTCAGCATCCGCTTCTTCGACGATCAGTTCCGGCGCCAGGTCGACGCGTCCGATCTGAAGCTCAATCCGTTCGAGGAACGCGCACTACCGTATCTTCAGGGCACGCTGCTCGACTACGGCTGCGGCCTGGGCAACCTCTCGCTCGCCGCCGCCCGGCGCGGCTGCGAGACGCGGGCACTGGATGCCAGCGCGGTGGCGATCGACCATCTGCGCCGCGCAGCCGCGAGCGAGTCGCTGCCGATCGCCGCCGAGTGCGCCGACCTGCGCACGCACCGGATCGACGGCCAGTTCGATGCCGTGGTGTCGATCGGCCTGCTGATGTTCTTCGACTGCCCGACCGCCAGGCACCAGCTCGATCGCCTCAAGGCGGCCGTTCGACCCGGCGGCGTCGCGATCGTCAACGTGCTGGTGCAAGGCACGACCTTCATGGACATGTTCGCGCCCGACGAGCACTGCCTGTTCAAGGCCGAGGATCTGATCGCCCGCTTTGCCGGCTGGCAGGTGTTGAGCCGGACCGAGGACGTCTTCCCGGCGGCGCGCGCGACGCAGAAGGTCTTCTGCACGGTCATCGCGCGCAGGCCGCACGATGAAGGAGGGGCCGCGAGCCCGTGAGCGATGCCGAAGCGCGCTTCGAGGCGCTCTTCCTCGAGGTCTATGAAGCGCTGCCGCGGCAGGGGCCCGGCAACCGCGCCTGTGCCGCCCGCGCCCTGGCGCTGTGCCGCGAACTGCCGCCGTCGCCGTCGATCGCCGACCTGGGCTGCGGCGCCGGCGCGCAGACGCTGCACCTCGCCGAACTGACGACGGGTTCGATCGTCGCCCTCGACCGCCACGCACCGTTCATCGAGCGGCTGCGAGCAATCGTCGCCCAGCGCGGCCTCGCGCCGCGCGTCCGCGCGATCGTCGCCGACATGGCACAGCCGCCGCTGCCGCCGGCGAGCTTCGACCTCGTGTGGTCGGAAGGCGCGCTCTACAGCATCGGCCTGCGCCGCGCCCTGCTCGTGTGTCGCGACCTGCTGCGCCCCGGCGGCTGCCTGGCGTTCACCGACGCCATCTGGCGCCGTGACCATCCACCGGCTGCCGTCAAGGCCACCTTCGATCTCGACTACCCGGCGATGGGACGGGTGGACGACGTCCTGGCGGCGATCGACGACAGCGGCCTCGACCTCGTCGGCCACTTCACCGTGGACGATCAAGCCTGGTGGGACGACTTCTACACGCCGATGCAGACGCGCATCGCGCAGTTGCGCGGCAAGTATGCGGGCGACACGCAGGCGGCGGCGATCCTCGACCGGCTCGCCGGGGAGCCGCAACTGCACCGCCGGTACTCGGATTTCTACGCCTACGAGTTCTTCGTCGCGCGCCGCCCTTGCGCCTGACCGCGGCCGGCGCGACCGCGCCGGCGGCGGCGCCGACTCAAGGAGCCACCAAGGCGGTGCCTGCGCGCACGGCTAGGCGACGCGCGCGCTGCGCGGCGCCGCTGCGGGCGACTGCGCTGCGCCGCCGGCGGCGGGTGCGGTCGCGGTGGCGCCGTGCTCGGCCCACCAGGCGCGCGCCGCACTCTGCGGCCACGGGTGCGCGATGGCGATGCGGTCGAGCGCCTCGCCCACCTCGGCGGCCGTCTGCGGCCGGTCGCCGGCCTGCTTGGCCAGGCACTGCATGATCAGCTCGGCCAGGGACGCCGGCACGGCCTCCGGCGCGCAGCCGGCGACCTCGGCCGGCTCGGTGTTGACCACGTGATAGGCGAGCGACAAATCGGTGGTCGCCTCGAGCGGCGCCTTGCCGGTCAGAACGAAGTAGCCGACCGCGCCGAGCGCGTACAGGTCGGAGCGGAAGTCGGCGCTGGCGGGGCGCTCGATGCGCTCGGGCGCCATGTAGGTCGGCGTGCCGAGGATCTTGACCGCGCGCGTCAGGTCGCGCGTGTGCTCGCCGCGCGTGTCCTTGATCAGCCCGAAGTCGAGCAGCTTCGGCACGTCGACCAGACCGCCCTTGCGGCACAGCATGACGTTGGCCGGGGTCACATCGCGATGCACGAGGCCGCGCTCGTGCGCCTCGGCGAGCGAGCCGGCCACGCCGCGCAGCACGTGCACGGCGCGCGCCGCCGTAAACGGCCCGTGGCGCTCGACCAGTTGCTGCACGGTGGCGCCGTCGAGCAGCTCCATCGCATAGAACGGCAGCCCTTCGGGCGTGCGGCCGTAGTCGAAGATCTCGATCGTGTTCGGGTGCATCAACTGGCTCGCCAGCCGCACCTCGCGGTCGAAGCGCTCGAGCAGTTCGTCGGTCGACTGCGCGAGCTGGATCACCTTGACCGCGGTCGGCCGCTTCAGCAGCCGGTGCTGGGCGCGGTACACGCGGGCGATGCCGCCCTGGCCGATCTCCTCGAACAGTTCGTAGTTGCCGACCCGGGCGGCGGCCTCGACCTCGCGCGCCATGCGCTGCATGCGCAGCAGCGACACCACGAGCGCGAAGCTGGCCAGTCCGACCAGCGTGCCGAGCACCGCGAACACCAGTTCGAGGCGCGCCAGCGGCGCGAAAGCCTCGTCCTCGGACACCTCGACGGCGATGCCGAAGCCGTGCTCGTCGAGCCAGTGCCAGGCGCCGACCACGCGCTCGCCGAGATAGTTGGCGTAGGGCTCGAGCCGCTCGCCGGCGAACCGGCCCGCCGCGCTCGCCTCCAGCGCCTCCGAGATCAGCGCCGTCAGCCGATCGCCGCCCTCGGCATCGGGCACCGTCAGCCGCAGGGCCAGGATCGCGCTGGCGCCGGGCGCAAGCACGCCGCCGTCCTGCAGTTGCGCGCGAAAGCGGCTCTCGGTCAGCAGCCGGCCGCGGGCATCGAAGGCGTAGGCCTCGCCGCTGGCGCCGACGCGCGCCGCCTCGAAAAGCTGCGAGAAGCGCTCGCGCGCCGGCTTGCCGATCTCGAGCACGGCGACCGCCTGACCGCGGCCGTTGTGTACGGGGGCCGCGATCCAGACGTTGGGCTCGGCGCTGCCGTAGCCGATCCGCTCTTTCGCGCTGCTGGTGGCGGCGAAGCGCACTTCGCCTTCGAATACCGGTGCCAGCGCCGCGAAGCGGCCCGCGTCCAGGCGCCGGCCGCAGGCATCGCCGTCGCGGTCGACGACGACGCGGCCGTCGCGGTCGATCAGGTGCACGGCGGTGGCCACGTCGCGCTGGCGCAGCGAGTCGATGGCCGCGAACAGCGCCCCGGCCACCTCGCCCTTGCAGGCGGCGAGCAGCGCCGCCTCGCCGCGCCCAGCCTCGGCCAGCAGGCGATCGACCGCGCCGGCCACGCGCGGGTCGGCCACCCAGCGCTGCACGTTCAGGCGGCGCTCTCCGACCCAGGCCTCGACGGCGACCACTTCGCTCGTGACCAGCGTGCGCAGGTTCTGCGCCGCCAGTTGCGCCAGCGCGCTGCGCACGCCGCCGTAGATCCACAGCGTCGCCGCCGCCACCAGCGCCAGAGCGAGCGCGATCTCCAGCGGTCGCCGGCGGGCGAGCGCGAGCAGGCGCTCGGGCCAGGCCGGCGCAGTGTTCAGCCAGCCCCCTTCGCCCTTCGGGCTGTCCCCCCAAGGGGGAGCGAGCGCCTACGGAGCGGCCGGGCGGCGCTCATCTCTCTCCGCCTGCGGGCATCTGCGTGACGATCGACGCCACCGCCGCGGTCAGGGCCTTGACGTAGTCGATGTGCAGGAACTCGTTCGGACCGTGCGCGTTCGACTTCGGGCCGAGCACGCCGGTGACCAGGAACTGCGCCTGCGGGAAACGGGCGCCGAGCATGTTCATGAACGGGATCGTGCCGCCTTCGCCGATCCAGGCGGCGTCGCGGCCCCAGACCGCGCGCGAGGCGGCGTCGGCGGCGCGCGCGAGCCACGGCGCGGTCGGCGGCGCGTTCCAGCCGCTCGCGCCCCAGTCGGGGTCGAAGCGAACCTTGGCGTTGTACGGTGGCTTCTCGGTCAGCAGCCGCGCCAGCCGCTCGGTGGCGCGTTCGCCGTCGACCGTCGGCGGGATGCGCAGGCTGAGCTTCAGCGAAGTCTTCGGCCGCAGCACGTTGCCTGCGGCGTCGATCGACGGCAGACCGGCAGCACCGGTCACCGACAGCGCCGGCCGCCAGGTGCGCGCCAGGATGCCCTCGACCGGATCGGTGGTGGTCGGCAGCGCGTGCGCATGCCCGTCCGGGCCGTGGTTGCAGCCGACCCACGGGAACTCGCGCCAGACCTGATCGCCGAGGATCGCGCCTGCCGCCTGCGCCTGGCTCAGCCGCTCGGCCGGAATCGGCGCGTGGAACGCGGCATCGAGCAGGCGGCCGTTGGCCGGATCGTCGATCCGGTTGAGCAACTGGCGCGCGATGCGAAACGAACTCGGCACCAGGCCGCTGGCGCGTCCCGAGTGCACGCCTTCTTCGAGCACCTCGACCGTCAGCGTGCCGCCCACCAGCCCGCGCAGCGAGGTCGTGACCCACAACTGCTCGTAGTTGCCGCAGCCCGAGTCGAGGCCGACGACGAGGCCGACGTCGCCGAAGCGCGGTGCCAGCCGCTCGAGGTAAGCGGGCAGGTCGGGCGAGCCGCTTTCCTCGCAGCTCTCGACGATGCCGACGCAGCGCGGCCGCGGCACGCCCTGCGCGTCGAGCGCGGCGAGCAGCGTCAGCGCGGCGTAGATGGCGTAGCCGTCGTCGGCGGCGCCGCGCCCGTACAGGCGGCCGTCCTCGACCACCGGCAGCCACGGTCCCAGTCCCGCACGCCAGCCGCTCATCTCCGGCTGCTTGTCGAGGTGGCCGTAGAAAAGGACCGTGCGATCGCCGCCGGCGGCGGTGGCCGGCGCATCGAAGTAGATGCACGGAGTGCGACCGTCGACGGCGACGATCTCGATCGTCAGGCCGGCGATCGCCTGCGCCCGGCCCCAGGCGCAAGCTTCCTGCACGACGCGCTGCAGATGCCCGTGCGCGGCCCAGCTCGGATCGAAACCCGGGCTCAAGGCCGGCACCTTGACGTAGTCGACGAGCCGCGGCAGCAGCTCGTCGTCCCAGCGCCGGTCGGTCAACTGTCGCAGGTCGGAAAGGTTCATGGCAGCTCCCGGATGCGGCGCGAGGGCGGGTCGCGCGTGTCGAAGGCGGTCAAGGATAGTCGCCGCAAGCGCTCGCAACGGGCGGCTGTTCAGCGTACCGGCGCCACCAGTTCTTGGCGACAATCGCCTTCGACCATGCAAGTGCCCATCCGATCGCCCATGACCTCGGGCCGGCATGCCTGAGACGCAGCCGGCTTCGGGGCCAGCGCCGGCAGCAGCGCCGCAGTTCGCTCCGCGCTGCCTGGCGCTCGACCTGGAGGTCGGCGTGGCCGACCGCCGCATCCATCGCCTGGCGGCGATCCGCGCCGACACCGGGCAGTCGCTGGTCTTCGCCGGCGGCGATCTGGCGCGTGCGCTCGCCGAGCTCGATCGGCTCGCCGACGGCGCCGCCTTCGTGCTCGGCCACAACCTGATCGCCTTCGACCTGCCGCACCTGGCCGCAGCACAGCCCGACCTGCGCCTGCTGCGTCTGCCGGCGGTCGACACGCTGCGCGTCAACCCGCTCGCCTTTCCGCGCAACCCCTACCACCACCTGGTCAAGCACTACCAGGACGGCCAGCTCAGGCGCGTGCAGTTGAACGATCCGCTGCTCGACGCGCAACTGGCCCTGGGGCTGTTCCATGATCAGACGCGCGCCCTCGCCGACACCGAGCAGTGCGCGCCGCAGTTGATGCTGGCCTGGCACTGGCTGACCACCGGCGAAGCGCACGCCTCCGGCATGAACGCGCTGTTCAAGACGCTGCGCCGGGCGCTGCGGCCGGGCGACGACGAGGCGCGCGCGGCGATCATCGCCTTCGTGCGCGAGCGCGGCTGCGCCACCCACACGGCCGCGATCGCCGCCGACGCACACGATGCGAGCTGGAGTCTGGCCTACGCGCTCGCCTGGCTGTCGGTGGCCGGCGGCGACTCGGTGATGCCGCCCTGGGTGCGGCACCAGTTTCCGCAGGCCGGCCGGATCGTGCGGCGCTTGCGCGACGTGGCCTGCGGCGAGCCCACCTGCGCCTGGTGCCGCGAGCGGCACGACGCGCAGCGCGAACTGGCGCGCTGGTTCGGCTTCGACGCCTTCCGCCCGGAGCCGGCCGACGAAGCGGGCCGGCCGCTGCAGCAGGCGATCGTCGAGGCGGCGATGAGCGGGCGCCACTCGCTGGCGATCCTGCCCACCGGCACCGGCAAGTCTCTCTGCTACCAGATCCCGGCACTGTCGCGCTACGACAAGACCGGCGCACTGACAATCGTGATCTCGCCGCTGGTGGCGCTGATGGCCGACCAGGTCGCCGGACTCGAAGCGCGCGGCATCGTCGGCTGCGCCGCGCTCAACGGCCTGCTGTCGATGCCCGAACGCGGCGACGTGCTCGACCGTGTGCGACTGGGCGGCGTCGGCATCCTGCTGGTCTCACCCGAGCAGTTGCGCAGCCGCGGCTTTCGCAAGGCGATCGCGCAGCGCGAGATCGGCGCCTGGGTGCTCGACGAGGCGCACTGCCTGTCCAAGTGGGGCCACGACTTCCGTCCCGACTACCGCTATGTCGGGCGTTTCATCCGCGAGCAGGCCGGCGACGGCGCGCTGCCGCCGGTGCTGTGCCTGACGGCCACGGCCAAGCCCGACGTGGTGATCGACATCGTCGGCCACTTTCGCGACCGGCTCGGCATCGAGCTGGCCGTCTTCGACGGCGGCGCAAAGCGCACCAACCTGGACTTCGCGGTCGTTCCGACCACCCGCGGCGAGAAGTTCGCGCACGTCTACCAGGTGCTGATGTTCGACCTGCCGCCGGATCGGCCGGGCGGCGCGATCGTCTATTGCGCTTCGCGCCGGAGCACCGAGGAAATCGCCCGCTTCCTGGTCGACAAGGGTCTGGTCGCCGGCTGCTTCCATGCCGGCCTGTCGCCGGAGCGCAGGAAGGACGTGCAGCAGGCCTTCATCAGCGGCGCGCTGCGCGTGATCGTCGCCACCAACGCCTTCGGCATGGGCATCGACAAACCGGACGTGCGCCTGGTCGTGCACGCCGACATTCCCGGCTCGCTCGAGAACTACCTGCAGGAAGCCGGCCGCGCCGGACGCGACCGGCAGGCTTCGCGCTGCGTGCTGCTGTACACGGTCGACGACGTCGAGCGGCAGTTCGGCATGTCGGCACGCTCGCGGCTGACGCAGCCGGAGATCCAGTCGATCCTGCGCGCGCTGCGCCGGCTGGACGCGAAAAAGCGCCTCGGCGGCGAGGTCATCGCCACCGCCGGCGAGATCCTGCTGGAAGAGGACGACGGCGTCTTTGCCCGCGACTCGGCCACCGACGACACGCGCGTGCGCACCGCGGTGTCGTGGCTGGAAGAGGCAGCGCTGCTCGCGCGCGAGGAAAACCAGGTCCAGGTCTTCCCGTCGTCGCTGCGCGTGGCCTCGTTGGAGGAGGCGCGCGCCAAGCTCGATAAGGCGTCGCTGGTCGACGCCTACCGGCGGCAGTTGCTGGCGATCGTCGAGGCGCTGATCGCGGCGCCGGCCACCGAAGGCATCTCGACCGACGAGTTGATGGCCGTCTGCGGCCTGAACTCGGAGCGCGTGCGCAAGGCGCTGCACGACCTGGAAGCACTCGGCATCGCCAGTAACGACACCACTCTGACCGCCTTCGTCCATGCGGGCGTCGAGAACTCGTCGCGCAAGCGTCTGGAAGAAGCCGCGGCGCTGGAAGTCGCGCTGCTCGAGCAGATGCGCGAGGCAGCACCCGATCAGGCTCTCGGCGAACCGACGCTGCTGCACCTGCGCCATGCGACCCAGCGCCTGAAGGACGCCGGGCATGCGCGCGCGCTGCCGGAGAAGCTGCTGCGCATCGTCAGCAGTCTCGCCAACGACGGCCGTGGCGAAAACGGCGGCGGCGGCAGCCTCGGCCTGCGCCGGCTCGATCCCGAGACGGTGCAGGTGACGCTGCAGCGAGAGTGGCGCGCGCTGGCCGAGGCGGCGCGGCTGCGGCGCGCCGGCGCGCTGCGGCTGCTCGAGCACCTTCTCGTCTGCCTGCCGCCGGCGCTCAAGGGCACCGACCTGCTGGCCGAGACGACGCTTGGCCGGCTGCTCGCCGCTCTCAACGACGACCTGGCACTGAAGGCCGAAGTGCGCGACCTGACCAAGCTCGTCGATCGCGCGCTGCTGTGGCTGCACGAGCAGGAGGTGATCCGCCTGAACAAGGGGCTGGCGGTGTTCCGGCCGGCGATGACGATCCGCCTCGCTCCCGAGCGGCGGCCGTTCGTGAAGGCGGACTTCCAGCCGCTCAAGCTGCACTACGACGAGCAGGTCGTGCAGATCCACGTCATGGCCGAGTACGCGCAGCGCGGACTGCAGGCCATCGCCGAGGCGCTTCGCCTGTCGCTCGACTACTTCGCGCTCAGGCGCGAAGAATTCCTGCGCCTCTGGCTGCCCGAGCGCGACAAGGAGCTGGCGCGGCAGACGACGCCGGCGTCATGGCGGCAGATCGTCGAGGCGCTGAACAACCCGCAGCAGCAGCGCATCATCGCCGACGATCGCGAGCAGACCAACGTGCTGGTGCTGGCCGGTCCGGGCGCGGGCAAGACGCGCGTGCTCGTGCATCGGATCGCCTACTTGGTGCGCGTGCGGCGCGACAACCCGCGCGGCATCCTGGCGCTCGCCTACAACCGCCACGCGGCGGTCGAGATCCGCCGCCGCTTGGCCGAGCTGATCGGCGACGACGCCAGGGGCGTCACCGTACTCACCTGTCATGCGCTGGCGATGCGGCTCGCCGGCGTCAGCTTCGCCGACCGCGCGGCGCAGATCGGCGACGATGCGTTCAAGGCGGTCCTCACCGAGGCGGTGGCACTGCTCAACGGCCAGGGCCTGCCGCCTGAGGAGGCCGACCAGCAGCGCGAACGACTGCTCGCCGGCTTTCGCTGGATCCTGGTCGACGAGTATCAGGACATCGGCCCCGAGCAGTACGAACTGATCTCGGCGCTGGCCGGCCGTACGCGACACAGCGAGGAAGGCAAGCTCAGCCTGTTCGCCGTCGGCGACGACGACCAGAACATCTACGCCTTCAGTGGCGCCTCGGTCGAGTTCATCCGCCGCTTTGCCGCCGACTACGCGGCCAAACCCGCCTTCCTGGTCGAGAACTACCGCTCGACCGCGCACGTGATCGCCGCCGCCAACGCCGTGATCGCTGCCGCGGCCGACCGCATGAAGCGCGAGCAGCCGATCACGATCGACCGCCTGCGAGCCAGAGGCAAGCCCGGCGGCCGCTGGCAGGAGCTCGATCCGGTCGGCCAGGGACGCGTGCAGTTGTTGCCCGCCGGCCGCGACCGGCTGACACAGGCGGTCGCGGCGATGACCGAGCTGCGCCGCCTGGCCGCGCTCGATCCGCAGTGGTCATGGAGCCGGGCGGCGGTGATCGCGCGCGAGTGGCGGATCCTCGAACCGGTGCGCAGCTACTGCGAGTTGAACGGCATCGCCGTGCAAATGGCCGACGAGTCGCCGCCGCACCTCTGGCGGCTGCGCGAAACGCAGCAACTGCTCGACCGGATCGGAGCCGGCGAGACCCGGCTCGCGAGCGCCGGCGAGTTGCGAGCCTGGCTTGGCGCCGAGCGCGCCGGCCCCTGGTGGGACCTGCTGCGCGAGGCGGTCGACGAGTACGCGTTGGAGACCGGCGGCGCCGAGCTGCCGGCCGGCCACTTCATCGAATGGCTGGCCGAGTGGGGGCGCGAGGTCAGGCGCCGCCAGAACGGACTGCTGCTGCTGACTGCGCATCGCGCCAAGGGCCTCGAGTTCGACCACGTGGTCGTGCTCGATGGCGGATGGCAACGGACTGACCGGAACGAAGACCGCGATGCCGCGCGCCGGCTCTACTACGTGGCGATGACGCGCGCCCGGCACACGCTCGCACTGACCACGCTCGACCGGTCCGAGGCGCCGCTGTCCGGCCTCGCTGGTCTGGCCTGCGTGCTCGAGCGCGCGACTGCGAGGCTCGAGCCGCCGCAACTGGCGCGCCGCTACCGGCGCGTCACGCTTGCCGATGTCGATCTCAGTTACGCCGGTCGCTTTCCCGCCGGCGACGAAGTGCACGCTGCGATCGCAGAGCTCATGCCCGGCGACGAACTGTCGCTCGCCACGTCCGGCGCACGGCACAAACTGATCGACCGCCACGGCCGCTGCGTCGGACGCATGGCGCGCGCCTTCGCCGTCGCACCGGGCGAGCGCTGCATCCAGGCGCGCGTGGCGGCGGTGGTCGTGCGCCTGCGCGAGGACTCCGATCCCGCCTACCACGACAGACTGCGGTGCAACCGCTGGGAAGTGGTCGTGCCGGAACTCGTGTTCGAGGCGCCGACGATCGTCGATTGATGCCGGTCGCCGGCGCACGCAGCCGCATGCGGCTCGCGGCATGCGGCGCCGCCGGCGCCTCAACGCCGATGCAGGACCGTCTCGCGCTCGAGCGCGCGCTCCAGGCGCGCCGCCAGACGGGCCGCGGCTTCGCGCTCGGCGAAGGCGCCGGCGAGCACGCGATGCACGGCGCCGTCGCGCTCGACGCGCAAGCCGGCGTCGGCGGCGAGTGCGCGGTCGCTGCCGGCGAGCAGCAGCGCCACCCGTTC
>JBBIST010000088.1:0-11850 GCA_037441125.1 Burkholderiales bacterium
GGCGGACTCAACCTCTACCCCTCTGTCGCGACCCCCGGAAAAGCCTGAAGGACCTGGAATTATAGAGAAGCGAGATCGCTCCGATCGGACGACGGAACTCAATTCGCTTATCGTTCAGCAGTTGTTCTGGCATTTATAAACTGCACAACGAGGCAGGCAGCGAGATCTGAGCAAGTTCACTGCACCGAGCCGTTTGGGCGGGGACGCGCGTTGGTCTTTGCGGGCCGTTATCACTGGGAACCGATGCCTCCCGGATCTGTGGTCGCCCAGGCCGCCAAGGAGCTTTGTGGAAAGTTCTTCAGAGGTCGCTAGTGTGCCGTCTCACAAATGACTATATAAAACATCGATTCGCGCGGTACTCTCTGGCATCGCCCGGCCGGAGTGCGCGTCGATGTCGCGACCGATCACGAAGTTGGAGCTGACCGAGCAGCAAGGACTGGAACTGACGCGGATGGCGCGTGCAGCGACCTCGACAAAGCGGCAGGTCAGGTGTTAACGGCGGCGCAAATCCGCGGATAAATGGCGGCGAGACGGGCGCCTTTGGCTTGCATGGCCGTAAGCGCCAAACCGCCGCGCTTACGGCCATGCACGAGCGTATGGCGCCTTCGCTGCGTCAAGGGTTCGCTTCGCCGGGCTGCAGAAGGCCGCAGCCCGCCCTTGACCGTCGTGCTTCCGCGCCGTCACCGCGGCTGGTGCCACCCAGGAGCGCATCGTCACCGGAGGCGGACCGGCCTGCGTCAAGCTGGAGCAGTTCCGTGCGGTGAACACCTTCCTCGGCAATCTCAAGACCGCCTACTCGGGCACCTACCATGCCTTCGACTTCGCCAAGTATGCGCATCGCTATCTTGCAGAGGTCCAGTATCGGTTCAATCGGCGCTTCGATCTGTCGTCCATCCTGAAGCGCCTCTTGGTCGCCGCCGTCTCTACCACGGCTCGACCAGAGCGGTTCTTGCGGGCGGCTGAACATTGTGGCTAATCAGGAAATGTGATGACTGCCCTTCGTTCTTCGCAATTCCCAGCCATTCTTCTCAAGCAGCTTTGCGAAGTCCTTCCCAGAAATGGCTTTCACACCGCGATCTCCAGGACTTTATCCTTCTCTGTTACCTTGACGTCTTTTAGGTCAACGGACAAGCAACCCTCGACGGCTTCATAGATGTTTCCGAGGAGTTCATCGAATGTTTCTCCCTGCGTGGCGCAACCTGGAATGGCCGGAACTTCGGCCCAATAGCCTCCATCTTCCGCTTCGTGAACGATTACTTTGAGCTTCATCAAATCACCTCACTCGTGTCTCAAAAACACACCTGATTAGCCACAATGTTCAGCCGCCCGCAAGAACCGCTCTGGTCGAGCCGTGGTAGAGACGGCGGCGACCAAGAGGCGCTTCAGGATGGACGACAGATCGAAGCGCCGATTGAACCGATACTGGACCTCTGCAAGATAGCGATGCGCATACTTGGCGAAGTCGAAGGCATGGTAGGTGCCCGAGTAGGCGGTCTTGAGATTGCCGAGGAAGGTGTTCACCGCACGGAACTGCTCCAGCTTGACGCAGGCCGGTCCGCCTTCGGTGACGATGCGCACCTGGGTGGCACCAGCCGCGGTGACGGCGCGGAAGCACGACAGGCCGTCCGACACCACGTGCGCCGACGCGGACAGCGCCGCTTTCACCCAGTCGGTGATCGCCTCCTTGGTGAATTCCAGCTTCTTCAGGCACACCTTCAGGGGGGTGCCGGTTTCGGTGGTCTGCACGGCGGCGATGAACGACACCTTGTTTTCCGAACCGCGCCCGCTCTTGCCGCCGGGCAGTTCGCCGCCCAGGTAGGCATCGTCGATCTCGACCCGGCCGTCCAGTTGGCGATCCGCCTCCCGCTCGCTCATCACCTGCATCAGCTTGTGCTTGAGCAGCCAGGCGGTCTTGTAGCGCACCCCGAGGTGGCGCTTGAGTTCCAGCGCCGACACGTTGTTCTTGGCCTGGGTCAGCAGATGCATCGCCAGAAACCAGGTCGTTAGCGGCAACTTGGTGGCCTCGAAGATCGTCCCGCACAGCACCGTCGTCTGCTCCCGGCACGACGCACATTGCCAGTAGCGCAAGCCCTTGCGCTCGAAGGTGCAATGGCGCGTTTCTCCACATTCGGGACAGACGAAACCTGTCGGCCAGCGCATGTCGACCACGGCCGCGTGGCATTGCTCCTGCGTCCCGTAGCGTTCCATGAACTGCACCATCGACAATCCCTTCTGAAACTGCACCCGGTTGATCCCCATCGCGCATCCCCTTCGTTGACGATGCGCTCAGTCTCCAACTCGACAGGCTCACCAGATGAGCCTGCTGAACTTTGTGGCTAATCAGGAAAACACATAACGATTGAGCTCGGCGGCGGCCCGTCAGGGCCGTCCGCTATAGCGAATTGTTAGCCACTACGGGCATGCTATGTCCTCTGGGAAATGTCTTGAACAAATGTAACCTTGTTGCCGTCCGGCTCAGTCCCTGGCGCCCTGAGACCAGCAGCCTGGCAACCCAGGAACCGAGACCGCAAAGCCCTCGTCGGACTGGTGAAGGACGACGCGGTACTTCATGCAAACCTCCAGATGCAGGTCACAGGGCGCGCCGCTGCGCGGAACGCAACGCAGTCTCAGCAGCCCCCGACCTGCGTCGTCGCGGCGCGCCGGCTCGCTGGCTAAGGCGAGCGGCGAGTACCTTCAGCACGCGCTCAGATTACGACCGCAGCCATGGGTTGTCGATCTCGTGCGCTGCTCGCTCGCCACGCGCGGTGCGGGAGCGTCGCGCGCGGCGGTGGCCGGCTCGGAGGCGGCCGCGCGCGCAGGAGGACGGCGGCGCGCGGAGCTACCATCTCGCCAGTTGGTGAGGAGTTCGCCATGTCCAAGCTGCCCTGCCGCGTTCGCATCGTCGAGGTCGGCCCGCGCGACGGGCTGCAGAACGAGCGGCAGACGGTGCCGACCGATCTGAAGGTCGAGCTGGTCGACCGCCTCAGCGATGCCGGCTTCGGCGCGATCGAGGTCACGAGCTTCGTCTCGGCCAAGTGGGTGCCGCAGATGGCCGATGGTGCTGCCGTGCTGGCGCGCATCCGCCGCCGGCCGGGCGTCGTCTACTCGGTGCTGGTGCCGAACATGAAGGGGCTCGAGGCGGCGCTGCCCTTGCGGCCGGACGAGGTCGTCGTGTTCGGCGCCGCCAGCGAAGCCTTCAGCCAGAAGAACATCAACTGCTCGATCGCCGAGTCGATCGAGCGCTTCCGCCCGGTGTGCGAGGCGGCGCGCGCCGCCGGCATCCGCACTCGCGGCGCCATCTCCTGCGCCCTCGGCTGCCCGATCCAGGGCGAGGTCAAGCCCGAGGCGGTCGGCTACGTGGCCGGGCTGATGAAGGACATCGGCGTCGAGCACGTAGGCGTGGCCGACACGATCGGCACCGGCACGCCGCGCGCCACCCGGGCGGCGCTGGAGGCGGCGCTGCGCCACTACCCGCTCGAATGCGTGAGCGGCCACTTCCACGACACCTACGGCCAGGCGATCGCCAACGTCTACGCCAGCCTCGAACTTGGCGTGGCGAGCTTCGACGCCAGCATCGCCGGCCTTGGCGGCTGTCCGTACGCGAAGGGCGCCACCGGCAATGTCGCGACCGAGGACCTGCTGTACCTGATGCGCGGGCTCGGCATCGACACCGGAGTCGACTTCGGCAAGGCGGTGGCGATCGGCCAGTGGATCAGCGGCGCGCTGGCGCGCCCGTGCGGCGCGCGCGCCGGCAACGCGCTGGCTGCGAAAATGGCGGCTTGAGGGTGCGGCCGGCTGACGCCGCGCCAGCCACCGCATTGACCGACCGAAGACCGGATGAACGAACCGCAAGCCGAACGGCCGCCGCTGCCCGACCGCCTGTCGACCGACGAGCGCAGTCCGCACCACGTGGCAGCGGTGCTCGAGCACGATATCGGCATCCGCTTCAACGGCGCCGAGCGCCACGATGTCGAGGAATACTGCGTGAGCGAAGGCTGGATCAAGGTCGCGGCCGGCAAGACGCTGGACCGCCGCGGCCGGCCGCTGCTGATCACGCTCAAGGGGCGGGTCGAGCCGTTCTACCGCTAGCCGCGCCGGTCGCACGCTCTGTCATGGATCAGCGCCGGTTCGCTCCGGCCTGCTAGGGTGAGCGCGCGGGGGTCCGCCGGCGCAGGCTCAGACGGAGGCACGGATGCAGATCCAGCGCTTTGCAGATCGCAGCGAGGCCGGACGCCTGCTGGCGCGGCGTCTGGCCGACCTGCAGCTCGACCGCCCGATCGTCTACGCGCTGCCGCGCGGCGGCGTGCCGGTGGCGGCCGAGATCGCGGCGGTGCTGCGCGCGCCGCTCGATCTGGTGCTGGTGCGCAAGATCGGCGCGCCGATGCAGCCGGAACTGGCGGTGGGCGCGATCGTCGACGGCGCGCAGCCGCTGCGCTTCATCAACGAAGACATCGCGCGCCAGACCGGCGCCAGCGCCGACTACATCGAGCAGGCGTGCCGGCGCGAGCTGGCCGAGATCGAACGCCGGCGCCGGCGCTATCTGGGCGCGCGCACGATGCCGGAGCCGCGTGGCCGCACCGCGATCGTCGTCGACGACGGCATCGCCACCGGTGCCACCGCGATCGCCGCCCTGCGCGCGTTGGCCGAGCGCGGCGCGGCGCGCCGGATCGTCGCAGTTCCGGTGGCGCCGCCGGATGCGGTGCTGCGCCTGAAGGAGGAGTCCGACGGCGTCGTGTGCCTGATGCAGCCGGTCGACTTCTGGGGCATCTCCGGCTTCTATCTCGATTTCCATCAACTCGACGATGCCGAGGTGGTCGCCGCGCTCGACGCCGCGGCCGCCCGCCTCGACGCGCCGCGATGAGCCTCGCGCGGCGGCCCGAAGCGGCTCCCCGCCGGCGGGCGGGACCGGCCGAAGATCGCCGGCTGCACCCGTGAGGACGGCATGGCGGCGCTCGATCCACCACCGGCAGGCGCGGCGATGAACGCGTCCGGCGCCGCGCAGGACGCAGCGACGCAGGAGAAGATCGCGTTGCTGGCGAACCCGGCCACGCACGGCGCGCAGGTGCGCTCGGTCGAGGTGGTCGAGACCCACATGTCGCTGCTGTTCCTCGCCGGCGACACCGTCTACAAGCTGAAGAAGCCGGTCGTCTATCCGTTTCTCGACTTCAGCAGCCTGGAGGCGCGCGGCCGCAACTGCGCCGACGAGCTGCGCCTGAACCGGCGCCTGGCGCCGCAGGTCTATCTCGGTCTGTCTCGCATCACTCGCGAGCGCGGCGGCGCGCTGGCACTCGACGGCGACGGCCCGGTGGTCGACTGGCTGGTGCGCATGCGCCGCCTGCCGCGCCACCTGATGCTCGACCAGCGCATCGCCGAGTCCTCGGTCACCGCGGCCGAGATCGACGCGCTGGCGGCGCTGCTGGCGCGCTTCTACGCCGCGGCCGAGCGCGGCCGGCTCGACGGCGACGGCTACGTCGGCCAATTGCGCGCCGAGCACGCGGCGAGCCGGCGCGCGCTCGCGGCCTTCGAGCCCGATGGGTTGGCACTCGCCGACGAGGTGCAGCGCTTCCTCGACCACGACCACGACTTGCTGTGCGCGCGCGTGGCCGCCGGCCGCATCGTCGACGGCCACGGCGACCTGCGCGCCGAGCACGTGTGCCTGGACGCGCCGCCGGTGGTGATCGACTGCCTGGAGTTCAACGAGCGGCTGCGCCAGGTCGATCCCTTCGACGAACTGGCCTTCCTCGGCCTCGACTGCGCGCGCCTGGGCGCGGCCTGGATCGGCGAGCGGCTGGTGGCGCGGCTGTCGGCGGCGCTCGCCGATGCGGTCGAGGCGCGCGTGCTGCGCTTCTACGTCCGCTATCGCGCCTGCATCCGCGCCCGGCTGGCGCTCGCCCACCTCGATGAGCCGCAGCCGCGCAAGGCCGAGCGCTGGCGGCCGCAGGCGCGCGACTACCTGCGGCTGGGCGCGCAGTTCAGCCCGAGGTCGTGAGCGCGGTCGTGTCGGCGCCACGGTGCAGG
Organism: Burkholderiales bacterium; assembly: GCA_037441125.1. Lineage (GTDB taxonomy): Bacteria > Pseudomonadota > Gammaproteobacteria > Burkholderiales > Burkholderiaceae_F > JALHMQ01. The sequence goes on from JBBIST010000088.1 coordinate 6,019, forward strand.
CAGTCGATCGCGCGCGCGAACAGCGGCGCTGCGCTCTCGCAGTGCAGGCGCGCGGCCGCCGGCGCCGAAAGCGGCGGCGCCGGCACCGTGTCCGACACCACCACTGCCGCCAGCGCCGGATCGAGCAGCAGCTCCTCGGCGCCGCGCGCGAACAGCCCGTGCGCGGCGAACGCGACCACGCGCCGCGCGCCGGCGGCAACGCAGGTGGCGGCTGCCCGGCGCAGGGTGGCGCCGGTGCTGATCAGATCGTCGACGAGCAGCACGGTGGCGTCGCGCACGTCGCCGGCCAGGGCGGTGCCGCTCAGTTCGCCGCCGCTACGCCGCTTTTCGAGATAGGCGCCCGCCACCGGCCGCGCCAACCGGCGCTGCAGCAGCTCGCCGAACAGTTGCGCGCGCTTGACTCCGCCCGGGTCGGGCGAGACCACCGCCAGCGGCCCTTCGTCGGCCAGTGCCGCGGCGCGCTGCGCGAACAGCACCGCGGCGTCGATGTGCACGGTCGGGATGCGGAAGGCGTTTTGCAGCGCGCTCGTCGAGTGCGCTTCGAGCGTCACCAGCGCGTTGGCGCCGACCGCCTCGATCAGTTGCGCCAGGTAGCGCGTGCTGACCGGATCGTAGGGCTGGGTCTGGCGCTCCTTGCGGCCGTAGGCGAGGTAGGGCACGAGCGCGGTGACGCGCGCGGCGCCGTGATCGCGCAACGCGGCGCAGAAAAAGAGCAGGCGCACGAGCTTGTCGTCGCTGCTGGCGCGCGCGTCGCCGTGCAGGCTTTGCAGCACGTAGACATCGTCGCCGCGCACGCTTGCCAGCGGCCGCGACTTGTGCTCGCGGTCGTCGAACTCGCGTTCCTCGTGCGCGTCGAGCGGGCGGCCGAGCGCGGCGGCGACGCGCTCGCCGAAGGCGCGAGTGGCCTGCAGGGCGTAGAGCTTCATCGGGCGATCCTCGTGGCGTGCGGGCAGGTCGCTGACCCCGCCTCGGGTTCGTACGCTAGCGCAATGGCGCGGCGCGCTTGCGATCGGTCAACGCGCGGCCGCGCCCCGGCGCTAGCGTCAAGCGCGGCGGGGCGGCGCCGCAACCGATCGCGCCGCGCGTGCCTGCCGGCAACCGAGGACGCTCGCTGCGAGCCGCTTCGATGGCGACGCACTACGATTACTTCGAGCATGGCGCCGACATCGGTGTGGTCGGCCGCGGTGCGACCGTCGAGCAGGCTTTTGCCGCCGCGGCCGCGGCCACCTTCGCGATCATGGTCGAGCCGCAGTCGGTGCGGCCGGTGGCGAGCTGCGAGGTCGACTTCGACGAAGACGACATCGAGCTGGCGCTCGTGCGCTGGCTGAACGCGCTGCTGGCGCAGGCGCGCATGCGCGGATTGGCGCTCGGCCGCTTCGAGCTGGCGCGCGACGGTTCGCATTGGCACGGCCGCGCCTGGGGCGAGCCGTGGTGTGACGCGCACCGGCGCGGCACCGAGGTCAAGGGCGCGACACTCACCGCGCTCGCGGTGGCGCCGGAGGCCGGCGGCTGGCAGGCGCGCTGCGTCGTGGATGTCTGAGGAGGCAGCAATGGACCTCGACAAGCTGGAACGGATCGACGACTGGAGCTGGCGCCTGCGGCCGGCCGCCGGCGGCGAGGCGGTGATCTACGGCGACCGCGAGCTGCTGGCGGCGATGGACGACAAGGTGGCCGAGCAGATCGGCAACGTCGCGCAACTGCCGGGACTGATCGGCCCGGCGCTGGCGATGCCCGACGCGCACTGGGGCTACGGCTTCCCGATCGGCGGCGTGGCCGCCTTCGATCCGCAAGCCGGCGGCATCATCAGCGCCGGCGGCGTCGGCTTCGACATCTCGTGCGGGATCCGCTGCCTGCGCACCGACTTGACGCGCGAGCAGATCCACGGCCGGCAGGCGGCGCTTGCCGATGCGCTGTTTCGCGCCATCCCGGCCGGGGTCGGCGTCGAGGGCGACCTGCAGCTTTCGACCGACGAGCTCGACCGGGTGATGCTCGACGGCGCCCAGTGGGCGGTGCGCCGCGGCTACGGCACGCGCGAGGATCTCGACTTCGTCGAGGAGCGCGGGCGCATGGCCGGCGCCGTGCCGGAGCAGGTCTCGGCGGTGGCCAAGAAGCGCCAGCGCGGCGAGATGGGCACGCTCGGCTCGGGCAATCACTATCTCGAAGTGCAGGTGGTCGAGCGCATCGACGATGCCGAAGCGGCGCGCGCCTTCGGCCTGCACGAAGGGCAGATCGTGATCTCGATCCACTGCGGCTCGCGCGGACTCGGCCACCAGATCGGCACTGACTACATGTTGAGCCTGGCGAAGGCGGCAGCGCGGCTGGGCATCACCCTGCCCGACCGCGAGCTCGCCTGCGCACCGATCGAGTCGCCCGAAGGCCAGGCCTATCTCGGCGCGATGAACGCGGCGATCAACGTTGCGCTCGCCAACCGCCAGATCCTGACCGCGCTGGCGCGCGAGACCGTGCGCGATCTGTTCGCGCGCGCCTCGATCGAAACCCTGTTCGACGTCTCGCACAACACCTGCAAGGCCGAGACACATGAATTCGCCGGCCGCCGCCGGCGCCTGTACGTGCATCGCAAGGGGGCGACGCGCGCCTTCGGCCCCGGCCATCCGGAACTGCCGGCGCGCTATCGCGACGTCGGCCAGCCGGTGATCATCGGCGGCAGCATGGGCACCGGCTCGTACATTCTCGCCGGCTGCGCGCAGGCCGAACAACGCTCGTTTGCCTCGGCCAGCCACGGCGCCGGCCGCCAGATGAGCCGGCACCAGGCGCTCAAGCAATGGCACGGACGGCAGTTGATCGACGAGCTCGCGCGCGACGGCATCCTGATCCGCACGCGCTCGATGCGCGGCGCCGCCGAGGAGGCACCCGGCGCCTACAAGGACGTCGATGCGGTAGCGCGCGCCACCGAAGGCGCGGGGCTGGCACGCCGGGTCGCGTTCCTGAAACCGAAGGTGTGCGTGAAGGGCTGAGGGGGCGTCGTCAGAGGCGCTTGCGCTGCCGGCGCGATTCGTTGATATCCTGAAAAAAGAGGCGGCCGGGCGGCAAGTGCGGTGCGGCCTGCGCGTTGACCCGCCCGTGACCGGCACCGCCGCGCCCGCGCGCAACACGAAGGGCGCGAGTCGCAGCGCCGTGGCCGCGCCCGCCACGAACAACCACCCAACCGTTCACCTGCGCATGAGCAAGGCCCTGATCATCGCCGAGAAGCCCTCGGTCGCCGCCGACATCGCGCGTGCCCTGGGCGGCTTCCACAAGGAGGCCGATCACTACGAGAGCGACCGGTACGTGCTGTCCTCCGCGGTTGGCCACCTGCTCGAGATCAAGGCGCCGGAGGAGTACGAGGTCAAGCGCGGCAAGTGGAGCTTCGCCCACCTGCCGGTGATCCCGCCGCACTTCGACCTGCAGCCGATCGAGAAGGCCGAGGCGCGGCTGAAGCTGCTCAACAAGCTGATCAAGCGCAAGGACGTGACGCGCCTGATCAACGCCTGCGACGCCGGCCGCGAGGGTGAGCTGATCTTCCGCTACATCGCCCAGCACGCCAAGGCCAGGCAGCCGGTGGCGCGGCTGTGGCTGCAGTCGATGACGCCGGCGGCGATCCGCGAGGCTTTCGCGCAGTTGCGCAGCGACCAGGAGATGCTGCCGCTGGCAGATGCCGCCCGCTGCCGTTCGGAAGCCGACTGGCTGGTCGGCATCAACGGCACGCGCGCGATGACCGCGTTCAACAGCCGCGACGGCGGCTTCTTCCTGACCACGGTCGGCCGCGTGCAGACGCCGACGCTGGCGATCGTCGTCGACCGCGAGGAGAAAATCCGCAAGTTCGTGCCGCGCAACTACTGGGAGGTGCGCGCCACCTTCGGCGCCCGCGCCGGAGCCTACGAGGGCCGCTGGTTCGATCCCGACTTCAGCAAGCCCGAAGACGACGAGCACGCACGCGCCGAGCGCATCTGGGATCAGGCGCGGGCCGAGGCGATTCGCGCCGCCTGCGCCGGCAAGACCGGCGCCGTGACCGAGGAAGCCAAGCCCACCAGCCAGACGGCGCCACTGCTGTTCGACCTCACCAGCCTGCAGCGCGAGGCCAACGGCCGCTTCGGCTTCTCGGCCAAGACCACGCTGGCGCTGGCGCAGGCGCTGTACGAGAAGCACAAGGCGCTCACCTACCCGCGTACCGACTCGCGCGCGCTGCCGGAAGACTATCTCGCGGTGGCGAAGAAGACGGTCGATGCGCTCGCCGGCCAGCGCGACTACGCGCCCTTCGCCAAGGCGATCGCCAAGGGCGGCTGGGTGAAGCCGAACAAGCGCATCTTCGACAACGCCAAGGTCTCCGACCACTTCGCGATCATCCCGACCCTGGAGACTCCCAAGCACCTGTCGGAGGCCGAGCACAAGCTCTACGACCTGGTGGTCAAGCGCTTCCTGGCGATCTTCCATCCGGCCGCCGAGTACCTGGTCACGACACGCATCACGACCGTCGAGACGCACCGCTTCAAGACCGAGGGCAAGGTGTTGGTCGAGGCCGGCTGGCTCGCCGTCTACGGCAAGGAGGCGCAGGAGGAGCAGGGCGCGCTCGCCAAGGTCGAGCCGGGCGAGCGAGTGCAGACCGAGACCATCGACGCGGTTGCCCTCGTCACCAAGCCGCCGGCGCGCTACAACGAGGCCACACTGCTGTCGGCGATGGAAGGCGCGGGCAAGCTGGTCGACGACGAGGATCTGCGCGCGGCGATGGCCGGCAAGGGCCTGGGCACGCCGGCCACGCGCGCGGCGATCATCGAGGGCCTGATCAGCGAGAAATACCTGGTGCGCGACGGCAAGGACCTGCACCCGACCGCCAAGGCCTTCCAGCTCCTGACCCTGTTGCGTGGCCTCGGTGTCGACGAGCTCACGCATCCGGAGCTGACCGGCGACTGGGAGTACCAACTGGCGCAGATGGAGCGCGGCAAGCTCGAGCGCGAGGCCTTCATGCGCGAGATCGCGAGCATGACCAAGCGGATCGTCGAGCGCGCCAAGAGCTACGAGTCGGACACCGTGCCCGGCGACTATGCGACGCTGCAGGCGCCGTGCCCGAAGTGCGGCGGCGTCGTGCAGGAGAACTACCGGCGCTTCGCCTGCACCGCGTGCGACTTCTCGATCGGCAAGCACCCGGCCAGCCGCAGCTTCGAGATCGAAGAAGTCGAGCAGTTGCTCCGTGAGCGGCAGATCGGCCCGCTGCAGGGCTTCCGCTCGAGGACCGGGCGGCCGTTCGCCGCGGTGCTGAAGATCTCGGCCGAGCACAAGCTCGAGTTCGACTTCGGCAACGCACCGGGCGCCGACGACAGCGCCGAACCGGTCGACTTCTCGGCGCAGGCGCCGCTGGGCGCCTGTCCGAAGTGCGGGTCGGGTGTCTACGAGCAGCCGATGGCCTACGTCTGCGAGCGCAGCGTCGGCGCGCAGCGCAGTTGCGACTTTCGCTCCGGCAAGGTGATCCTGCAGCAGGAAGTCGCGCCCGAGCAGATGCGCAAGCTGCTGGCCGCCGGCGCCAGCGACCTGCTGCGCGGCTTCGTCTCCAACCGCACGCGGCGCAAGTTCGCCGCCCGCCTCGTGCGCAAGGACGACGGCAGCGTCGGCTTCGAGTTCGAGCCGCGGCCGGCGCGCGGCGCCAAACCCGGCGCGGCACCACCTGCGGCGGCGGCGAAGGCGACGAAAGCGCCGGCTGCGCGGACCGCCGCCAAGCCGGCGGCGCGGCCGGCGGCGAAGGCCGCGGCGAAGTCCCCTGCGAAGCCGGCGCCGAGAGCGGCGCTGAAGTCCGCGGCGAAGAAGGCCGCGCCGCCGGCGCGCGCGCGCGCCGGCGGCCGC
>JBBIST010000089.1:0-11850 GCA_037441125.1 Burkholderiales bacterium
CGCCACGTGCGTGCCGGAGATCGCTGCCGTGGACGCCGGCGTGCGCAGCGCCGCCGCCCGCCTGCGATCCGCCCGCCGATGAACACGCTTGCCGACTGGCTCGAGCACGTCGAGCGCCTGCACCACCGGCCGATCGACATGACGCTCGAGCGCGTGCGCGAGGTGGCGCAACGGCTGGCGATCGGCTTTTCGTGTCCTGTGTTTACGGTCGGCGGCACCAACGGCAAGGGATCGACCTGTGCCCTGCTCGACGCCATCTTGCGCGCCGGCGGCTACCGCGTCGGCCGCTACACCTCGCCGCATCTGCTGCGCTTCAACGAGCGGGTCACGATCGACGGCGTCGAGGCCGCCGATGCGGCGCTGGTCGAGCAGTTGCAGGCGGTCGAGGCCGCACGCGGCGCGGTCTCGCTCACCTACTTCGAGTTCACCACCCTGGCGATCCTGCGCCTGCTGATGCACGCGCGCCTGGACGCGGTGGTGGTGGAAGTCGGTCTCGGCGGCCGGCTGGACGCGGTCAACCTCGTCGATGCCGACGTCGCGCTGATCACTTCGATCGACCTCGACCACATCGACTATCTGGGTCCGACGCGCGAGCACATCGGCTTCGAGAAGGCGCACATCTGCCGCTGCGGGCGCCCGGCGATCTGCTGCGACCCGCAGCCGCCGCACGCCGTGCTGCGGGTGGCCGCCGATCTCGGCGCCGACCTGTGGTGCATCGGCCGCGACTTCGACGCCTGCGCGCCGGACGAGCCGGGCGCCGCCCGCCAGTGGATCTACCGCGGTCGCGCGCAGCGGCGTGCCGGGCTGCCGCTGCCGGCGCTGCGCGGCGCCCATCAGTTGCGCAACGCTGCCGGCGCCCTGGCGGCACTGGAGGCGCTGCGCGATCGCCTGCCGCTGAGCCAGCAGGCGGTGCGCAGCGGACTGCTGCAGGCGACGATTCCGGCGCGCTTTCAGGTGCTGCCCGGACGCCCGGTCGTGATCCTCGACGTCGCCCACAATCCGCACGCGGCAGCGGCGCTGGCCGAGAACCTCGACCGGCACGGCTTTTTCCCGCGCACGCGCGCGGTGTTCGGCATGCTCGCCGACAAGGACGTTGCCGGAGTCGTCGCCGCGCTGCGCGATCGCATCGACCACTGGCACGTCGGGCCCACGCCCGGGCCGCGCGGGATGACCGCTGAGACCTTGGCGCAGCGGCTGCGCGCGGCCGGCGCCGTGGCGGTGGCCGAGAACGAATCGCTGGCCGCCGCCTACGGCCAGGCGCTCGGCGCTGCGACGGCCGATGATAGGATCGTCGTGTTCGGCAGCTTTCTCACCGTTGCGGCGGCGATCGCCGATCGGTCAGCGCACACAGGGCACGGGGCGGCGCAGCGATGAAGTGGGCGTTCTGGCGCAGGGCCTCGGCGGCGCCGGCTGCCGCAGCGCGCGGCGGCGAAGACAGCGACCCCGGGCAAGCCGATCCGGCGCGCGTCCTGCGCGTGCGTGCGCGTCGCCGCCTGATCGGTGCCGCGGCCCTGCTGCTGGCGGCCGTGATCGTGCTGCCGATGGTGCTCGACCCGGCGCCACGACCGGTGCCGGAGCACGTTGCGATCGACCTTCCGGCCGAGAAGACGCCGTTCAATCCGCGTCTGCCTCTGGCCGCGCCCGATCCGGTACCCGAGGCGGGCGCCGGCGAAGGCAAGGCCAGGCCCGGGCCGGATCAGGCTGGCGCGGACGCGCCTGCGGCCGACGGTCGCGATCCGGTTGGGCCGCAGGCGGCGACCGCGACGAAAGGCGAACGCGCGCCGCAGGCGGCAGCGAAAGACGAGCGTGTCGGTGGCGCCGGCGCGACCGCTGCCAAGGCCGACGGGCGCGACGCTGCGCCCGCGGCCGATCGCGGCCGCGAGGAGGCGCAAGCGGCCGACGCGCAGCGCGCACGCGAGCTGCTCGCCGGCAAGTCCGCGACCGAGCAGCGCGCCGCCGCCGGGCGCTTCTTCGTGCAGGCGGCAGCGCTGCGCAACGAACAGGCGGCGCGCGAGCTGGCGGCGCGGCTGAAGAAGGCGGGATTGCCGTCGTTCACCGAGCGCGTGCAGGCGAGCGACGGTGCGCGCTGGCGCGTGCGCGTCGGCCCCTACGACTCGCGCCAGGAGGCCGAGAGCGCGCGCGCCAGGCTGCGCGAGCTCGGCACCGGCGCCGACCTGATCGCGCCCTGAGCGCGCCGCGGCCCCGCCCGCCGAGTCGACGCCACTGGCTGCGTTCGCGATGAATCTGATCGACTGGGTGATCGTCGCCGTGGTTGCGACCTCGGTGCTGTTCGGACTGCTGCGCGGCTTCGTGCGCGAAGTGCTGTCGCTCGCGGCCTGGATCGGCGGCGTCTGGCTCGCCGTCGTCTACGCGGCGCCCCTCGGGCGGGCGCTGCCCTTCGAGCAGCTTGTGCCGGAACTGCGCACCGCGCTGGCGGCGCTGGCGATCGTCCTGGCGGCGCTCCTGGCGGCCGGAGTTGTCGCCTGGCTGATCGGCAAGCTGCTGGCCGCGGTGCGTCTGTCCGGCACCGACCGCCTGCTGGGTGGACTGTTCGGACTGGCGCGCGCGGCGCTGATCGTCCTGGTCGTGGTGCTGTTCGCGGGCCGCACGGCGGCTGCCCAGCAGCCGCTATGGCGCGAGTCGCTGCTGCTGCCGCACCTCGAGGCGGCGGTACGATCGGCGTCTGGCTGGCTGCCGCCGGCGCTTGCCGGCCGCGGTGCGGCCTAGCGGTCGCCGGCCGGCATCGAGGGAGATCTGGCGCGATGTGTGGAATCGTCGGAGTGGTGTCGACCGAACCGGTCAACCAGCGCCTGTACGACGCGCTGCAGTTGCTGCAGCACCGTGGCCAGGACGCGGCCGGCATCGCCACCGCCAACGGCAGCATGTTCCACATGTTCAAGGGCAACGGTCTGGCGCGCGACGTCTTCCGCACCCGCAACATGCGCACCTTGCTCGGCAACTCGGGCATCGCCCAGGTCCGCTACCCGACCGCCGGCTCGGCCGGCAACCCGGAGGAGGCGCAGCCGTTCTACGTCAACGCGCCCTTCGGACTGACCTTGGCGCACAACGGCAATCTCACCAATGCCGAGTCGCTCAAGGACGAGATGTTCCGCATCGACCGGCGGCACATCAACACCAACTCCGACTCCGAAGTGCTGCTAAACGTGCTCGCGCACGAGCTGCAACTGGCGAGCGAAGGCCTGCACCTGGATCCGGCGGCGATCTTCAAGGCGGTGGCCGGAGTGCACCGGCGCGTGCGCGGCTCGTACGCGGCCGTGGCGCAGATCGCCGGCTACGGTCTGCTGGCAATGCGCGATCCCTTCGGCATCCGGCCGCTGTGCTTCGGCGCGCTCGAGACCGACGGCGGCACCGAGTACATGGTCGCCTCCGAATCGGTGGCGCTCGAAGGGCTGGGCTATCGCTTCGTGCGCGACGTGGCTCCGGGCGAGGCGGTGTTCATCGACCTCGACGGCCGCTTCTACGCTCAGCAGTGCGCGGCCAATCCGTCGCTCAATCCCTGCATCTTCGAGTACGTATACCTGGCGCGACCCGACTCGGTGATCGACGGCGTCTCGGTCTACGGCGCGCGCCTGCGCCTGGGCGAGCGCCTGGCGGCGCGCGTGCGCTCGGTGATCCCGGCCGGCGACATCGACGTCGTGATCCCGATTCCGGACTCGAGCCGGCCGGCGGCGATGGAACTGGCGGGAAAACTCGCGCTGCCTTATCGCGAGGGCTTCATCAAGAACCGCTACATCGGCCGCACCTTCATCATGCCGGGGCAGGCGGTGCGCAGGAAGTCGGTGCGCCAGAAGCTCAACACGGTGGCGGTCGAGTTCAAGGGCAAGAACGTGCTGCTGGTCGACGACTCGATCGTGCGCGGCACGACGATCCAGGAGATCGTCACCATGGCGCGCGAAGCCGGCGCGCGCAAGGTCATGGTGGCCTCGGCGGCGCCGCCGGTGCGCTATCCGAACGTCTACGGCATCGACATGCCGACCCGCGCCGAGCTGATCGCCGCCAGCCGCAGCGAGGACGAGATCCTGCGCGCGATCGGCGCCGACGCTCTCGTCTACCAGGACGTCGCCGACCTGAAGCAGGCGATCCGCGACTGCAATCCGGCGCTCGAACGCTTCGAGGCCTCGTGCTTCGACGGCGTCTACGTTACCGGCGACGTCACGCCCGAGTACCTGAACCGGGTCGAGCGCGCGCGCCATGCGCCGGCGCCGAGCGACGAGGCGCCGCGCAACCAGTTGAGTCTGGCGATCGAACCGGCGGATGCCTGAGACTGCGGCGCTGATACCATTCGCCTCGCGCCGATTTGAGCTCAGCTTGCGGGCGCGTTACAAGTGCAGCTAAAGCGGCCCTCGCCAACGAGCCCGCTTTTCTGAGCGGGCTTTTTGTTGCGGGTGGCCGATGTCCGACGAGTTCCGATTCGACACGCTGGCGGTTCGCGCCGGCACCGAGCGCAGTGCCTTCGGCGAGCACAGCGAGGCGCTGTTCCTGACCTCGAGCTTCACCTTCGGCTCGGCAGCGCAAGCGGCGGCGAAGTTCGCCGGAGCCGAGGACGGTTTCGTCTACTCGCGCTTCTCCAATCCGACCGTGCGCATGTTCGAGCGCCGCCTGGCGGCGCTCGAAGGCGCGCAGGACTGCCTGGCGACCGCCTCCGGGATGGCGGCGATCCTGGCGACCGCACTGGCCGTGCTCAAGAGCGGCGACCACGTGGTCTGCTCGGCGAGCGTGTTCGGTGCCACCGTGCAGTTGTTCTCGAACGTGCTCGCCCGCTTCGGCATCGAAACCAGCTACGTGCGCGGTGCCGATCCGGACGCCTGGCGCGCGGCGATCACGCCGCGCACGCGGCTGCTCTTTTGCGAGACGCCGTCCAACCCGCTGATGGAAGTCGTCGACTTGGCGGCCTTCGCCGCGCTCGGGCGCCAGTGCGGCGCGGTCAGCGTGGTCGACAACTGCTTCTGCACGCCGGCGTTGCAGCGGCCGATCGACTTCGGCGTCGATGTCGTGATCCACTCGGCGACCAAGTACCTCGACGGCCAGGGTCGGGTCCTGGGCGGCGCCGTTCTGGGCACGAGCGAGTTGATCCGCGGCGCCGTGCTGCCGGTGCTGCGCAGCGCCGGTCCGAGCCTGTCGCCGTTCAACGCCTGGGTGCTGCTGAAGGGGCTGGAGACGCTCGGCGTGCGCCTGCGCGCGCAGTCGGCCGCCGCGCTCGAACTGGCGCCCTGGCTCGAAGGCCGGCCGGGCGTGGCGCGCGTGCTGTACACCGGGCTCGACTCGCACCCGCAGGCGGCGCTGGCGCGCGCGCAGCAGTCGGGCGCGGGCGCGGTGCTGACCTTCGAAGTGGCGGCCGACTCGCCGGCCGAGCAGCGCGCGCGCGCCTGGCGCTTGATCGACGCGGTCAAGCTGATGTCGATCACCGCCAACCTCGGCGACACGCGCACCACGATCACCCATCCGGCCAGCACCACCCACGGCCGCGTCGCCCCCGAGGTGCGCGAACGCGCCGGCATCACCGAGGCGATGGTGCGCATCGCCGTCGGGCTCGAGGATGTCGACGACCTCAAGGCCGACCTGGCGCAGGCGCTCGCCGCCTGAGCGGCCGCAGGCGGCGGCCTGCCTGAGCCGTCGCATCAGCCGAAGGTCCGAGTCTCTTCGGTCGGGGCGCGGCCGGTGCTAGGCCGTGCGGCCGATTCTGTCTCCTAGGTCGAGTCACTAGCCTGCGTGCATGGCGGATGCCGTCCCGGCTTCCGATCGATGCACACGGAAATCAGCATGACTCCAGTCCGCACACGGCTCGCGACCTTGGCGTCGGCGATCGCACTCGTCGCGGCATTCGCAATCGCGCCGGCGGCAGCGCAAAACGCTTCCAACGGCTACCGGCTGTACAACTTCACGACCGAACTGAAGGGCACACAGCAGAGCTGCTTCAGTTGCCACGGCACGAATCCGCGCATGCCGCCGAACGCGATGCTGTTGATTCCGAGCATCAATCCCGCGTGCGGACGCAATGACTGGCCGGTCGGGACGGCGCATGCGCTCAAAGGACTGTGCAACATCGGGGCTGGCGCGACGCAGGCCGATGCAGAACTGCGGCTCACGATCGGCCTCGCGTTTCCGCAGATGGAGCCGTTCAGGACTTTGACCGCGCAGGAGCGAGCCGACATCGCCGCGTTTCTGCTGGCGACCCACCTCAACACGCCCGTGCCGGTGGCCCGGCCCGAGTATCGGCTGGAGGGCTCGACGGCCGCCACCACCACCGTCGACTTCGGCACCGTCAGTGGCGGTGCCAGTGCACAACGGGTGATCCACTTCGTCAACGCCGGCAACCATCCGATGCAGATCGACGCCGGCTTCGTCGCCGGTCCGGCGGCGATCAGCGGATTGAATGCAGCGCGCTTTTCGGTGTCGTCGGTCGTCCCAACGGGCGAGATCGCGTGCGCACCCAACGCCACGCTCAACGCGAATGACCGCTGCGCGCTCACCGTGACCTTCAGTCCGCAGGCCACCGATCCCGCCAATGCCAGCCTCGCGGCCGGGTTGACGATACGCAGCAACGGCGGCTCCGGCGTGTCGCAGTTGGACCTCATGGGCCAGCGCACGGCGGTTGCGGCGCCGACGCTGACGCTCACTCCGGCGGGCACGTCGATCAACGTCGGCACGGCGCCGGTCGGTACGACGGTCACGGCGGCGCCGGTGACCGTGACCAACACCGGCACGCTCGGGCTGACCTTCACTTCGATTGCGATCGGCGGCGCCAACGCTGCCGAGTTCGAGCGCCTCAGCGGCGGCACCCACTGCACGACCAACGCCGCGGTGCCGACGGGCGGCGGCAACTGCACGCTGCAGTTCCGCTTCTCGCCTCCGGCCGGGGCGAGCGGCACGCGCACGGCCACCGTCACTCTCGCTTCCAACGCACCGAACTCGCCGCTGGTGCTGACGCTCACCGGGTCGGTCGGGACGGTCACGCCGCCGATCGCCTTCGGCACCACGAGCAACGCGAATCAGGCCTTCCTGCGCCTGCAGACCAGTGCGGTCGGAATGCCGGAGAGCGGCATGGTGACGATCCGCAATCCGGGCGCGGCCGGGGCGCCGACGCTCACCGTCACCAACATCGAGCTGGCGAGCGGCGCGCCGGTGTTCAGCATCGCCCCCGGCAGCGCCTGCTTGAGTGCGCCGCTTTCGCCCGGACAAAGTTGCACCGTCAACGTGACCTACACGGCGCCGGACATGGCGGTGCCGCACTCAGGCAGCCTGCGCGTCAGCTCGAACGGTCGCACGACCGCAGGTATCGACAGTCCGCACATCGTGATCCTCGAAGGTACGGTGTTGATCGCAGGGTCCGGCATGACGACGGCGCGAGCGCTCGATGCGCCGCCGATCATGCGCTTCCCCAACACGCCCGCGAACACGCAGTCGACGGCCGAGCGCGTGATGATCAACAACGTCGGCAATTCCGCCTTGACAGTACAGGCGCGGCTGGCGGCGGGGACGACGAGCGACTTCACCGTGCTCAACAACTGCACGAGCGTGGCGGTCGGCAGTTCCTGCTACCTCGACATCCGCTTCCGGCCGCGCGGCGAAGGCGTGCGCAGCGATACCCTCTCGCTCGTCTACAACGGCGGCGCCCTGCCGGAGATCCGGATGAGCGGAACCGGCCAGGCGGCCAACCTGGTCGGCGAAGGCGCAGGCGGCGGCGCACTGTCGCTCGCCTGGCTGCTGCTGCTGTCGATCGCCACACTCGCCGCCACCGCGATCCGCCGCCGCGGCTGAGCTGGGTGAGTTCGCGCTGCGCCGGTTCGCGCGGCCGAGCGCAGCGCTCACCGTCTGCCGGGATGGTCGCTGGCTGCGACCTCGGTACACTGCGAGCCGCCTGTATCGCGGGCTGGTTCGCATGTCAAACAAGATCCCGGACGACATCACTCTCGGGCAGCTTTGCCAGGAGGCGGCACAGGCATTGGCGCGCGCCGGGCTTGAGCACCGGATCGACATCTACCGCGAGGTCGAGGTCGACGATCCGGCAGTGCGCACGATGCTCGGCCGCAAGCACCGGATCCGCGTGCGACTGAAAATCACCGCTGCCAGCATGCTCTTCGACGATGCTGCGCCGGTCGACGTCGAGCAGCACGGCGCGGCCGACACCGACGCGCACAGCGTCAAGCGCAAGGCCGTGCAGGGCGTCTAAGGGTTTCCTCGACTCGGCGACAGCCTCGCGCCCGATCGCGCACGGCGCGCGGCGGCGACCTGTTTATCCTTCGCCCTTCGCCGGAGGCGTGGCCGAGCGGTTGAAGGCACCGGTCTTGAAAACCGGCAACGCGCAAGCGTTCGTGGGTTCGAATCCCACCGCCTCCGCCAGCCGACTCAGCGCACCCTCATTGCATTGCCTGCATCCGCCTCGCCGCCCGCCCGCCTGAGCCTGAGCGGGATCACCAAGCGCTATCCGGCGGTGGTCGCCAACGACGCGGTCTCGCTCGCCGTGGCGCCGGGCGAGATCCACGCGATCCTGGGTGAAAACGGCGCCGGCAAGTCGACGCTGATGAAAATCGTCGCCGGCGAGCTGCGAGCAGATGCCGGCCGCATCGAGATCGACGGCGTGCCGGTGGCGGTCGACAGCCCGAACGCGGCGCGGCGACTGGGCGTGGCGATGGTGCACCAGCACTTTGCGCTGTTCGATACGTTGACCGTGGCCGAGAACATCCAGGTTGGTCTGCACGCGGCGCGCAGTCGGGCGCAGGTGCGCTCGCGGCTGGCGCAGATGGCCGAGCGCTACGGGCTGGCGATCGACGCCGAGGCGCGCGTGCACGACCTGTCGATCGGCGAGCGCCAGCGGGTCGAGATCCTGCGCGCGCTGCTGGCCGCACCACGCCTGTTGATCCTGGACGAGCCGACCTCGGTGCTGACGCCGCAGGCGGTCGAGCGCCTGTTCGCGACCCTGCGCCGGTTGGCCGCCGACGGCACGAGCATCGTGTTCATCAGTCACAAGCTCGACGAGATCCGCGCGCTCGCGAGCCGCTGCACGGTGCTGCGCGCCGGGCGCGTGGTGGCGAGCGTCGACCCGCGCGAACACAGCGAGCAGGCGCTGGCGCGCCTGATGATCGGCGCCGATCCGCCGCAGATCGCGGCGCACGACACGCCGCCGGGCGCGGTCTGCCTGCAGGTCGACGGCCTGCGGCTGCGCTCAGGTGACGCCGCGGCGCAGGCGCTGTCGCTGACCGTGCACGCGGGCGAGATCGTCGGCATCGCCGGCATCTCGGGCAACGGACAGCGTGAGCTGATGGCGCGTCTCGGCGGCGAGATTCGCAGCGCGGCGGGCTGCATCCGCCTCAACGGACGGCCGATCGGCGACCTTGGACCGCGCGAGCGGCGCCGGCTCGGTCTGCGCTACGTTCCCGAGGAGCGCCTGCGGCACGGCGCCGTGCCTGAATTGTCGCTGGCGGAAAACGCCTTGCTCACCGGCGATGCCTTGCACGAGCGCGGCCTGATCCGGCCGGCGGCGATGCGCGCCTACGCGCAGCGCGTGATCGAACGCTTCCGCGTCCGGGCGCCGGGACCGCGGGCGAACGCCGCGAGCCTGTCCGGCGGCAATCTGCAGAAGTACATCGTCGGGCGCGAGGTGCAGGCGGCGCCGCGCGCGCTGGTGATCAATCAGCCGACCTGGGGCGTCGACGTCGGTGCCGCGGCGGCGATCCGCAACGAGCTGGTCGCGCTGCGCGGCCGCGGCTGCGCCATCGTCGTCGTCTCGGAAGAGCTGGACGAGTTGTTCGAGCTGGCCGACCGGCTGGTGGTGATCGCGCGCGGGCGGCTGTCGCCGGCGATCGGCGTGCGCGAGATCGGCATCGACGAGCTGGGCCGCTGGATGGCCGGCCTTTGGCCGCAGCAGGATGCGGCCGCAGCGCGTTCAGCGAACGCCCCGAGTGGCGGGCGGGCGACGACCCGCACCAGAGACGATCCGGCGGGTGCATGAGCGCGCACGGCCGTTCCGAAGTGCTCATCCCGAAGCGCGCAGCGCGGAGGGTCGTCCAGTGACCGGTCGCGGCTGGCCGCTGGCGCTGGTGGCGCGCGACGAGCCGTCGCGCTGGCTCACCTGGTGTTCGCCGCTGATCGCGCTCGCCCTGACCGTGCTGTCGGGAATGGCGCTGTTCGCGGCGCTGGGAAAGTCGCCGCTGGCGGCCGTCGAGATCTTCTTCGTCGAGCCGCTGCGCACCGTGCGCGGCGTCTCCGAGGTGCTGCTGAAGGCCACACCGCTCATCCTGTGCGCGGTCGGGCTGGCGCTGTGCTTCCGGGCCAACGTCTGGAACATCGGCGCCGAAGGCCAGCTGATCGCCGGCGCCGTTGCCGGCGGCGCGGTGGCGCTGCTGGCCACGCGCGAGTCAGGCGCAGCGATTGTGTTCGCGCTGCTGGCGGCGGCGGTCGCCGGCGGCGCTTTCTGGGCGGCAATCACCGCCTTCCTGCGCGACCGCTTTCACGCCAACGAGATCCTGGTGAGCCTGATGCTCGTGTACGTGGCGCAGCTCGGCCTGTCGTACCTGGTGCACGGTCCGTTGCGCGACCCGTCCGGCTTTGGCTTTCCGCAAAGCGCGCTGTTCGACCCGGCGGCGAGACTGCCGATCCTGATCGAGGGCACGCGGCTGAACGTGGGCTTCCTGATCGCCGTTGCGCTGGCGCTGGCCGTGTGGCTGCTGCTGGCGCGCGGATTGATCGGCTTTCAGCTCAAGGTGGCGGGACTGGCGCCGATGGCCGCGCGCTACGCCGGCTATTCGCAGCGCCGGCTGCTGTGGTTCGCGTTGCTCGTCTCCGGCGCCCTGGCCGGGCTGGCGGGCGCGATCGAGGTCGCCGGGCCACTCGGGCAGTTGACGCCGTCGGTGTCGCCCGGCTACGGCTTCGCCGCGATCATCGTCGCCTTCGTCGGCCGTCTGCATCCGGCCGGCATCGTCGCCAGCGCGCTGGTGATGGCGCTCTTTTACATCGGCGGCGAACTGGCGCAGTCGCGGCTCGGACTGCCGGCGGCGATCACCGGCATCTACCAGGGGTTGCTGCTGTTCTTCCTGCTCGCCTGCGACGCTTTCATCGTCTATCGCCTGCGCTGGCGCGCGCGCACGACTCCGACCGGCAAACTGGGGCCCGCCTGATGGACTGGCCGGTCGCGCTCCTCGTGGCCACGCTCAACGCCGGCACGCCGCTGCTGTTGGCGGCGATCGGCATCCTCGTGCACGAGAAGTCCGGGGTCGTGAACCTCGGCATCGAGGGCATGATGCTGGTGGCCGCGATCGTCGGCTTCGCCGCCGTGCTCGCCAGCGGCAGCTACGCCCTCGGCTTTGTCGCCGGGGCGCTGGCGGGTGCCAGCCTGGCGGCGCTGTTCGCGCTGTTTGCGCTCGGACTGCACGCCAATCAGTACGCGACCGGGCTGGCGCTGGCGCTGTTCGGCGCCGGGCTGTCGGCCTTCCTTGGAATGCCCTACAGCGGCGAGAGCTTGCCGGCACGCGACGACGATCGTCTCGCGTGGATCGCCGAACTGCCGCTGCTGGGGCCGGCTTTGAGCGCACTGCATCCGATCGTCTACCTGGCTGTGCTGCTGGCCGCCGGCGTCTACTGGTTTCTGTTCCGCTCGCACGCCGGCCTGGTGTTGCGCGCGGTCGGCGAGTCGCCGCAGTCGGCGCACGCGCTTGGCTACTCGGTGCGCGGCGTGCGCTTGGCCGCCTTGCTGTTCGGCGGCGCCTGTGCCGGCCTCGGCGGCGCGTTCCTGTCGACGATCTACACGCCGTTGTGGGCCGAGGGCATGACCGCGGGCCGCGGCTGGATCGCGCTGGCGGTGGTGGTGTTCGCCACCTGGCGGCCGGCGCGCGT
>JBBIST010000090.1:0-11530 GCA_037441125.1 Burkholderiales bacterium
GGCGCCGTCGCGCCGGCCGACCGCCCGGGCGCGGTCCTGGCAGCGGCGCAGCTCGTCGGGCGCGGCAAACAGTGCCGCCACGGCCGCCGGCAGCCTGTCGTCGGTCACGCGCCGGCCCACCGCTTGCGCTTCGAGGAAGCGCAGGTTGAAGCCTTCCTGGCCGCCGACCGAATGGGTGGCGAGCAGCGGCCGGCCGCAGGCGAGCGCTTCGGCCGTGGTCAGTCCGCCCGGCTTGCCGATCACGACGTCGGCGGCCGCGATCAGATCCTGCATGCGGTCGGTCCACTCGTAGGCGCGCAGCCGTTGCGGCTGCGCCTGCGCCAGTTGCGCCAGTTGCGCCAGCGCCGGTCCGTTGTGGCCGGCCACCACCAGCACGCGCGCCTCGGGAACGCCGGCCAGCAGCCGCTCGGCCACGCCGGGGACGCCCAGGCCGAGACCGCCGCCGAGCACGAGCGCGATCGGACGATCGTCATCGAGGCCCAGTTCGGCGCGCGCCTGCGACTGCGTCGGCGGAGCGCGAAAGCCCGGCATCAGCGGCATGCCGGTATCGGTGATCCGCTGTGGGCCGAGTTCGGCGGCGCAGGCGGCGGCGATCGACTCGTGGGCGACACAGGTGTGATCGATTTCGGGCTGGCGCCAGAAGTCGTGCAGGCCATAGTCGGTCACGACCGCGACCAGCGGCACCTCGATCCGGTAGCGGCGCTTGGCAAACGACAGCAGCGAGGCCGGGTGCATCTGGGTGGCCACGACCACGTCCGGATCGAACACGTGCAGGCGCGCGCGCAGGCGCTGCGCCAGCAGGACCCGCCCGGAGTCGATCAGCCGGCGACCGATGCGCGCGCGCAAGGCGCCGCCGACGCGCGCGCCGTTGCGCAGACCCAGGCACAGCAAGCGGAAGGCCAGGCGGTCGACCGGTGCCTGCCGGTCGCCTTCGGCCGGCGGCAGCGAGCGGCCCAATCCGATCGAGGCGATGAAGCGCAGCCCCTCGGCGAGCTCCGGCGGCAGCGGCTGCCGGTGATCGAGCGTGCGGCGCAGCGTGCGCTCGTCGAGCCGGTAGATGCGTTCGTACAAGTCGGGCTGCTCCTGCACCAGTTGCAGGTAGGCCTGGCGCACGGCGCGGGCGACACCGGCGTCGAGCAGCGACCAGAAATCGAGCGTCTGGATCTGCGCCTGCGGGCAGGCTGCGCGCACCGCGGTCTCGACCGCCTGCGCCGCGCGCAGATGCCCGGAGCCGAGGGTCGAGGTCAGCAGCAGCAGTCGCGGCGGCCGCATTGGTTGCCCGAATCAGGAGGAACGCAGCGCCTCGCCAATGCCGATGCCGGCCAGCCGGCGCAGGCTGCGCGCCAGGTAAAAGAGCGACGCCATCATGATCACGGTGGCGGGCAGGGCGATCATCGGGTAGCTGAGCAGCGTCAGGCGCGCCAGTTCCTCGTTGAACGCGGTGCTGCCGGCCGGGCTGGTGACGATCCAGCGCGCCAGCGTGTAGTTCATTGCCGACGAGAAGAAAAACGCGCCGCCGAGCATCCAGGTGGCGATGCGCAGGCGGCGCTCGAACTCGGCGTGGCTGCCGCGCGCGTCGAGCGCGGCGGCGATGCGCTCGACGTCGAACAGCGCCGGCGTGTAGATCAGCACCCGCGCCAGCGGCCGGCGGCTCACCGCCGAGCCGGCCACCACGAGCCCGATCAGGCCGGGGATCGCCGCCTCCTTGACCGCAAGCCAGCTCGGGTCGAGCTCGAGCAGGCCGATGCCGCCGGTAAGCAACAGGCTGACGATGCCGAGCAGGGCGAAGTAGTTGAGCCGGCGCTCGCGCAGCAGCGTGCGCGTGCCCCAGGCGATCGGCAGACTGAGCGCCAGCAGCAGCGCGTTGACCGGGCCGAGCGCCTCGGGCGCCGACAGCTTCATCAGAATCAGCGCCGGTACGAGCAGCGTGATCGCGACCTCGAGCAGCGGGTTCGGCTTGGCGGCAGTGGTGGTCGAATCGGGCTTCAAGGCGCGCGCGTCCCTCGGTTCAGAGTCTCGATGTCTCGTCGACGTGGCGGTGCCGGCCCCAAAGCACGAGCAGGGTCACCGCCGTCAGCGGCAGCACGAAGCCGAGCATCACGCCGCTGAACGGCGGCAGCGCCGCGTGCTCGGTGGCGGCGAGGATCAGGTAGGTCACGTAGGCGATGTAATAGCCGACGAACAGCGCCCCTTCCCAGCGCGCGATCAGGTGACCGGTGGCGAAGATCGGCAGGCAGGCGAAGGCCACCGCGATCATGACCGGTATGTCGAAGCGCACGAGCGAGGCCGCGACCTCGAGCCCGCCCGGAGTCACCAGCGAAGCGATGCCGGCGATGCTCAGCAGGTTAAAGAGGTTGCTGCCGATCACGTTGCCGACGGCGATGTCGCGTTCACCGCGCAGCGCTGCCACCACCGAGGTGGCGACCTCGGGAAGGCTGGTGCCGGCAGCGACGATGGTCAGTCCGATCACGACCTCGCTCACACCCAACAGGCGTGCGATCACCACGGCGCTGTCGACCAGCCAGTTGGCGCCGACCACAAGCAGCACCAGTCCGCCGGCGATCGCCGCCAGTTGCAGCGGCAGCCGGCCGAAGGCGCCGTCGACCTGTCCGAACTCGCGCTCGTATTCGTCGCTGACGGCATTGGCGCGCCGGCCGAGGTAGATCGCATAGATCGTGTAGGCGACGATGCCGGCGACGAGCAGCACGCCGTCGAAGCGGCCGATGCGCCCGTCAATCGCCATGACCCAGAACAACAACGACACACCGATCATCAGCGGCACGTCGAAGCGCACCAACTGCCGCGACACCGCCAGCGGCAGGATCAGCGCCGCCAGACCGAGGATCAGCAGGACGTTGAAGATGTTGCTGCCGACGATGTTGCCGACCGCGATCCCGGGCTGCCCTGCCAGTCCGGCCTGAACGCTCACCGCCAGCTCGGGCGAGCTGGTGCCGAAGGCGACCACGGTCAGCCCGACCACCAGCGGCGTGATGCCGACGCGCAGCGCCAGGCGCGAGGCGCCGCGCACCAGCAGCTCGGCGCCGACGATCAGCAGCGCCAGGCCGAGCACGAGAAATAGGACTGCGCCGAGGCTCATCGTCCGGCCCTGGCGCCGGCGCGCGCCGGCCAAGCAGGGCAGGCGACCGCGCCGCGCCCGAATTGCACCGCCGTTGGCGCCGCGATGCCGTCGGGCGGCGAGCCGCCCGCGTGTCGGCAGCTCACGAGCGCAGAAGCTGCTTCAGTTGCACTTCGACCCGCCCACCGACGAGCCGCTTGAGCGTCAGCTCGAAGGTTTCTGCGCCCTTGACGAAGCGGTGCGACTCGGCCTCAGCGGTGGCGGCGAGCACCTCCTGCTTGAAGCCGGCAGCGGCGAAGCCCTGCACATAGTGGGCGAGCACGGCGGCGGCCTCCGCGCTGCCGACAAAGCGCACCTCGACCGACTGCGCATCGCGCGCGAAGTGGCTGCGCACGAGGCCCGGGAAACGCGGCACCGGCCCGATGTCGGTGCCGCTCACGTCCTGGGCCGGTGCCGGTGCCAGCCCCGGCACCCAGCGCTGCAACTGTTCGCGCAGGCCCGGGAACCACTGGTCGAGCCGCTGCCACAGTCCGGGCGCGACCTGCTCGACCTGCGCCACCGCTTCGCCGCCGACGCGCTTGCCGGCGTCGATCGCCGCCGGCGCCTGCGCCCAGAGCCAGGCGAGCAGCGCAATCGCCGCGGCAACGAAGAGACCGATCACGAGCAACACCGATGCGCCGATGATCAGCCAGGTGCGCCTGCGGATCCGGCCCAGTCCTGAGCCGATCGCGCCCGGCAGGCCGAGCTTTTCCATTGGGTTCATGGTCCTTTCCTTCCAGGTGATTCCGGATTGGCGCAGTTTCGCGCTCGCGACGGTGTCCGCGCCCGTCTTGCTTCGGCAGGATATGTGGGCAGTGCAGTCGATTGCGAGGGCAGTCATCGCGGGGCGGGCGGCGATCAGTGTCGGTACGAACCCGAATACCCGCGATGGGTGTTGGACTGCATTGTCGGCGTTGCGCTCCAACGGCGGAATCGAGTCAAGCCCCGATGCGCGCGCGCTAGCCGGCACCTGCAAACTGCTGGCCGCGAGACCCGCCGTCGCTCAGTTCTGCGCCGGCGCGCTGTGCGGCTGGCGCACCAGAAGCAGCGGCGTGCCGCACATCGCCGCCACGCGCGTCGCCACCGATCCCATCAGCGCCGCGGTCAGTGCGCCGCGTCCGTGCGAGCCCATCGCGAGCAGGTCAAGCGGCGCTTCCTGCGCGAAGCGCGCGATCTCGTCTCCCGGGTTGCCCACCAGGCGATGCTCGGTCGATTGCAGCCCCGCTTGCCGGAACTGTTCGCGTACCGGTGCTAGTGCGGCTTCGAAGGCGGCCTCATCGGCGCGCGCCACTTCGTCGCCGCTTGCCGGCGGCCGGGCGGGGTGCGCCGGCGCCGGCGCCAGCAACGACGGTACGTGAACGTGGATCAGCGCGTAGCTCGCGCGCGGCCCGAACAACTGCCGATGGTCGATCACGTAGCGTGCCGCCGCCTCGCCATAGGCGCTGCCGTCGAGGGCGATGCCGACGCGCAGCGACGCGCGCTGCGGTGCCTTGGCAGCGCGCAGCACCAGCACCGGCACCGTGGTGCTGGCGAGCACCGCCTGCGTCACCGAGCCGAACAGCAGTCCCTTGAGTGCGGTGTGCCCATGCGATCCCATGACGATCAGGTCGACCCCGTGCTGGTCGGCCCACTCGGCGATCTTCACGCCCGGGCTGCCGACCACGTAGTGCCAGGCAGGGTCGAGGTGGGCGGTGCGCAGGGCGTTCACCGCCGGCTTGAGCACCTTGTTCGCCTCGGCTTCGTGCCACGAGCGCACCATCTCGCCGCCGACCGCTCGTCCGGCGCGCGGCGGTACCGGCAACTGGACGTTGAGCACATCGACCTGCGGCGCTGCATCGTCCTTGAACGTGCGCGCGGCGACGAACGCCAGCGCCGCTTCGCTGTAGGAACTGCCGTCGACCGGAACCAGGATCTTCATGAGGTCCTTCTTCTTGCGGGTGGGCTTCGATGGATGTTTAGCACCGCGGCCGGCGATCCACTTGCGTGTCATCAACAAGCGCAGCGCCGGCGCCAGTCCGGCGCCGCAGTCGCCAGCGCTTGCCGCGCAGCCGGCCGTGGCATGCTTGGCGCATCAGGCGCAATTGTCTCAGGAAGGCGCAACGCGATGCCCGAGGTCGAACCCGCACAGCCGCCGCCGCGGCGCCGCCGCTGGCACTGGAGTCTCGACGTCGCGCTGGTCGTCCTGGTGTTCGTCGGCCTGCAGGCATGGTTCACGCGCGATGTCGTGCGCGGGCCGCTGCCGGCACTCGATGCGCCGCTGGTGGCGGCGGCCGAGGCCGACGCCGGGGCCTGGCGTGCCGCGCACGGCGGCGAAGGCTTCGTCCTGTACGTCTGGGCCACCTGGTGCGCGATGTGCAAGACGATCGAAGGCAGCGTCGATGCGGTGGCGCGCGATGCGCCGTTGCTGTCGCTGGCGATGCAGTCGGGCGCCGCACCCGCGGTGAGCGCCGAGCTGGCGCGCCGCGGTCTGCGCTGGCCGACGCTGGTCGACGAAGACGGGCGACTGAGCCGCTTGCTCGGCGTCGATGCGGTGCCGACGCTGATCTTCGTCGACCGCAACGGTTACGTGCGCAGCGTCACCCAGGGCTTCACCACGGAGTGGGGCATGCGCGTGCGCCTGTGGTGGGCGCGCCGCGCCGGTTGAGGCGGGTGCGCCGATACACTGCGCCGATGAGCGACGCCGCACCCGCCGCCGACGCCCGCCTCTTGACCGCCGCCTTGCTCGCCGACGAGACCTGGATGCGCCTGGCGCTCGACCAGGCGCACAACGCCTGGGTGCTGGGCGAGGTGCCGGTGGGCGCGGTGGTGGTCAAGGACGGCGCGGTGATCGCCACCGGTTTCAACCAGCCGGTCGGACACTGCGACCCGACCGCGCACGCCGAGATCCAGGCGCTGCGCGCGGCCGCCGAGCGGCTCGGCAACTACCGGCTCAATCACTGCGAACTCGTGGTCACCCTCGAGCCCTGCGCGATGTGCGCCGGCGCGATCATGCACGCGCGCATCCGCCGCCTCATCTACGGCGCCGCCGACCCGAAGACCGGCGCCTGCGGCAGCGTCGTCGACCTGTTTGCCGAGCCGCGACTGAACCACCACACGCGAGTTCAAGGCGGCG
The DNA here is from genome assembly GCA_037441125.1 of Burkholderiales bacterium. Taxonomy (GTDB): domain Bacteria; phylum Pseudomonadota; class Gammaproteobacteria; order Burkholderiales; family Burkholderiaceae_F; genus JALHMQ01. The sequence goes on from JBBIST010000090.1 coordinate 6,228, forward strand.
TGCTGGCGGCAGAGTGCGCCGACCTGCTCGGCCGTTTCTTCGCCGAGCGGCGCCGCAGCGCTCGCGCGGCACCCGGCGGCGATGGCCCGATCTAGCGCGCGCGCGCCGACGGTCGGCATCGTCGCGCCCTCGGGCTATTTGCCGCAGGCCGAGACGCTCGAGCGCGCCGCGCGCCTGTTTGCCGCCCGCGGCTGGCGCGTGCAGGCGGGCGAGACCTGCTTTGCGCGCCACGAGCGTTTCGCCGGCGACGACGAACTGCGCGCCGCCGAACTGCAGCGCTTCTGCACCGACCGCAGGCTCGACCTGGTGTTGGCCGCGCGCGGCGGCTACGGCCTGACGCGCATCCTCGATCGGCTCGACTTCGAGGCGATCCGAGCCGCCGGCCGGACGATCTGCGGCTACAGCGACTTCACCGCCTTCAACCTCGCCTACCTGGCGCGCGCCGGCGGCGCCAGCCTGCACGGGCCGTCGGCGAGCGACCTCGGCGCCGAGGCGCCGAGCGAATTCACGGTCGCGGCGCTGTTCGCCGCGGTCGAGGGCCTGCGAGCGGGGCGGTTCGAGGCGCAGTTCGAGATCGACGGGCCCGACTGCGCGCTGCGCGGGCTGCTGTGGGGCGGCAACCTGGCGCTCGTATGCGCGCTGCTCGCCACGCCGTACTTTCCGCGCGTGCGCGGCGGCATCCTGTTCCTGGAGGACGTGAACGAGCCCGCCTACCGGATCGAGCGCTTGCTGGTGCAGCTCGAGCAGGCGGGCGTGCTCGGCCGCCAGCGGGCGCTGCTGCTCGGCCGCTTCGATCCGGTGACGCCGATGGCCAACGACAACGGCTTCGGCCTCGACCGGGTGATCGAGCGCCTGCGCCAGCGCCTCGCGATCCCGGTGCTCGCGGGACTGCCCTTCGGTCACGTGCGCGACAAGCTCGCCCTGCCGGTCGGCTTGCGGGTGGCCCTGAGTTCATCGGGCGGCAGCGCCAGGCTCGCCGCCGACTGAACTGCCGCCTATCATCGGCGCCCTATGTCCGGACCCCTGACCCGCTTCGGCATCGACGCCGAGTCGCGCGAGCAACGCCAGGAGAAGATCCTCGCCGGCGTCATCGCCTCGGTCTACCGCCAGGTGCCGCAGTCGGTGCTCGGCAGCATCGTCCTTAGCTTCGCGCTGGTGGCGGTGTTCTGGCGCACGCACGACCAGAACGTCCTGGTGGCCTGGTTCATGGCGATGCTGATCGAGTCGCTGGTGCGGCTGCGCATCGCGCGCACCTTCGCCCGCGCCACCGATGCCTTCGAGCGCGTCCACGCCTGGGCCGGTTGGTGGGTGGCGCTGGCGGCGAGCGCCGGCGTGCTGTGGGGCGCGGCCGGCGTGCTGTTCTTCGCGCCGCACGAGCCGATCCTGCAACTGGTGCTGGTGGCGGTGATCCTGGGCGTGGCCTTCGGCTCGTTGACGCTGTACGCGACCCATCGGCCGGCGCTGCTGTTCTTTCTGCCGCTGGCGCTGCTGCCGCTGGCGGCGCGCATGGTGGCCGAGCAGGACCCGGCCTACTACACGGCCGCGGTGGTGCTGCTGGCGGTGTTCGGCTTCGCCTCGTTCTTCGGCCGCAACTTCGGCGAGGCGATGTTCGAGTCGGTCAAGAACAACTACGAAAACGAAGTCCTGGTCGGCCAGTTGATGACCGAGAAGCGGGTCGCCGACGACGCCCGCCGCGACGCCGAGACCGCGACTCGCTCGAAGACCCAGTTTTTCGCCGCCGCCAGCCACGACCTGCGCCAGCCGCTGCAGGCAATCGGCATCTACGTGTCGCTGCTGAAGAAGCGCGTCCAGGGGCCGGCCGAGCCGCTGGTGGCCAACCTGTCGAGCGCGGTCGAGTCGCTGTCGAAGCTGGTCGAGGAGCTGCTCGAGATCTCGCGCCTGGATTCGGGCGCGGTGCAGCCGCGCATGCAGCAGGTGCTGCTCGACGACACCTTCAAGGCGCTCGAGCAGGAGTTCAGTCCGGTGGCCGCGCACAAGGGGCTCGAACTGCGCGTGCGCCGCAACGGCGCGGCGATCGAGTCCGACCCGCTGCTGCTGCTGCGCGTGCTGCGCAACCTGCTCGCCAACGCCACCAAGTACACGCGCAAGGGCGGGGTGCTGCTCGCGGCGCGGCCGCGCGGCGGCGTCATGAGCATCGAGGTCTGGGACACCGGGCCAGGCATCCGCCAGCAGGAACTCGACCGCGTGTTCGAGGAGTTCTACCGCGGCGACAGCGGCAAGAGCGAGGGCGGCGGCGGCGGCTTCGGGCTCGGCTTGTCGATCGTGCGGCGCATCTGCGGCGTGCTCGGCCATCCGCTGATCGTCACCACGCGACCCGGGTCGGGCACGGTGTTCCGGGTCGAGGCGCAGTTGTCGGCGCAGCCGGTGCGGCGCGCGCGCGCGGCACCGCCGGCCGAGGGTGCGCTGCGGGCGCTGAGCGGCCACACGGTGGTCGTGCTCGAGGACAACGAGGAGATCCTGAACAGCATGACGCGGCTGCTGCGCTCGTGGGGCGCCGACGTGATCTCATCGACCAGCTTCAATGCCTCGCTGGTCAAGAAGCTGTCGCTGCGGCCGCGCGTCGACGCGATCCTCGCCGACCAGAACCTCGGTGCCTCGACCGTGACCGGCGTCGAGGCGGCATTCCGGATCCGTGAGCTGGTCGGCTTTCCGGTGCCGGTGGTGATGCTGACCGCCGTGCAACAGCTCGAGGTGCTGGCTGAATTCCAGCGCCAGATGCGCGAGCGGCTGGCGAAGAACCCGGATCAGGCGGCGGCGATCGCGCGCAGCCGGGTCGAGGAGCCGGTGGTGCTGCAAAAACCGATCACGACCGCGGTGCTCAACGGCACCCTGGCCGATGCGCTCGGCATCGCGCCGGCCGGCGCCGAGCAGGTGCAAGCCGCGCCCGAGCAGGTGATCGAGGGGTCGGAGGAGAGGGTGAAGTAGGGGGAATCCTGCCTTCCCCCTCACCCCACGTCGTAGCCCTGGCGGCGCGCGGCGAGCAGGGCCTCGGTGCGGTTGGAGGCGCCGAAGGCGCGGTAGATCGCGGTCACGTGCGTCTTGACCGTGCCCTCGGACAGGCCGAGTTCGCGGCAGACGATCTTGATCGGCGCGCCGCGCGCAAGCAACTGCAGCACCTGCTCCTGGCGCTCGGTCAGTTGCACCCGGCTTTGCGTCGGCTGGCCGAGCATGTCGCGCCCGCGCTCGGGCAGGCCGAGCATCGCCGCGCCGCGCGTGACCTCGTCGAGCAGGTCGGCCGGGATGTAGACGCCGCCGCTCAGGACGAACTTGATCGCCGACACCAGCGTGTCGCTCGCCATCGACTTCGGCACGAAGCCGGCCGCGCCCAGTTGCAGCACGCGCATCACGCTGCGCTGGTCCTGCACGCCCGACAGCACCAGGATCTTCAGGTCCGGCGCGCGTCCGACCAGCGTCTCCAGCACGCTGGTGCCGGTGGCACCCGGGATGCCGAGGTCGAGCAGCATCAAATCGGCGTCCGGATGCTGATCGAGCAGGCGCTCGGCGCCCTGCGCGTCGCCGGCGGTGAACACGCGCGCTTCGGGATCGATGTCGAGCAGCAGCACGCGCAGGGCATCGGTGATCAGGGAGTGGTCGTCGACGAGCAAGACTTTCATCGCGGGGCCTCGGGTCGGCTGGCAGACGGCAGCCGGCGACTGCCGGCTGCGGCGATTCTAGACGCGCATCGCTGCCGCTGGCGCCGCGCGCGACCTCAGGGCACAAACCAGTTGAGCACGCCGTCGAGCGGCGCGTGGTCGAGCGCGTGCGTGGCCTGTGCGCGCACCACCGGCTTGGCGCGATAGGCGACCGACAGCCCGACCGCGGCCATCATCGGCAGATCGTTGGCGCCGTCGCCGATCGCGATCGCGCGCTCGGGGCCGCAGGCGAGCTCGGCGCACAGCTCGCGCAGCGCTCGCGCCTTGCCCTGCCCGTCGACGATTGCCGCGCCCGCCGGACCGCTGACGCTGCCGTTCAGGCGACCGTCGGCCAGACCCAGCTCGTTGGCGCGCACGCGGTCGAAGCCAAGCCGCTCGCGCATGCGCTCGGTGAAGAAGCTGAAGCCGCCGCTCACCAGCAGCGTCGTCAGGCCGGCGCGCCGGCAGGCGGCCACCAGCGTCTCGGCGCCCGGGTTCAGCCGCAGCCGCTCGTCGAGCACACGCTGAAGCAGGCCGGCGTCGGCGCCGGCCAGCAGCGCCACGCGCCGGCGCAGGCTGTCGGCGTAATCCTTGAGCTCGCCGCGCATCGCCGCTTCGGTGATCGCCGCCACCTCGCGTCCTTTGCCGGCGAGCGCGGCCACCTCGTCCAGGGTCTCGATGTTGACCAGGGTCGAGTCCATGTCCATCGCCAGGACGCGAAAGTCGGCCAGCCGCATGGCCGGGTCGACGAAGGCGGCGTCGAGCTGCCAGTACTGCGCCAGCGCCTGCACCGCGCGCCGCGTCTCGGCGTCGTCGGCGACCTCGACGCAGCGCGCGTGGCCGGGACCGAGCCGGATGCGGCGCGGCGTGCACGCGACCTTGAAGGTGTCGAGCGCCTGCTCGCTCAGGCGCGGTCCTTGCAACACGAGGTCCTTGACGGCCATCGTCGCGTCCGGATCAGGCGGCAGGCGGCGCCAGCGCGGTCAGCACCCGGCGCAGCGTCTGCACGCGCGCGGCCGCGGTCGGTGTCTTCTGTTCGATGCGCAGCCGCTCGGGGCCGGCCAGGCGCAGGCCGCGCTCCTTTTGCAGCAGCGCGATCAGGCGCGCCGGATCGACCGGTGCGTCGGCGGCGAAGTGCAGCGCCATCGCCTCGGCCGAGGCGTCGATCTTCTTGACCCCGAGCGGTGCCGCCAGCAGGCGCAGGCGGTGCGTCTCGAGCAGCGCCTGGGTCGCCTCGGGCAGCTTGCCGAAGCGGTCGACGATCTCCTCGCGCAGCACACTGAGCGCCGCTTCGTCGCTGCAGGTCGCCAGCCGCTTGTACAGTGACAGCCGCTGGTGGACGTCGGCGACGTAGTCGGCGGGCAGCAGCGCCGGCGCGTGCAGGTTGATCTCGGTGACCGCCGCCAGCGGCGCCATCAGGTCGGGCTCGCGGCCGCTGCGCAGCGCGCGCACCGCGGCGTTGAGCATCTGCGTGTACAGGTCGAAGCCTACCTCGTGCAGGTTGCCGCTCTGCGACTCGCCGAGCACCTCGCCGGCGCCGCGGATCTCGAGGTCGTGCATCGCCAGATAGAAGCCGCTGCCCAGCTCCTCGAGGTTCTGGATCGCCTCCAGCCGCTTCTCGGCGTTCTTGGTCATGCCGCCTTCGTCGGG
>JBBIST010000091.1:0-11396 GCA_037441125.1 Burkholderiales bacterium
CCGGCGTCGCTGCGCGCGGCCGTGGCGGCGCCGCGATCGACGCGACGAGTCCGCTCGCCGGCCTCGCGCCCGGCGCGGCGCCGCGCCTGACCGAGTCGATTGGCCGCTCGGCGCCGCCGCCTGCGGTCTACCTCGCCGCCTGGAACGAGCGCGTGCGCGAGCTTGACTTAGAGCCGGCGCTGGCCGACTCGGCGCGCGCCTCATTGCTCGCGCTGGCGCTGCTGGTGGACAAGCGCAGCGAGGTCGGCGCGCAGCAGATGCAGGCGATCGTGCAGACCTACGGCGCGCCGGCCGCTGCCGAAGTGCAGGCGCTGCATGCGACCGTGCAGCGGCTGCCGCCCGGTGTGCGCTTGCCGCTGCTCGACCAGGCGATGCCGGCGCTGCGCAAGCTGGCGCCGGCGGCCGGTGACCGGCTGCTGATGCTGGCGCACACGCTGATCCTGGCCGACGGTCGCATGACGCTCGCCGAGTTCCTGCTGTTCACGGTCCTGCGCCGGCGCATCGGCACCGATGCGCGGCGTCCGGTGCCGCTGCGCTACCGCAGCGTGCGCGAGGTCGCCGAGGACGCCGCGCGCGTGCTGTCGCTGCTCGCGCACCTGCGCGATCCGGGCGACCCGGCGCGCGCGCTTGCGCGCGGCCGCGCTGCGCTGCCCGAGGTGCCGCTGGCGCTGGTGGCCGTCGATGCGCTCGCGCTGGACGCGCTCACAGCCGCGCTCGACCGCCTGAACCAGCTCGTACCGCTCGCCAAGCCGGCGTTCATCGAGGCCTGCGCCGCGGTTGCGCTGGGCGGCGGCGATTGGCGCGCCGCGAGCGCGCTGCGCAGCGTGTGCGCGGCGCTCGATGCACCGCTGCCGCCGGGCTTGCTCGATGCCGAAGGAATGCTCACCGTTTCTCCAGCCGGCTCGACTGGCGCAGTGCAACCGTAGACGCAGCCTGCGGCCGCTGGAGCCTGGTTCCCTTTTGGCGAACGGGCGCTGGCGCAAAGCGGCTGTGCGAGACTCGCCCGCCTAGCTACCGGACTCAGCCGATTGAATTCGCCACCGCCCTGTGTTGCGCCGTGCAAGCTAGTCTTCGGCGCAAGCGGCTACGTCGGCACGAACCTGGTCCCCGCGCTGCTGGATGCCGGCTACCGGGTGCGCGCCGCGGCGCGTAATCGCAGCGTGCTGGCGGCGCGCGACTGGCCCGGCGTCGATCTGGTGGAAGCCGACGCACTGCAGCCGCAGTCGCTGCCGACGGCGCTGCGCGGTGTGCACACCGCCTACTACCTCGTGCACTCGATGGCCGCAGGAAGCGACTTCGCCGCCCTGGATCTGCGCGCCGCCGGGAACTTCGCTGCGGCGGCCGCGGACGCCGGCGTGCAGCACATCGTCTACCTCGGCGGCCTGGTGCCGGCGCAGGCGGAATCCCAGCATCTGGTGTCGCGCCGCGAGACCGGCGAGCGGCTGCGCGCCGGGCCGGTGCCGGTGACTGAGATCCGCGCCGGAGTGATCGTCGGACCGGGGTCGGCCGCGTACGAGGTGATCCGCGACCTCGTCTACCACCTGCCGTTGATGCTGACGCCGCGCTGGGTGCGGTCGCGCTCGGCGCCGATCGCGCTTGCCAACCTGATCGAGTACCTGCTGCGAGTGCCGCCGCTGACGCGTGAGGGCGGCATCTTCGACGCCGCCGGCCCCGAAATGCTGAGCTACGAAGAGCTGATGTTGCAGTTCGGCGAGATCGTCGGCCGGCGCCCGCGCATCGTGCCGGTGCCGGTGCTGTCGCCGCGCCTGTCGTCGTATTGGCTGGGGCTGATCACCACGGTGCCGGCGCCGGTCGCACGAGCGCTGATCGACGGTCTCAAGCACGACATCCCGGCCGACGACTGCGCCTTGCGGCGTCTTGTGCCGCAGCGACTGCTCAGCTTCCGCGAGGCGGTCGCCGAGGCGTTGGCGGCCGAGCGTCAGCAGCGGGTGCCCGGCCGCTGGACCGAAGGCGCCTTCGCGCTGCGGCGCTTCCGCCACGACTACGCCTTCTACGCCAAGCGCGCCGGTGCCGACATCGAAACGGCGGCCAGCCCGCGGGCGCTTTGGCGGGTGGTCACGAGCCTCGGCGGTTCCACGGGCTACTTCACGATGAACTGGATATGGAAGCTGCGCGAAGGCATCGACTGGCTGCTTGGCGGTCGCGGCTTCATGCGCGGTCGCCGCGACCCGCAGTCGCTTCGGCTCGGCGATGCGATCGACTACTGGACCGTGGTCGGTCTGCAGCCTGATCGTCTGTTGACGTTGGACTTCGGGCTGAAGGCGCCCGGCGCGGGCATCCTCGAGTTCGTGATCGACCCGCTGCCGGGCGGCCGCGCCAGGCTGTCGATCACCGCTTACTGGCACCCGCAGGGTTTCTGGGGCCTGCTCTACTGGGCGGTGCTGGTGCCCTTTCACATCTTCATCTTCAAGCGCATGGTGCGCGCGATCGTCGCGCGCGCCGAAGGCTCAGTGCCGGAGGCGGGCTGCGATGGCTGAAGCGGTGCAAGTCGAGGTACGCCGCAGCGGCCGCCGCTTCGACGCCGACGCGCAGCTCGATCTGGACGCCGACGCCGCCACGGTGTGGGCGACGATCACCGATTACGAGGCCCTGCCGCGCTTCATGCCCGGCATACGCGCCTGCAGCGTGATCGAGCGCCGTGCGTTGCCGGGCCGGCGCGAGCGGCTCGTCGTCGAGCAGCGCGGCGAGTTCCGCTTCCTGGCCTTCGCGCAGACGATGAACGTGCTCCTGCAGGTCGAGCATCAGATCGCCCGCGTGGCCGTGGCGCGTGCGGTCGAGTTCGACCTCGGTTTTCTCGGTCGCCGTGGCATCGAGGTCTTTGAAGGTCGATACGAGATCGTGTCCGCCACGATCAAGAGAGGCGGACCAAGGGTCAGGTTGCGTTACGCCGCCGTGATCGGTTTGGCGCTGCCGCCACCCCCAGGCGTGGGCAGCTTCGCGGTGCGCAAGAACCTTACGGCGCAGCTTGACGCGCTGGTGCGCGAGGTGGGCCGGCGCAGCGGCTGAGGCGCTGGCCCGTCTCGCACCGGGTCGGCCGCGGCATCGATTTGCGGGTGGGGCGATTGGCGCGCCAGGCCGCACTCATGGAAGTCCCTGATCGCCGCCGGCGCGGCGCCGCCGGCGCGGGCCGCTACGCTTGCAATCATCTAAGACGATTGCAGACAGGATCTCCGATGACCGACCCGGCGCCCGCCACAGATCCCGCCGTCGCCGCGGCGCGACGCATGCGAAGGCTGGTCGCCGTGCTCGGCGGCGGCGCCTTGCTGATCGCCGGCAGCCTGGCGGCGATGCCGTGGTTCGTGACGCGGCCGAGGCCGGCACCGGAGGCGCGCTTCAAGCTGCTCGACGGCCGCCAGCCGAGCGTGTCCGAGCTGCGCGGACAAGTGCTGCTGCTGAACTTCTGGTCGCCCAGTTGCGCGACCTGCATGAGCGAGAAGCCGATCCTGATCGAGTTCCACCGGCGCAACGCGCGCCGCGGGCTGACGATGATCGCGGTGTCGATGAGCCACGACCGCCCCGCCGACGTGATCGATGTCGCGCGCCAGCAGCGCTTTCCGTTCGACGTCTCGCTCGACGTGCGCGGCGAGATCGCGCACGCCTTCTTCCGCACCGAGGTGACGCCGACCAAGTACCTGATCGACCGCGACGGCCAGATCGTGCGCACGATCGTCGGCCACACCGACTTCATCGACCTGCAGCAGCGGGTCGACGGCCTGCTGCGCGGCTAGACGACCAGCGGCTTCAGCGGAGCACGCTGTCGGCGCTCTGCGTCAGCCGGCGCACGAGCAGCGCCACCGCCACCGGCGCCAGCGCCCACAGCAGCGCCAGCAGCGCCGAGGTGACGATCGGCTCGGCGCGGTGGCTGTCGAAGACGTAGAAGAGGAAGGCCAGTGCCACCGTGCAGGCGCCGATCAGTCCGGCGCCGCCGGCCTGCTTGAGCAGGTACGGATAGACGAACAGGCCGAGGCCGAACAGCGCGACGATGGTCACGGTGCCGGCGAGCCAGGTGGGGAAGTCGATCATCGATGGCTCCGCTGCCGATGCCGTTCGATCGTCGGCGCCGGCGGCCGCAGTCGCAATCCGGATAGACCCGCTGCGTCAGGGTGCTCGCCCCCGGGCTCTCAGGCCTGCGTGGCGACCGGCATCCCGGCCGAGTGTGCCTGCCGGTCGGCGTGATAGCTCGAGCGCACCAGCGCGCCGGAAGCGACGTTCGCGAAGCCCATCGCCAGGCCCTCGCGCTCGAATGCTGCGAAGGTGTCCGGGTGCACGTAGCGCTGCACCGGAAAGTGGCTCGCGCTCGGCGCCAGGTACTGGCCGAGGGTCAGCATGTCGACCTCGTGCGCACGCAGGTCGCGCATCGCCGCGACGATCTCGACGTCGTCTTCGCCCAGGCCGAGCATCAGGCCGCTCTTGGTCGGCACGCCCGCCTTGCGCTTGAACTCGCGCAGCAGGCGCAGCGAGTGCGCGTAGTCGGAGCCGGGACGCGCCATCCGGTACAGGCGCGGCACGGTCTCGAGGTTGTGGTTCATCACGTCCGGCGGCGTTGCCGCCAGGATCTCGAGCGCCGCATCGAGCCGGCCGCGGAAGTCGGGCACCAGGATCTCGATGCGCGTGGCCGGCGCGTGCGCGCGCACGGCGTCGATGCACTCGGCAAAGTGCCGCGCGCCGCCGTCTTTCAGGTCGTCGCGGTCGACCGAGGTGATCACGACGTAGGCGAGCTTCAGCGCCGCGATCGTCTGCGCCAGGTGCGCCGGCTCCTGCGGGTCGGGCGGCTGCGGCCGGCCGTGGGCGACGTCGCAGAAGGTGCAGCGGCGCGTGCAGGTGTCGCCGAGGATCATGAAGGTCGCGGTGCCCTTGCCGAAGCACTCGCCGATGTTCGGGCAACTGGCTTCCTCGCACACCGTGTGCAGCCGGTGCGCGCGCAGGATGTCCTTGATCTCGTAGAAGCGGGTCGACGGCGAGCCGGCCTTGACGCGGATCCAGTCGGGCTTGCGCAGCGAGGCGCGCGCCTGCTGCGCGGCCACGACCTCGACCGGAAACTTCTTGAACACGACGCCGGTCTTGGCCTCGCCCTTCTTCTTCGGCTGGGCGGCGGCTGCGGCGGCCGGCGCCGGGGTGTCGGCAGAGCTCATGCGGTGGTCGCTGCGGCAGCGGCTGCGGTGCGCGGCGCCAGGTGCTGCGCCAGTCGCTCGGCCAGGGTTTCGGCTGCCTGCTGCCAAGTGACGGAGGCGCCCAGTGTAGCGAGGTCGACCGCCGGCAGACCGGCGTAGCCGCAGGGGTCGATGCGCGCGAACGGTTGCAGATCCATCGCCACATTCAGCGCCACGCCGTGGTAGCTGCAGCCGCGCGTGACCTTGATGCCGAGTGCGGCGATCTTCGCCAGTCCGGCGAACTCGCCGTGCGCGCGCGAGGCCGGCCACGGCACGTAGACGCCGGGCGCGCCGCGCACGCGCCGGCCGTCGGCGCCGTAAACGGCGAGCGTCTGGATCACCGCCTGCTCGATGCGAAACACCAGCTCCTTGACGTAGATGCCGAGCCGGCGCAAGTCGATCAGCGTGTAGACGACCACCTGTCCCGGGCCGTGATAGGTGACCTGGCCGCCGCGATCGCTGGCGATCACGGCGATCTCGCCCGGATCGAGCAGGTGATCGCGCCGACCGGCCTGGCCGAGCGTGAACACCGGCGGATGCTCGACCAGCCACAACTCGTCGCGTGTGCCGGCGTCGCGCTGCGCGGTAAAGGCGCGCATCGCCTCCCAGGTGGGCAGGTAGTCGGCGCGGCCGAGCGGGCGCACGAGCGGCGGCAGGGTCAGCATGCGTTCGGTGCGGCGCCGAAGTGGCGCGCGTCCATCTGGCCCTGCCAACCGGGCGCGACCACCAAATCGCAGAGATCGAGCGCGCGGCCGCGGCCGGTAGGGCACCGTCAGAAGGTGGTTGTAGACGTACTCCTTGCCTTTGAACAGCAGTTCCGGCACGGCCGTGGCGCCGAGTCAGAAGTGCGCCCGATGTTATCCGAGCGCGCTTGCTGCCGCCGCCTGCCGGCTCTGCCTTCGATGCGGGTCGCTGGCAAGCTGATGATCTGTAGAGACAACTTGACGCTGCTGTCGGATCTCGTTTCACGTCAGCCCGCTTCCGAGCGGCGACCTACCCGTTGCGCCCGACATGCGCCAGCCTGAGGCCGGCGCTGGCGGCTGAACGCCTACGTCGTTCGTCGTGTGCCGCCTGGCGACAAAAGGCACACGCCGAGGTAGCATTTCCAGGTGAAGCCGTTTCGCTGTAGTTCGGAGAAGAACGAGTCGCTGCGGGTCGAACGCGGGCTGACATTCGAAGCCGTCGTGGTGGCGGTTGAAGCGGGCCGGCTCCTGGACATCCTGAGTCACCCGAACGTCGCCAAGTACCCCCGTCAGCGCATCCTTGTGGTCGAACTGGACGGGTATGTGCATCTGGTGCCGTTCGTCGAAGAGAAGGATCACTTCTTCCTCAAGACGATCGTCCCCAGCAGGAAGGCAACGCGCGAGTACTTGAAGATGGGCGGGAGAGATGTCGAAAGTTGATGCTTACGAGGCGGAGATTCTGAAGGCCTTCGAAGAGGGCAAGCTGAGATCGGTTGCGACCAAGGCCGAACTCAGGCGCCTGAAGGCCGCGGCGCGTGCCACTTCGATCAAGGACCGGAGGGTAAACATCCGCTTGTCCTCGATCGATCTGAGCGACATTCAGGCCAGGGCGATCGAGGAAGGCATTCCCTATCAAACGCTGATTGCCAGCGTCCTTCACAAGTACGTCAGCGGCCGCCTCTGCGAGAGGGCGCGACGTACAACTCGTCGCTCCGGCGGTCGCGCCAAGGCGCGCCGCTGAGCTTCGCCTGCGGCGGACCCACGGCGCCGAAGCGGGCTGGCGCCGGCGGCCGGGTTACAGCACGACCTTGACCAGCGGATGGCGGCTCAGCTCGCGGTACAGGGCGTCGAGCTGCTCGCGCGAAGTGGCGCGGATGGTCGCGGTGACCGACAGGTAGTTGCCGCCGCGCGAGGCGCGCAGTTCGAGGGTGGCGGGGTCGAAGTCGGGCGCGTGCCGGCGCACGACGGCGGTGATTTCCTGCGCAAAGTGATCGACGCGCCGGCCCATGACCTTGATCGGGAAGTCGGTCGGGAACACGAGCGGCGAGGGGTCGCGCTCGCCGTCGCCGGGCTGCATGACCATGCGGCGCGCCGTCAGCGCAGCGCCTCGATCGCCGCGTCGTAGCCGGCGCGCAGCCGCGCGTAGACCGGACCGGGCGCGCCGTTGCCGACCGGGCGGCCGTCGAGCCGCGTGATCGGCAGGATCTCGCGCGTAGCCGCCGACAGCATCAGCTCGTCGGCGCTGGCGAGCTCGTCCTTGCTCAGGCGCGCCGCCTCGAACGGCACGCCGGCCGAGCGGCACAGTTCCTCGATCAGCCGGTAGCGGATGCCTTCGAGGATCAGGTTGTCCTTGGGCGCGCCGATCAGCGTGCCGCCGCGAACGACCCAGATGTTGCTCGCCGAGCCTTCGGTCAGGAGGCCGTCGCGCAACTGCACCACTTCGTCGGCGCCCTGCTCGGCCGCGTACTGGCGCGCCAGCACGGCGCCGAGCAGCGACACGCTCTTGATGTCGCAGCGCAGCCAGCGCTCGTCGCGCCGCGTGACCGCACTCAAGCCCTGTTCGCGCTGCTCGGATGTCGGCCGCGCAAACGGGCTCGCCATCGCGAACACGGTCGGCACGGCGTCCTTGGGGAAGGCGAAATCGCGCCGCGCCGCGCCGCGTGTGACCTGCCAGTAAACGCACTGGTGCTCGCCGGCGTTGCGCGCGACCAGCTCGCGCACCAGTTCGCGCCACTGCGCCGGCGCCAGCGGGTCGGCGAGCCCGACTTCGCGCGCGCTGCGCGCAAAGCGCGCCAGGTGCTGGTCGAAGCGAAACGGCTTGCCGTAGTAGACCGGCACCACTTCGTAGATGCCGTCGCCGAAAATGAAGCCGCGGTCGAGCACCGAGACCTTGGCCTCGGCCAGAGGCAGGAACTCGCCGTTCAGGTAGCAGATGGAGGTGTCGGATGGCATGCGGTAGGGATTCGGGATTCAGGATTCGGGATTCGGGATTCGGGATTCGGGGTCGAGGATTGAGGGGTGCGGCGGCGCAATGGATGTATGCCGGCACCGAGTGCGCGGCGGGGTTAGCGGCGGCGCAGGGCGCGCAGGTAGTCGGCGGCGGCGGCCTCGCCGAGCAGGCCGGCGACCAGGCGCTCGGCTTCGCGCAGGCGATCGCGCAGTTCGTCGGCGCTGCGCGCCTGCTCGAGGCGCACCGACATGATCTCGGCCTCGGGGCCGAGCCGTTCGTTGAGTTCGCGCACCGCGCGCCGCTTGGCCTCCTCGATCGTCAGCAGCGGCCGCTCGACGGCGTCGGCGCCGATCGTGTTGACTTCGAGCGCCTCGCGCGGCGGCGGCTCTTCGGCGCGCGTGTTGCCGAACACGGTCGGCGGTCCGCCCGAGGCGCCGCTGGAGCGGACGATGAAGCCCTGCGCTTCGAGCAGACCGACCACGCTGTCCAACTCGGACGTGCGCAGCATCGCCGCCAGTTCGCCGAGCGAGCGCTTGCCGTCGATCATGATCAGCACGCGCCGCGCCGCCATCGTCAGGCTGCCGCCGCGGGCGGCCATCTCGGCACTGCCCTTGGGTGTCTTGGCGTAGACCGTCTTGTCGTTGCTCGATGCCATGGGGCGGCCCGCATCGGGTGCGCGGGCGGCGCTCTGCGCGGGTGCGCGATGGGCGGACCTTGTATCGGCTTTGTCTGGGGCAGTCAATCGCCGGCAGCCAGCAGTGCGGACAAGTCCCCAGCCTGTACCGCATCGGCGGCCAGCACGTGCCGCAGCACCAGTTGCCGCAACGCGCCCAGGCGGCGATGGAAGAAGTGATCGGCGCCAGGCAGAACGATCACCGGCAGCTCCTGCGGCCGCGCCCAGTCGAACACGTCGGCGAGCGGAATCGTCTCGTCGCGCTCGCCGTGGATCAGCAGGGTGTCGCGTCGCACCTCGGGCATCGGCCACTTGCCGGCGGCGCAGCCCACGAGCACCAGATGGCGCACCGGCTGGTGGCGCGCCGCCAGCGTGCGCGCGGCGCGCGCCGCGACCCAACTGCCGAAGGAGAAGCCGGCCAGCGCGCGCGGCGCGCCGGCCGCCGGCGCCGCCGCGCCGAGCCAGTTGGGCGCCTGTTCGATCACGTGCAGGAAGTCGGCGGTCTCGCCCTCGCCGTGATCGTGTGCGCCTTCGGAGCCGCCGACGCCGCGGAAGTTCGGACGAACCGCCAGCCAGCCGAGGGCGACGAAGGCGCGCGCCAGCGTCGCCGCCACCTTGTTGTCGAGGCTGCCGCCGTACAGCGGATGCGGATGGCCGATGAACGCGGTGCCGCGCGCTGGTGCCGCCGGCCAGTCGAGCGCGAGCTCGATGCGGCCGGCCGGTCCGTCGACGTGCAGGCGCTGGCTGCGGGCCGACATCGGCGTCGTGCTTGTTCGGCGCGCCTCAGAGCCTGAGTCGCTGCACGACGCGGCCGTGCAGCAGGTGCTCGTCGACGATCTCGTCGATGTCGCTGCGGTCGACGTAGGTGTACCAGGTGCCATCGGGGTAGACCACCAGGCAGGGGCCTTCGTCGCAGCGGTCGAGGCAGCCGGCCTTGTTGACGCGCACTTTGCCCGGGCCGTCGAGTCCGAGTTCGCGCACGCGCTGCTTGGCGTGCGCCTGCATCGACTCGGCATCTTTATCGGCGCAGCAGGCGCGGCCGTCGTCGCGTCGGTTCAGACAGAAGAAGACGTGCTTGGCGTAGTAGGTCATCGGGCGGCGGCTCGGTTCGGCAAGGCAGTCTAGCGAGATCGCTCGGCCGCACCGGCGCCGGCTTCGCCGCGTGCTCTCAGGCGCGCCGGCGGCGCAGCCAGGGCAGTGCAGCCAGGGCCGCCAGCAGCAGCAGCGGCCAGCCGTGCGCGAGCCAGTTGGACACGGCGCGGAAGTGGGCGAGCCGGCCGGGCCGGTGGTTGGCGAGCCAGTCGAGGTGGTAAGGGTTGTCGGGCACGATGTTGACCGCCGCCAGCCACACCAGCGCTGCCAGCCAGGCGGCGACGTAGACCGCGCGCGCGGTTCCGTGCGCCGCCACCAGCAGTGCCAGCGCGCCGAGCGCAAGACCGCCGATCGCTCCGGGCGTCAACCAGACGAAGGCCTGCTCGGGTCCGAACGCGGCCGCATGCGCGAGCGCGCGCGCCGCCAGCGCCGCGGCGACGAAGCCCGACAGCAGTGCGATGCGCGGCGCGGCCGCGGTCATCGTCGCCGCCAGCGCCAGCCCGGCGGCGAGCAGGCCGGCGACCACCACCAGCGCCTCGGCGAGCACGAACTCGGCGGCGCCGAACTCGGAGGCGAATCGCAGCGGGCCGGTCAACCCGAGTTGCGCCAGCAGCGCTGGGGCGTCGATGAGCGCGCCGTTGGCGAACAGCATCGGCGCCGGCGCCGTCTGCGCCGCCGGCCACAGCGCCAGCACCACCAGCAGCAGGCTCGACTCGCGCGTGAACCAGCGCTCGCGCCACTGCGCCAGCCGGCCGCGGTCGATCAGCCGGCTCGCCAGCGGCAGCGCCAGCGCCGCGCCGAGCAGCGCGCCGGCGACGTTGGTGGCCAGATCGATGTTCGAGGCCACGCGCCGCGGCAGGTAGGTCTGCAGCGCCTCGATGCCGCCGGCCAGCAGCAACGCCGCCACCCCGCTGGCCGCAAGCGCCGCGATTCCGCGCAGCCGCGGGTGCAATGCCAGCACGACCAGCGCGCCGAAGGGCACGTAGCCGGCGACGTTGACGATCAGATCGAAGTTCGTGATGTGGCGCGGCGCCGGCGCGCTCAGGAACGCCCACGGGCTCAGGCCAAGATCGCGCCAGCCGCTCCACGGCGCCAGGCTCGCGGCCGCGATCAGCACCGTGTAGGCGAGCAACGCGCCGCGCGCCAGCGGCGAGGCGCGCCGGTTCCGGGAGGGAAGCTCGGTCAATGGCACGGCGGCAGGGCGCGGTCGGCATCGAGGCGGGGCCGCGGTCGAACGGTACACGCCGGCCGCCGCTGCCGGCCGCCGGCGCTACCATCGCGGCCAAAGGTGGCCGTCGCCGCCCGCCGATCTCGCCGGCCGGGGCCGGCACGGTCCGCCCCTCTCTGTCTCGATCCGACCCGCGCCATGATCGCCGCCGAAGCCGCCGTGCCCGCCGCCATGCGCGCGGCGATGACTGCGCCGCTGCGCGCGGCGTCGATTGCCGCGGCGGCGCCGGTGCTGGCGGCCGACGCGGTCGAGGCCGTGCTGCACACCGGCTCCACCAACGCCGACCTGCTGGCGCTGGCGCGTGCTGGCGCGCCGCGCT
>JBBIST010000092.1:0-11390 GCA_037441125.1 Burkholderiales bacterium
GGTGCCACGGGTGCCGCGGGCGCTGGCGACAGCGCCGCGGCCGGCGCGGCGCCCTGGGCCGGCGGCGCAGTGTCGGGCGCCTGCGTCGGCGGCTTCGGATCGGCGACCGGCGCCGCGTCAAGCGGTCTGACCTCCACTGCGGCCACGGGCGCCACCGGCACCGCTGCGACCGCAGCGCCAAGCGCCTCGGCCGGCGGCTGCAGGCGCAGAATCTGGCCGACCTGCAGCTTCGACGGGTCGTCGAGCGCGTTCCAGCGCGCCAGATCGCGGAAGTCTTGGCCGAACTCGAGCGCGATGCTGTAGAGCGTGTCGCCGCGCTGGACCACGTACTGGCCCTCGCGTGCGGCGCGTGCAGCCGGCGCCACCGCGGGCGGCGCCTCGACGGCGCGACGCTCGCTGCGATCGACGATCGGTGCCTCGCGCAAGGACACGGTGGCGCAGCCGCTCAGCAGCGCCAGCAGCGGCACGGCGACCAGGATCGGACTTCGATTCATCGGCGCATCTCCCAGGCCAGGTTCGGTCAGGTCTTGCCGGTGCGCAGCGGCACGAAGCGCACCGCCTCGACGGTCCTGCGGCTCACGCGACCGGCGTCGTCTTTGCAGATCACGGTCATCCTCTGCTCGCTCGATCCGAGCGGCGCGACGATGCGGCCACCCGCCTTCAACTGCTCGATCCACGCCGGCGGCAGCTCTTCGCCGGCGGCCGCCGCGGTGATCGCGTCAAACGGTGCTTCGGCCGGAACGCCGTCGAAGCCGTCGCCATAGACCAGACGCAGGTTGGCGATGCGCAGCGGCCGCAGGTTGTTGCGCGCCAGCTCATGCAGCGCGCGCACTCGTTCGATCGAGATCACGGTGCCGAACAGGCGCGCCAGAACGGCCGCCGCGTAGCCGCAGCCGGTTCCCACCTCGAGCACCTTGGCCGACTTCGGATCGACACAGCCGGCCAGCGCGAGTTCCGCCGTGCGCGCGACGATGTACGGCTGCGAGATGGTCTGACCGTGGCCGATCGGCAGCGCCGTGTCCTCGTAGGCGCGACTGGCGAGCGCCGGCTCCAGGAAAGCGTGGCGCGGGACTTCGGCCAGGGCACCGAGCACGCGCGCATCGCGCACGCCGAGCTCACGCACGCGTTCGACCATGCGCGCGCGCACGCGCTCCGAGGCCAGCCCGGCGTTGCCGAGTCGTTCGCTTGCCGGATCGGCGCCCACGCCGTGCCTAGGTTGCGGCGCGCGCCGAAGCGCACGCAGGCGAGGGCGCCGGAGCAACCGACTGCGCCGCGATCCAGGCCGCCAGCGCCGGGATCTGCTCGCCGCGAGTCAAGTCGATCTGCAGCGGCGTCAGCGACACCCAGCCCTCGGCGACGGCGTGGAAGTCGGTGTCCGGACCGGCGTCCATGGCGCTGCCGGAGGCGCCGATCCAGTAGATCGTCTCGCCGCGCGGATTCTCGGCGCGGATCGCCGGCTGCGACGGATGTCGCCTGCCGAGCCGGGTCACGCGCACGCCTCGCACCTCGGCCAGCGGGCGGTTGGGCAGGTTGACGTTGAGCAGCAAGGGAGCGGCCAGCGGCGCGCCCGCGTAGCAGGACAGGATGCGCTCGCACCAGGTGGCGGCCGCATCCAGATGCGCCCAGCCGCGGTCGACGAGCGAGAAGGCGATCGACGGGATGCCGAACAGGTGGCCCTCCATCGCCGCCGCCACCGTACCCGAGTACAGCGTGTCGTCGCCCATGTTCTGGCCGTTGTTGATGCCGGCGACGACCAGGTCAGGCCGGTGGTCGAGCAGGCCGGTCAGGGCGATGTGCACGCAGTCGGTCGGCGTGCCATTGACGAAGTAGCAACCGTTGTCGGCGCGGGCGACCGTGAGCGGACGCGTCAGCGTGAGCGAGTTGCTGGCGCCGCTGTGGTTCTGCTCCGGCGCCACGACCGTCACTTCGCCATAGCGGCTGGCGATGCGCGCCAGCGCCTGCAGCCCGGGCGCCAGATAGCCATCGTCGTTGGAGACCAGTATTCGCACCGATCGACCCGCAAAAAAATAGGGCTAGCGCGGAAGCTAGCCCTGCGTGACTCGAACCACTGGTCGGGGCGGCGGGATTCGAACTCGCGACCCCTTGCACCCCATGCAAGTGCGCTACCAGGCTGCGCTACGCCCCGAATGGCGCGCATTCTACACGCGCGCTACCGCGACCGATGCGCGGCTTCAAGCGCTCGGCTCGTCCTCGGTCGGCGCCAGCAGCGTGCGGATCTCGAGCAGCGCGGCGCGCAGCGCCGCCGGCGAGAGATCCTGAGCCGATGCCGGCTGCGACTGCGCCGCCGCAGGCGCCCCCGAGGCGCCGTTGCCGCGCAGCGCGCGCCGGGTCGAAATTTCGTCGAGTCGGTTGCGCGCGCCGTTGATCGTGAAACCCTGCTCGTAGAGCAGTTCGCGGATGCGACGCACGAGCAGCACTTCATGGTGCTGGTAGTAGCGGCGGTTGCCGCGCCGCTTGATCGGCTTGAGCTGGGTGAACTCCTGCTCCCAGTAGCGCAGAACGTGCGCCTTGACGCCGCACAGGTCGCTCACTTCGCCGATCGTGAAGTAGCGCTTGGCGGGAATCGGCGGCAGCGGCGCCGGACCTTCGTGACGGTACGAGGCCATGAGGACGAATTTGCTCCGCCGCGCGCAAGACGCGAGCGCGTCAGGACTGGGCCTCGGCCACCGCCGCTTTGAGCTTCTGGCTGGCGTGGAAGGTCACGACGCGGCGCGCCGTGATCGCGATTTCCTCGCCGGTCTTCGGATTGCGACCCGGCCTCTGCGGCTTGTCGCGCAACTGAAAGTTGCCGAAGCCGGACAACTTGACCGATTCGCCGCGCTCGAGCGCGGCACGAATCTCGTCGAAGAAGCCGTCGACCATGTCCTTGGCCTCGCGCTTGTTCAGGCCGAGGTTCTCGAACAGCAGCTCGGCCAGTTCCGCCTTGGTCACCGTCTTGGCGCCGTCGTCACGATCGGCGTTCGCGGCGCAGGCCGAGCCGGAAGAGGTCAACGCGGGCGTTCGCTGCTCGTTGGCCATTGTCACTGTTGCCGCAGACGGGCGCCCAGTCGGGTGCCGAGTTCATCGACGATGGCCGCCACGGCAGCATCGGCGTCGGCATCGCTCAAGGTGCGTTCAGTATCTTGCAGGCAAACCCGGAAGGCAAGACTTTTCTCTTTAGATAACAACGCGTTAGGGCCGGGATCCGACCGGCGCCCGGAGTCGCCGACGGGCGGCCGGTAGAGGTCAAAAAGACGCAACTCGCGCAGGCTGGCAAGCCGGCGGTCCCGGTGCTTCAGCTCGGCGATCGCCTCGTCGATCTGCTGCCAGGTGATCGAGGCAGCGAACCACAGGGCGATGTCACGCTCGACCGCGGGGAATCTGGGCACCGGCTGCGCGCGCGGAAGCTTCAGTTCCTGCAGTGCGGCGACGTCCAGCTCGAACACGACCGCTGCCCGTGCCAGTTCGTAGCGTTGCTGCAACCTCGGGTGCAGTTCGCCGATCCAGCCGATCGACCGCCCAAGGCCATCGATGCGGGCGCTGCGGCCCGGGTGCAGTGCCGGATGCGCGGCGGCGACGAAGCGAAGGCCGTCGACGCCGGCCAGCAGGCGTTCGATCTCGCCCTTGACGTCGAAGTAGTCGACGTCTCGCGCCGGCTGTCCCCACTGCGGCTCGTGCACGGGGCCGTAGGCCAGACCGCCGAGCCGCTGCGGCTGCGCGATGCCGGGGACCGACAGCGGCCCTTCGGGCACGGAGTCGTCGGCGATGAACACCCGCCCGAGCTCGAACACCCGCACGCGCTCGGCCTTGCGGTTCAGATTGAACCTGAGTGCGGCCACCAGGCTGCCGATCAGCGTCGAGCGCATCACCGCCAGGTGGCTGGCAATCGGATTGAGCAGCCTAATCGGCGCCTCGTTGCCGGCGAAATCGCGCTCCCAGGTCGCCTCGACGAAGCTGTAGCTGACCAGTTCCTGATAGCCGGCCTGCGCCAGCGCCAGACGCAGCGCGTGCGCCGAGCGCTGCGCTTGCGGCTGCGCGCGCATCTTCGCGCGCGCCAGCGGCGGCCGGTCGGGGATGCGCTCGAAGCCATGCAGGCGCGCCACTTCCTCGATCAAGTCCTCCTCGATCTCGAGGTCGAAGCGATGCGGCGGCGGCACGACCAGGAAGCGATCGCCCTGGCGCTCGCAAGCCAGGCCGAGGCGACCGAAAATGGCGGCGATCTCGTCGTCGCCGATCGCCACGCCAATCACCTGCCGGCAGCGCTCGCCGCGCATCGCCACCGGCGCGCGCGGCGGCAACGCCAGCACCTGATCGTCGACCGGCCCGATCCGGGTCTGCGGCGTGCCGCAGACTTCGACGATCAGTCGCGTCAGGTACTCGAGGTGAACGGCGGTGGTCGACGGGTCGACGCCGCGCTCGAAGCGGTGTGCGGCATCGGTGGTGAAGTTGAAGCGCCGCGCCCGGCCCTGGATCGACTGCGGCCACCAGAATGCGGCTTCGAGGTAAACGTCGCGGGTGTCGAGCGTCACTGCCGTGTGCTGGCCGCCCATCACGCCCGCCAGCGCCTCGACGCCGCGCGCATCGGCGATCACGCCGACCCACGGGTCGACCTCGACCGTCTGGCCGTTGAGCAGCTCGACCGTCTCGCCGGCGCGGCCCCAGCGCACTTCGAGGCCGCCGCTCACCCGGTCCAGATCGAACACATGCGACGGCCGCCCCAGCTCCAGCATCACGTAGTTGGAGATGTCGACCAGCGCCGAGATCGGCCGTTGGCCGCAACGTTCGAGTCGCTGCCGCATCCACGCCGGCGTCGCGGCGCGTGCATCGAGCCCGCGGATCACGCGGCCGGAAAAGCGACCGCACAGATCGGACGCCAGCACACGCACCGGCAGACGTTCGTCGCTGCTCGCCGCCACCGGGGTGAACTGCGGCAAGCGCAAGGCGGCGCCGGTGATCGCCGCCACTTCGCGTGCGACACCGAGCACGCTCAGGCAGTCGCCGCGATTGGGCGTGAGCTTCAGCAGCAGCCGCCGATCGTCGAGCGCGAGATAGGCGCGCAGGTCCTGCCCGACCGGGGCATCGTCGGCGAGCAGCAGCAGGCCGGCATGATCCTGCGACAGTCCCAGTTCGCGCGCCGAGCACAGCATGCCGTGCGACTCGACGCCGCGCACCCGCGCCAGCCGAATGCGGAACTCGCCCGGCAACACGGCACCGACGCGGGCACAGGCAACGAATTGGCCGGCGGCGACGTTCGGCGCGCCGCAGACGATGCGCACAATCGCGCCGCTGCCGTCGTCGACCTCGCACACGCTCAGTTTGTCGGCATCCGGGTGCGGCGCGACCGACAGCACGCGCGCCACCATCACGCCGGCGAACGGCGGCGCCACCGGCACCGACTCCTCGACCTCGAGCCCGGCCATCGTCAGGCGCAGCGCCAGCTCGTCGCTGCCGACGGCGGGATCGACGAAGGTGCGCAGCCACTGCTCCGACAGTTGCATCTGAAGACTCCGCGGCGGCGGTCAGTTGAACTGGCGCAAGAAGCGCAGGTCGCCCTCGAAGAACAGGCGCAGGTCGTCGACTCCGTAGCGCAGCATCGTGAGCCGATCGAGGCCGGAGCCGAAGGCGAAGCCGGTGTAGCGCTCGGGATCGAGGCCGAAGTTGCGCACCACGGTCGGATGGACCTGGCCGGCGCCGCAGATCTCGAGCCAGCGGCCCCGGTTCGGTCCACTGGAGAACATCATGTCGATCTCGGCCGACGGCTCGGTGAACGGGAAGTAGCTCGGGCGGAAGCGCAGGGCGATGCCCTCGTCCTCGAAAAAGCAGCGCACGAAGTCGGTGTAGACCGCCTTCAGGTCGGCGAAGCTCACGCCCTCGTCGATCCACAGCCCCTCGACCTGGTGGAACATCGGCGAGTGGGTGGCGTCGGAGTCGACGCGATAGGTGCGGCCGGGCGCGATCACCTTGATGGGCGGCCGATGCGCGCGCGCGTAGCGTACCTGCATCGGCGAGGTGTGGGTGCGCAGCATCAGCAGCCGGCCGTCGCCGTCGCGCGCGTCGACGTAGAAGGTGTCCTGCATCGAGCGCGCCGGATGATTCTCCGGATTGTTCAGGGCGCTGAAGTTGTACCAGTCGGACTCGATCTCCGGTCCGTCGGCGACGTCAAAGCCGATCGAGCGGAAGATCTCCTCGACCCGGATCCAGGTGCGGATCACCGGGTGGATGCCGCCGGCGCCGCGGCTGCGACCGGGCAGTGAGACGTCGATCGACTCCTGCGCCAGGCGCGCTTCGAGTTGCGCCTCGGCCAGTTCGGCACGGCGCTTGGCGAGCAATGCCTCGATCGCCTCCTTGGCCTGATTGATCCGTGCGCCCTGCACCCGCCGATCCTCGGGAGCGAGGCCCGCCAGCGCCTTGAGCAACGCCGTGACCCGGCCCGACTTGCCCAGGAAGCGGGCCTTCTCGTCTTCGAGTGCCGCCGGTTGATCGGCGGCGGCGAAGGCGGCGGCCGCCTCGCGTACCAGCGGGTCGAGATCCATGTTGGGGGCAGACAGAGTCGGCGGTGAAAACGCAAAGGGCCCGGCATCGCGCCAGGCCCCGTCGTGACTGCGCCGTCGCGCCGGGCGTAGCCGGCGCCGGCTAGGCCGAGGCCAGGCTCGACTTGACCTTGTCGACCACGGCCGCGAATCCCGGCTTGTCGAGCACGGCCATGTCGGCCAGCACCTTGCGGTCAAGATCGATCGAGGCCTTCTTCAAGCCGTTGATGAAGGCGCTGTAGGACAGGTCATGCTCGCGTACGGCGGCGTTGATGCGTGCGATCCACAGGGCGCGGAACACGCGCTTGCGGTTGCGCCGGTCGCGATAGGCATACTGCCCCGCCTTCATCACCGCCTCTTTGGCGACGCGGAAGACGTTGCTGCGGCGCTGCGTGAAGCCCTTGGCCTGGGCGAGCACCTTCTTGTGCCGCGCGCGCGCGGTCACACCACGTTTGACTCGGGGCATGGCTACTCCTTAGCCGTACGGCAGCATGCGACGCACGGACTTCACGTCGGCTTCGTGCATGTTGACCGCGCCGCGCAGGTGGCGCTTCGCCTTGGTGGTCTTCTTGGTGAGGATGTGGCGCTTGAACGCCTGGCCGCGCTTGATCGAGCCGCTGGCGCGGATCGCAAAGCGCTTGGCGGCGCTCTTTTTCGTCTTCATCTTCGGCATCTGCCGTCCCTTCCTTCTTCGATGAGTGCGGGCGCCTCCGTAGCGGAGGGCTTGCGGCCCGACTTCACTTGTCATCCGCGCCGGCTTAGGCCGTGCGGTCCCTGCGTAGCGCGCCGCGCCGCGGCGGCGCGCCGGTCACTTCTTCTTCTTCGGTCCCAACATCATGATCATCTGCCGGCCTTCCAGGCGCGGCATCGACTCGACCACCGCCAGATCCTCGACGTCGCCGCGCACCCGCTCGAGCAGCTTCGCGCCCAGTTGCTGGTGCGCCATCTCGCGGCCACGGAAGCGCAGGGTCACCTTCGCCTTGTCGCCCTCGGCCAGGAACTCGCGCATCTTGCGCAGCTTGGTCAGGTAGTCGTGATCGTCGGTCGCGGGGCGGAACTTCACCTCCTTGATCTCGATGATCTTCTGCTTGAGCCTGGCCTCGTGCGCCTTCTTCTGCTCCTGGTACTTGAACTTGCCGTAGTCCATCAAACGACAGACCGGCGGCTGCGCCGTGGGAGCGATCTCGACCAGATCGACGTCGGCCTCTTCGGCCATGCGCAGCGCTTCGAGCGTGCGGACGATTCCGAGCGGTTCGCCTTCCTGTCCGACCAGGCGGACTTCCGGAACACCGATTTCACGGTTCAGGCGATGCGTGCGTTCCTGAGCGATGGTGAACTTCTCCGAAAGAGGAAAACTAAGCCGTGCCGCCGACGTTGCGCCGCTGCGCGATGTCCTCGCGCAGCCGCGCCGCCAGCGCCTCGACCGGCATCGCGCCGAGATCGACGCCGCCGCGGGCCCGCACGGCCACCGTATGCGCCTGCATTTCCTTGTCGCCCACCACGAGGATGTACGGCAGCTTCTGCAGCGCAAGGGCGCGGATCTTATAGGTGATCTTCTCGTTGCGCAAATCGGCTTCGACTCTAAAGCCTTGTTTTTGCAGCGTTTGCGCAACCTCGCCGGCGTAGGCGGCCTGACCCTCCGAGATGTTGGCGACCGCCGCCTGCACCGGCGCCAGCCAGGGCGGCAGCGCGCCGGCGTGGTTCTCGATCAGGATACCAATGAAGCGCTCGAGCGAGCCGACGATCGCCCGATGCAGCATCACCGGCACCTTGCGCGTGTTGTCCTCGGCCACGTACTCGGCGCCGAGCCGCACCGGCATCGAGAAGTCGACCTGCATCGTGCCGCACTGCCAGGTGCGACCGATCGCGTCCTTCAGGTGGTACTCGATCTTCGGCCCGTAGAAGGCGCCGTCACCGGGACTGACCGCGAACTGCACGCCGGAACGGCGCAGCGACTCCATCAGCGCCTGCTCGGCGCGGTCCCAGCTTTCGTCCGAACCGATCCGCTGCTCGGGCCGGGTCGCGACCACGTAGCGGACCTCGCGGAAACCGAAGTCGGCGTAGACCTTCTGCAACTGCGCGGTGAAGGCGACGCACTCGTCGAGGATCTGGTTCTCGGTGCAGAAGATGTGGCCGTCGTCCTGGGTGAAGCCGCGCACCCGCATCAGCCCGTGCAGCGCGCCCGAGGCTTCATTGCGGTGGCACTGGCCGAACTCGCCGTAGCGCAACGGCAGGTCACGGTAGCTGCGCAGGTCGGACTTGTAGATTTGCACGTGGCCCGGGCAGTTCATTGGCTTCAGGGCGTAGTAGCGGTTCTCCGACTCGGTCGTGAACATGTGCTCGCGGTACTTCTCCCAGTGGCCCGAGGCCTCCCACAGCGAACGGTCTAGGATCTGCGGCGCCTTGACCTCGCGGTAGCCGCAGTCGCGATACACCTGCCGCATGTACTGCTCGACCGCCTGCCAGATCGACCAGCCCTTGGGATGCCAGAACACCAGGCCCGGCGCCTCGTCCTGGAAGTGGAACAGGTCGAGATCCTTGCCGAGCTTGCGGTGGTCGCGGCGCTCGGCCTCCGCCAGCATGTGCAGGTAGGCGTCCTGGTCTTCCTTGCTCGCCCAGGCGGTGCCGTAGATGCGCTGGAGCATCTCGTTGCGGGAGTCGCCGCGCCAGTAGGCGCCGGCCACCTTCATCAGCTTGAACACCCGCAGCCGGCCGGTGCTCGGCACGTGCGGTCCCCGGCACAGATCGACGAAGGCACCCTCACGGTACAGCGAGATCCCCTCGTCGGCCGGGATCGAGGCGATGATCTCGGCCTTGTACTTCTCGCCGATCGACTCGAAGAAGCGCACCGCGTCGTCGCGCCGCCAGTGCTCGCGCACGACCTTCTCGTCCTTCTTCGCCAGCTCGGCCATCTTGTTCTCGATCGCCGCCAGATCCTCGGGCGTGAACGGCCGCTGGTACGAAAAGTCGTAGTAGAAGCCGTTGTCGATCACCGGGCCGATCGTCACCTGCGCCTCGGGGAACAGCTCCTTGACCGCGTAGGCGAGCAGATGCGCGGTCGAGTGGCGGATGATCTCCAGAGCGTCGGCGTCCTTGTCGGTGACGATCTCGAGCTTCGCGTCGCGGTCGATGACGTGCGAGGTGTCGACCAGCTTGCCGTCGATGCGGCCGGCGATCGCCGCGCGCGCAAGCCCGGCACCGATGCTCGCCGCCACCGCGGCGACGCTCACCGGCGCATCGAAGCTGCGCACGGCGCCGTCGGGAAGCTGTACTGAGATCATCCGCCCACTCCAGAAGCGAAAAAGTGCGGTCGAGCCGCACTTTTTCGATCAACCGCATGCGTAGCGCGTACTCGTCCGGCCGGTCAGCTCTCGGTCAAGCAAGTTCGGCAAGTCAGCGCGTTCATCGCGGTGTCCGGGAAGCGGCGATCTGGTAGGCGCGATTGGACTCGAACCAACGACCCCCACCATGTCAAGGTGGTGCTCTAACCAGCTGAGCTACGCGCCTGCGCTCGATGCAGGACGCGGATCATACACAAGCAGCGGTCACCGAAGGGTCACGGTGCGATCACGCCGCGGACACCTCGCGGCCATAGTCTGCGGGCGCGACAACTCTGGAAAGACGTGCATGAGCGTGACCCACTCGAAGTCCGCGCGCACCCCCGGCGGGCCGGCTCGCGCCGCCGGCCCAGACCGCAACCGCAGCGACGCGCGTCTGACGCTGGCACTGGCGCGCAGCGCCGCCGATCTGAGCGACGCGCAGCGACTGCGCTACAAGGTGTTCGCCGAGGAGCTGGGCGCGCGCATCGACGGCGCAGACGGCCGCGACGCCGACGGGCTCGACGCCTACTGCGACCACCTGATCGTGCGCGACCAGGAGTCGATGCGCGTCGTCGGCACCTACCGGATCCTGCCGCCGCACCGCGCGCTCGAGGCCGGGCGCCTGTACTCGGAATCCGAGTTCGACCTCGCGCGCCTGACCCATCTGCGCCCGTCTCTGATCGAGGTCGGCCGCTCCTGCGTGCATCGCGACTACCGCTCCGGGGCAACGATCCTGCTGCTGTGGGCCGGCTTGGCCCGCTACATGCGCACGCACGGCTACCGGCACCTGATCGGCTGCGCCAGCGCGCCGCTTGCCGACGGCGGCATGCAGGCGGCGCGCGTGCGCGACGAACTGCAGCCCTACCTGAGCGACGCCGAGTACCGGGTCTTCCCGCGCCTGCCGTTCCCGCACGAGCGCATCGAGCGCGCCGCCACCTGCGAGCTGCCGCCGCTGATCAAGGGCTATCTGCGCCTCGGCGCCAAGGTCTGCGGCGAACCGGCCTGGGATCCCGACTTCAACAGCGCCGATTTCCTGATCTGGCTCGCGCTCGATCAACTGCACCCGCGCTACGCGCGCCACTTCGACATCCTGGTGCAGCAGGCGCAGGCGGCGGCCTGAGCCATGGGCGACGCAGCAACCCTTGCGTGGCGTCTGCTGCGCCAGGCGTGGCAGCGAATTGCCGACTGCTGGCAGTGCTCAGGCCCGGCGCTGCCCGATACGCAGCTCTTTCTCGGTCCCTTCCGCAGCCGCTCGAGCGCACCGGCCGCACCGGCACCGACTACGCGTTCGGATTGAAGGGTTTGCCGAGCGAGCCCGGTATGTTGAGCCGGATCCAGGCCGGGTTGCGCGAGATCAGCGCCAGCACGACGATCGTCGCCAGATAGGGCGTCATCGACATCAACTGCGAGGCGACCTGCACGCCGAGCCCCTGCAGGTGCAATTGCAGCATCGTCACGCCACCGAACAGATAAGCGCCGAGCACGACGCGCGCCGGCCGCCAGGTGGCGAACACCACCACCGCCAGCGCGATCCAGCCGC
>JBBIST010000093.1:0-10886 GCA_037441125.1 Burkholderiales bacterium
GCACCTGCAGCGTGATCGTCTTGCCGGTGCCGGTGGCGCCGGTGATGCAGCCGTGGCGGTTGGCGAGCGCCGGCAGCAGCGCCAGTTCGTGGTCGCCGGCGCGGGCGATGACTAGGGGCTTGGGCATGGGGGACTCGGTGGGAGGATTGAGGATTGAGGATTGAGGATTGAGGATTGAGGATCGAGGGAACGGCTGGGGGCGATTGCGGCGAGCCGTGAACTTGGGCGGAATTTACCGGGACTTGGGGGCGACAGCGGCGACGATTGCGGTCAGAACAATCGATGACCGGCAGCGCCGGCGGCCGCAGGGTGCTCGGCTAGACTTTCTTTCTTCTCGCACCGCAGCCTCGCAGCACGCGCAACGCCATGGCAGGTCACTCCAAGTGGGCCAACATCCAGCACCGCAAGGGGCGCCAGGACGCCAAGCGCGGCACGCTGTGGACCAAGGTGATCCGCGAAGTCCAGATCGCGGCGCGCCTGGGCGGCGGCGACCCGGCGATGAACGCGCGGCTGCGTCTGGCGATGGACAAGGCGCGCCTGGCCAACGTGCCGAAGGACAAGGTGCAGGGCGCGATCGCTCGCGGCACCGGCAGCGCCGAAGGCCAGGCGCTGGAGGAGGTTCGCTACGAGGGCTACGGCATCGGCGGCGCGGCGTTGATGATCGATTGCGTGACCGACAACCGCACGCGCACGGTGGCCGAGGTGCGGCACACGCTGGCCAAGCACGGCGGCAACCTCGGCACCGATGGCTCGGTGGCGTTCAACTTCAGGCACTGCGGCCAGTTCCTGTTTGCGCCGGGCACTTCCGAGGAGCGCGTGATGGAGGCGGCGCTGGAGGCCGGCGCCGATGACGTGCTGACCAACGACGACGGCTCGGTCGAGGTGACCTGTGCGCCGCATGACTTCGCGGCGGTTGCCGCGGCGCTGGAGAAGGCCGGGCTCAAGCCCGAACTGGCCGAAGTGACGATGAAGCCGCTGGCCGAGACCGTGTTCGCCGGCGAAGACGGCCAGAAGATGCGCAGGCTGCTCGACGCGCTCGACGATCTGGACGACGTGCAGCAGGTCTATACGACTGCGGCGATCGCTCAGGAACCGTGAGGAACCGTGAAAAGTGAAATGTGAAAAGTGAAACGTGAGGAGACAGACCCCCTCGGCGGCGGTCACGTTTCACGTTTCACCTTTCACGTTTCACCTTTCACCTTTCACGTTTCACATTTCACGTTTCACATTTCACCCTAATCGTCCTCTGACCACTTCATGAAGGTCCTAGTAATCGGCGGCGGCGGCCGCGAGCATGCGATTGCCTGGCGCTGCGCCGCTTCGCCGCGCGTAAAGCGCGTGTACGTGGCGCCGGGCAACGGCGGCACGGCGCGCGATCGGCGGCTGCGCAACGTGCCGCTGGCGCGACCGCAAGAACTGGCCGAGTTCGCCGCCGCCGAGCGCATCGATCTCACCGTCGTCGGACCGGAGGCGCCGCTGGCGGCCGGCGTGGTCGACCTGTTTCGCGCCCGCGGGCTGCGCATCTTCGGGCCGACGCGGGCGGCAGCGCAGCTCGAAAGCTCGAAGGACTTCGCCAAGGCGTTCATGCAGCGGCACGGCATCCCGACCGCCGGCTACCGCAGCTTCACCACCGCCGCCGAGGCGCGTGCCTACGTCAACCGGCGCGGCGCACCGATCGTGATCAAGGCCGACGGCCTGGCCGCCGGCAAGGGTGTGGTGGTGGCGCAGACCTTGGCGCAGGCGCATGCCGCGATCGACGACATGCTGGTCGGCAACCGCCTCGGCGCCTCGGGCGCGCGCGTGGTGATCGAGGACTTTCTCGCCGGCGAGGAAGCGAGCTTCATTGTCATGAGCGACGGCCGCAATGCGCTCGCGCTCGCCACCAGCCAGGACCACAAGCGGCTGGGCGACGGCGACGTCGGCCCGAACACCGGCGGCATGGGCGCGTACTCGCCGGCGCCGGTGGTCACGCCCGAGCTGCACGCGCGCATGATGCGCGAGATCATCGCGCCGGCGATCCAGGGCATGGCCGCCGACGGCATCGTCTACACGGGCTTCCTCTACGCCGGCCTGATGATCGACGCCGACGGCACGCCGAGAACGCTCGAGTTCAACTGCCGCCTCGGCGATCCGGAAACGCAGCCGATCATGCTGCGCATGAAGTCCGACTTCGTCGACCTGCTGGAAGCGGCGATCGAAGGCCGGCTCGACAGCGCCGCAGTCGACTGGGACCGCCGGGTCGCGCTCGGCGTGGTGCTCGCCGCCGCCGGCTACCCCGAGGCGCCGCGCCACGGCGATCCGATCGCGCCGCTGCCGGCCGATGACGACGACTGCGTGATCTTCCATGCCGGCACCGAACTCGCCGACGGCACCCTGCGCACCAGCGGCGGCCGCGTGCTGTGCGTGACCGCGCTTGGCGACAGCGTGCGCGGCGCGCGCGAGCGCGCCTACGACACCGTCGCCCGCATCCGCTTCGACGGCATGCAGTTTCGTACCGACATCGGCCACCGGGCGCTGAAGCCGCGCGCCTGAGGCGGCGCGCCGGCCTTTCGCCTGCCGGGTCCGGCCGCGCCGAGAGTCCGGCACCGGCGCACAATGCGCGCCTTCGCCCTTCCCGACCGACCCATGACCGCGCCCTATACCGTCGATCAGCACATTGCACTCAAGCGCGTGACCGCGATCGAGCCCTCGCCCGACGGCACCTGGCTCGCGGTGGTCGTGCAGCGGCTCGACCTCGAGCGAGCCAAGTACGTCTCCGACCTGTGGCGGCTGCCGACCGATGGCGGCGCCGCCGTGCAACTGACGCGCGGCGACTGCAAGGACAGCGCGCCGTGCTTTCGCCACGACGGCGCGCTCGGCTTTCTGTCCAACCGCAAGCCGAACGAGGTCAAGGCGGACGACGAGGCCGACAAGCGCATGCAGGTCTGGCTGCTGCCGGCCGAAGGCGGCGAGCCGCAGCAACTGACCGACGAGCCGCTCGGCGTCGAGGCGTTCCGGTTCGCCGCGCGCGCCGACCGGCTGGCGCTGTTCGCGCCGGTGATCGCCGGTGTCGCGCACGACCAGCAGCGCGAGACTGCGGCCGAGCGCGCCAAGAAGGGCCCTAGCGTGCGCCGCTACACGCGCCAGCCGGTGCGCCACTGGGACCACTGGCTGCACCAGAACGCCGAGCGCGAGACCACGCACCTGATCGTCTGCGACGCCAGCGGCAAGAACCGCGTCGATCTGACGCCCGAGGCGACGCGCGAGTTCGCGATCGAGCCGCACCTGGATCTGAGCGCCGATGGCCGCCGCGTGCTGGCGAGCTGGGCCACGCCGGGCGCCGACCGCGAGGAGGACTCGCACCTGCTGGTAATCGATCTGGCCACCCGGTCGCGCCTGCTGGTGCCGCAGCCGGCCAACAGCAACACCGAGGGGGCGCTGTTCTCGCCCGACGGCGGCACGATCGCCGCGGTGCGCTCGACGCGCTCGCCGAAGTTCGTCGTGCGGCCGACGCTGACGCTGATCGACGCCGCCAGCGGCGGCACGCGCGAGCTGGCGCGCGACTGGGACCGCTGGCCGAACCTCGGCTGCTGGTCGGCCGACGGTCGCCGGCTGATCGTCACCGCCGACGACGGCGGCATCGTGCCGGTGTTCGCGGTCGACGCAGGCTCAGGCGCGGTGACGCCGCTCACCGGCCGCGCCGCCGGCGGCAGCCACAGCGGCGTGCGTTCGCTCGCCGACGGCCGCATTGCCGCCGTCCGCTCGACGCTGCTCGATGCGCCCGAGTGCTTCGTGCTCGACCCCCCAGCGTCCATCGTCGCGCCGCTCAAATCACTGGCGCGCCTGTCCGGCTTCACGCCGGCGCACGAGTGGGCCGAGTGCGAAAGCATCGTCACCACGGCCGGCGACGGCGCGTCGATCCAGAGCTGGATCACGCGGCCGAAGGGCGCGACGAAGGCGCCGGCGCTGCTGTGGATCCACGGCGGACCGATCGGCGCCAGCAGCGACGGCTGGCACTGGCGCTGGAACGCGCTGCTCGCGGCGGCGCAGGGCTACGTGGTCGTGCAGCCGAACCCGCGCGGCTCGACCGGCTTCGGCCAGGAATTCGTCCAGGGCATCTGGGGCAACGTCTGGGGCGAGCAGTGCTATCGCGATCTGATGTCGGTGACTGATGCGATCGAGCAGCGCGCCGAAGTGGATCGCGCGCGCCTGATGGCGATGGGCGGCAGCTTCGGCGGCTACATGACCAACTGGATCGGCACGCAGACGCAGCGCTTCCGCTGCCTGATCACGCACGCCAGCATCTGCACGATGGCGCAGTTCACCGGCACCACCGACCATCCGGCCTGGTGGTACCTGGAGATGGGCGGCGAGGATCCCTTTGCCGACATGGCGAAGTTCGACCGCTATGCGCCGATCCGCCACATCAAGGCCTGGAAGACGCCGGTGCTGATCGTCCACGGCGAGCAGGACTACCGCTGTCCGATCGGCGAAGGACTCAACCTGTTCGAAGCGCTGCAGTACCACGGCGTCGAGAGCGAACTCGTGGTGTTCCCCGACGAGAACCACTGGATCCTGAAACCGCGCAACATCGTCGCCTGGTACGAGGCGGTGCTGGGGTTCCTGGGCAGGCACTTGAAGTCGAGGGTTGAGGATTGAGGATCGAGGATCGAGGAGTGAGGCGAGGGGTGGGAGACGGGTTCGTGGATTCGCAGGGCGTGCGCGAGTACCTGCTGGGGCTGCAGCAGCAGATCGTGTCGGCGCTCGAGGCGCTCGATGGCAAGCCCTTCCGGCGCGACGCCTGGGAGAAGCCGGCCGATGCGCCGCTCGGCGGCGGCGGACTGACCTGCATCGTCGAGGACGGCAACCTGCTCGAGCGCGGCGGCGTCGGCTTCTCGCACGTCACCGGAACCAAGTTGCCGCCGTCGGCGAGCGCGCAGCGGCCGCAACTGGCCGGCCGCGGCTTCGAAGCGATCGGCGTGTCGCTGGTGTTCCACCCGCGCAACCCTTACGTGCCGACCGTGCACATGAACGTGCGCTTCTTCATCGCCCGCGCCAACCCGAGCGCGCAGCGCTCCGACCACCACCCCTCGCCCTTGGGCGAGGGGCACGGGGGAGTGGGTGAGCCTGACGGAAGTCACCATGCGTCGGCGCGCAGCGCCGACGCATGGTGGTTTGGAGGGGGCATGGATCTGACGCCGTACTACGCCACCGAGGAAGACGCGCGCCACTTCCATGCCACCTGCAAACATGCGCTTGAACCTTTCGGCGGCACATTGCACCCGCGCTTCAAGCGGTGGTGCGACGAGTACTTCTTCCTCAAGCACCGCAACGAGCCGCGCGGCATCGGCGGCGTGTTCTTCGACGACTTCAACGAACTCGGCTTCGAGCGCAGCTTCGCGCTCATGCGCGCGGTCGGCGACGCCTTTCTCGTCGCCTACCTGCCGATCGTCGAGCGCAACCGCCAGCGCCACTACGGCCCGCGCGAGCGCGAGTTCCAGGCCTACCGGCGCGGCCGCTATGTCGAGTTCAACCTCGTGCACGACCGCGGCACCCTGTTCGGACTGCAGTCGGGCGGCCGCACCGAGTCGATCCTGATGTCGCTGCCGCCGGTCGTGCACTGGAAGTACGACTGGCATCCCGAGCCGGGCACGCCCGAGGCGCGCCTGTACAGCGACTTCCTGCGGCCGCGAGATTGGGCGTGAGCGAGGGCGGGATTCGGGATTCGGAATTCTGGGTTCGGGGATAGCGACAGGCAGTTCGCCGACATGCTGAATCCCGAATCCCGAATCCTGAATCCGATCGGCCTGCTCGGCGGCAGCTTCGATCCGATCCACGTCGGTCACCTGCAACTGGCGCGCGCGGCGCGCGACCGGCTCGGGCTGGCCGAGGTGCGGCTGATCCCGGCGGCGCAGCCGTGGCAGAAGGGGTCGATCACCGACGCCGCGCAGCGCGCGCACATGGTGGCGCTGGCGATTGCCGGCGAACCCGGCCTGGCGCTCGACATGCACGAGATCGAGCGCGGCGGTCCGAGCTACACGATCGACACGCTGCGCGCGCTGCGCGCCGCGCTCGGTCCGGCGCAGCCGCTGGTGTTGCTGCTCGGCGCCGACCAGATGGCGCGGCTGGACACCTGGCGCGAGTGGCGCTCGCTGCTCGACTACGCGCACATCGCGGTCGCCCGGCGCAACGGCGAGCCGGCGCTCAACGACGCCTTGCGCGACTTCTACCGCGCGCGCCGCGCCGGCGCCGCGGCGCTGCGTGCGGCGGCCGCCGGAGCGATCGTCGATCTGCCGATGGATCCGGTCGACGCCTCGGCAAGCGAAATCCGCGCGCTGCTCGCGGCGCCGCCGACGCCGGCGCGGCAGGCGCGACTGGCCGCGCTCGTGCCGGCCGCGGTGCTGCTCTATATTCGCCGCCAGGGGCTGTACGCGCCCCCGACCCGGCTCGCGACGCGAGAGAAAGCGACTACCTCAACGATGAATTTGCACAAGCTGCAGCGCCTCGTGGTCGACGCGCTGGAAGACGTCAAGGCGCAGGACATCCGCGTGTTCAACACGGTCGGGCTGTCCGACATGTTCGACCGCGTGGTTCTCGCCAGCGGCAGTTCCAACCGACAAACGCGCGCGCTCGCCTCGAACGTGGTGGAGAAGGTCAAGGAGGCCGGCGCGCAGGTGGTCAGCGTCGAAGGTACCGATCCCGGCGAATGGGTTCTGGTCGACCTCGGCGACGTGATCGTGCACATCATGCAGCCGGCGATCCGCCAGTACTACGCGCTCGAGGAAGTCTGGGGTGCGCGCCCGGTCAGGGTCCGGCTCGGCGCCGACGGCCACGCACAGCGGCAGGCACGAGCGCAGGTCGAGACCGTGGGCGCGATCGCGGTCGAGGCGGTCGCCGGGGCGGGACGCGCCGGTCGCAAGTCGCCGCTGGCCCGCGCGCCAAAATCGCCGCAGCCGCCCACCAAGTCGACCGCGCGGCCCGGTGCGAAGTCCAGAACCAAGCCCGCCAAGAAAGCGGCGGCCCGATCGACGGCAAAGCCGGCCAGGAAGTCGCCCGCCAAGTCCGCGGCGAAGTCCGCCCGCAGATCCGCCGCAAAGCCTGCCAAGCCCGCCGCAAAGCCTGCCAAGCCAATCGCGCGCAAGACCGCGCGCAAGTCGGTGTCCGGCGCAAGCCGCAGCGCACCCGCCGCCAAGGCCAAGCGCACCGGCGCAGCCCGCGGCACCGGCGCGCGAGCAGCACCGGCGCGGCCGGCTGCGCGCGCGCGCAAGACGGCACGCGGCCGCGCCTCTCGCGCTTGATCGCAGCCGGCGCGCGGCGGGATGAAGGTCGCCATCGTTGCCGTCGGCCAGCGCCAGCCCGCGTGGGCCGACCAGGCGGTGGCCGACTACCTCGAGCGCCTGCCGTCCGACTTCAGCGTCACGCTGAAGGAAGTGCGCGCCGAGCCGCGATCGCGCCTGCCGGTGGCACGGCTGCTCGCGGCCGAAGCCGAACGGCTGCGCGCGGCGCTGCCGGCCGGCTGCGCGCTGGTGGCGCTCGACGAGCGCGGCCAGGACTGGACCACGGCGCAGCTTGCGCAGGCGATCGGCCGCTGGCGCGACGGCGGCGAGCCGGTCGCGTTCGCGATCGGCGGCGCCGACGGTCTCGATCCCCAGTTCAAGCGCGAGGCGCGCAGCCTGCTGCGCCTGTCGTCGCTGACGCTGCCACACGCGCTGGCGCGCGTGCTGCTGGCCGAGCAGCTCTACCGCGCCTGGTCGATCCTCGCCGGCCACCCGTACCACCGTGCCTGAGGCGCGCAGCGAGGCGCCGGCGAGTGCCGCCCGGCAGCATCGGCCACGGGGCGTCGCGCACGCGCCGCCCGGACCGGGTGCGCGTGCATCCATCGCGACGACTGCGCTCGCAGCCGCGGCGCGCTAGTCTCGCCCCATGACCGACATCTACCTCGCCTCGCGCAGCCCACGCCGGCGCGAACTGCTCAAGCAAATCGGCGTTCGCTTCGAGCCGTTGTTGATCCGGCTCGCGGGTCCGCGCGCCACCGGCGTCGACGAGGCGCAGCACGCGGGCGAGGAAGCGGCCCGCTACGTCGAGCGCATCGCGCGCGAGAAGGCCGAGCAGGGCGTGCGCGTGCTGGCGCTGCGCTCGCTGCTGCCGCGGCCGGTGCTGGCCGCCGACACGGTGGTGATCGTCGATGGCGACGTGCTCGGCAAGCCGGCCGACCGCGCCCAGGCAGCCGACTTCCTGCGCCGCTTGTCGGGCCGCGCGCACGAAGTGCGCACCGCGGTCGCGCTCGGCTTGCCGGGCGGCGCCCAGTTCGACTCTGGCGCGCGCGTGCTGCAGGCGGTGTCGGTGTCGACGGTCGCCTTCCGCCCGCTCGGCGACAGCGAGATCGAGCGCTATGTCGCTGGCGGCGAGCCCTTCGACAAGGCCGGCGGCTACGGCATCCAGGGACTGGCGGCGGTGTTCGTCGAGCGCCTGGAAGGCAGCTACACGGGGGTGATGGGCTTGCCGCTATACGAGACCGCGCAGTTGCTCAAGCAGGCGGGCTTTGCCGTCGTCTGAAGCGCGGTGTGGCCGGCGGCCGTGGCTGCGGGCCGGCACGCAGACCTCGGAACGAACGAGTTGCGGCGATGCCGCCGGCGTGGCCCGTAGCACGGGACGGACGAAGAGGCTCGTCGCCGTCGCACGACGCGCCGGCGCCCAAGCGCCGACGCTGCCGTGCGCTGTGCCGTCAGCCGATCGGATCGAGATCCCGCGTCAGGTAGCGGTACGCCTCTCCGAGTTCGACGAAGTCGCGGTACGGCACGAGCCCGGCCCGGGCATAGGCCGACAGCGCGCGCGTGTTGGCGAGCGCCGTGGCCAGTCCCACGCGCCGGACGCCGCGCTCGCGCAGCGCGCCGAACAGCAGGCGCAAGGCACAGGGCCCGACGCTGCGACCGAGCGCATCGGGCTCGCCGATCATGATGTCGATGTCGACCAGGTCGCTCGGCAGGTCGTCCAGCCCGGCCTCGACGAGTTCCGCCCGCGACGGCACCTGCCAGCACAGCAGCCCGACCGGTCGGCCGTCCAGCAGGATCATCGCGGCGCTGCGCTGGTCGTGCGCGGCGACTTCCGCCAGGGCCTGGGCGGGCTCGCCCCACCAGCGCGCCACGTGCGCACGGCGCAGCCAGCGCGCGACGAGCGCGAGGTCGCGCTGCGCTTCGAAGGCCTGCAGTTCGACGTCGGGCACACGCACGCTCCGCGCTGAACGCCGGCGGCGATCGTCGCGCCCGCTGCGGCGGCTAGCGCCGCCGCTCGAGCGCGGCGACGATCGCCTCGAGCCGCTGCCGGTCGCGCGCGCCGGCGCTGCCGGGCAGCGCGCACCAGGCGAGCAGCAACTGCCCGGCGCTGTCGGCGCCGTCGGCGGCCGCGCGCTTGAAGCGGTCGCGCAGGCGCTTGACCCGGACCGCCATCCGCTCGGCCTGAAGGTCGGCCGGGCTGGGCAGGTCGAGCAGCAGTTCGAGTTCGAGCAGCGTCTCGGCGCGCGCGGCGACGGCCTCCTCGATCCGGTCGCGATGGCCCCAGCGCGCGTCCTCGTCGGCCAGCGCGGCGAGCGCCGCGTCGTGCCGCTCGGCAAGCCGCTGCGCCGCGGCGTCGGTGGCCGGCGGCAGCGCCGCCCAGCGCGCCTGCAGTGCGGCCAGCGCCGCGTCCAGCTCCGCCGCCGGTTGCTCGCCTGCCAGCAGCGCATCGAGGTCGTCGCACAGCCAGATCCGGTCGAGCAGGGCCCGCGACTGCGCCGCGCGCTCGGCCTTGGCGCCCTGCTTGAGCGCCTGCTCGACGCCCTCGCGCGCCGCGCGCAGCCGCGCCTGCAGCGGCGCCAGCGCCGGGCCCGCCTCGGCCTGCGCGCGCGTCCACTGCTCGCCCAGCTCGCGCAGGCGGCCGCGCGCCTGGGCCGGATCGAGATCGCCGGCGCGCGCCAACTGCTCGGCCTCCTTGCACAAGGCCTCGAAGACGCGCCGCTGGTCGTGCTTCCTAGCGTCGCCTTCCTGGCGCTGCCGCGCGCGCGCCTCGAACACCGCGTTGCAGGCGGCGCGGAACCTCTCCCAGAGCGCGCGCTCGTCGCGCTGCAGGAGCGCGAGCGACTTGGCGTTCGCCTGCCAGCGCGCCTGCAGATCGCGGATCGCACCCGGCGCCTCGCGCTCCTGTGCGCGCGCCACCCAGCCTTCGGCCTCGGCGATCAGCGCCTCGCGTGCGGCCTTGGCCTGGCGGCGCGAACCCGCCAGCGCCTCGCGCAGTGGCGCCAGCGCTTCCTTGAGCCGGGAGTCGAGCTTCTTCCACGCCGCCGGCTCGACGCTACCGAGCGTCGCCCCGTGCCAGACGCCGTCGGTGTCGCGCAGCCAGTGCTCGATCGCCCGCCAGTCGCGCGGCTCGGCCGCCAGCAGCTCGGCGGCACGCGCGGCGGCGGCGGCGATGAACTCCTCGCGCTGCTTGCGCGCCGCCTTGTGGCTTGCCGCCAGCTCGGCGAAGTGGCGCGCCGCCGGCGCGTAGGCCTTTTCGCAAGCACCGTCGAAGCGCTCCCACAACGGCCGCGGCACGCCCGCGTGCTGGGCATCGAGCGCCTTCCACTCGGCGCGCAACTGCTGCACCTCGCGCGCAATCGCGGCCGGCGCAAGCGCGGTCTGCGCCGCCAGCGCCTCGGCGCGTTCGCAAAGCTGGGTGCGCGCGGCCTGCTGGCCGAACTTCTCCCAGCGATCGAGATCGGAGAGCTGCTGCAGCACGCGCGCCAGCCGCTGCACGGTCGGCTTCGGCAGCAGTCCGGCGGCCGGCTTGAGCGCGCGCGCCTCGTCGGCGGCGGCGCGCGCCTCGTGCAGCCGGCCGTTGGCCAGCGCCTGCTCGGCGCCGGCGAGCGCCGCGTGCAGGCGGTTGCGTGCCGT
>JBBIST010000094.1:0-10813 GCA_037441125.1 Burkholderiales bacterium
GCGGCTTTGCATCACCTGCGGTCGCGCCCGGGCGCGCGGCCGGTTTTGCCGCCGCTTCGACCGGCATTTCCGCCGATCGACGCCGCCGGCGCGCCGGCATGATCGGCGCGACCGGGCGCGCCGCGCCCGCGTGCGACCTCGCCGCAGCAGCCCACCGCCGATGAAGCTCACCGACCTGAACGAAGTGCTGTCGACGCCGGCCGCGCCGCGCGCGCGCCAGCGGCTGCGCCTGGGCGATCTGCTGGTCGCCCAGCGCGTGATCGACGGCGAGCAGTTGCAGCGCGCGCTCGCCGAGCAGAAGCGCAGCGGCCGCCGCCTCGGCCGCGTGCTGATCGACGACGGTGTCACCGACGAAGAGGCGATCGGCCGCGCGCTGGCGCAGCAGCTCAAGGTGCCGTTCTTCGATCTCACCCCGGACATGGTGCAGCCGCGCGTCGCGCGCCAGTTGAGCGAGGCGCAGGCGCGCCGCCTGCGCGCACTGCCGATCGACGAGCTCGGCCCGGTGCTGCGCCTGGCGATGGCCGATCCGACCGACTACCAGGCCTTCGACGACGCGCAGAAGATCCTGCGCCGCGACCTCGACCTGGTGGTGGTGACCGAGTCGCGCCTGAACGCGGTGCTCGATCGGCTGTACACCAAGGCCGACGCGATGCTCGACCTGGCGCGCGAGATCGAGCTCGAGTTCGCGCCCGATCCGCAGCTTGCCGCCGGCGGCGGCGCCGACGATGCGCCGGTGGCGCGCCTGCTGCAGACGGTGCTCGAAGACGCGATGCGCACGCGCGCCTCCGACATCCACATCGAGCCGCAGGAGCGCCGGTTGCAGATCCGCTTCCGCGTCGACGGCGTGCTGCAGACGCAGACCGAGGCCGAGGCGCGCATCGCCCCAGCGGTGGTCCAGCGCGTCAAGCTGATGGCCGGCCTCGACATCGCCGAGCGGCGCCTGCCGCAGGACGGCCGTTGCGCGGTGCGCGTGCGCAACCAGCCGGTCGACATCCGCATCTCGACCATGCCGAGCCAGCACGGCGAGTCGGTGGTCATGCGCCTGTTGCCGCAGTCCGGCGGCCTGCTCGAGCTGAACTTCCTCGGCATGCCCGAGGCGGTGCTGGCCAAGGTGCGCGAGTTCATGGGGGTCAGCCACGGCATGATGCTGGTCACCGGCCCTACCGGCTCGGGCAAGACCACGACTCTGTACGCGACGCTGGCCGAGCTGAACTCGCCGCAGACCAAGATCGTCACGGTCGAGGATCCGGTCGAGTACCGGCTCGCCGGCACCACCCAGGTTCAGGTCAACGACAAGATCGGGCTGGGCTTCGCCACCGTGCTGCGCTCGACCCTGCGCCAGGACCCGGACGTGGTCCTGGTGGGCGAGATGCGCGACCGCGACACGATGGAAACCGGCCTGCGCGCGGCGATGACCGGGCACCTCGTGCTGTCGACCCTGCACACCAACGACGCCGCCTCGACGCCGCTGCGCCTGCTCGACATGGGCGCGGCGCGCTTCCTCGTCGCCAGTTCGCTGCGCCTGGTGCTGGCGCAGCGGTTGGTGCGCACCGTCTGCCCCGAATGCGCGCGCAGCTACCGCGCCTCGGCGCAGGAACTGGCCTTTCTGCGCGCCGTGCTCGGCGACCGAATCGACGGCGCCGAGCTGCGCCACGGCGGCGGCTGCGGCACCTGCAACCGCACCGGCTTCCTGGGCCGGCACGGCGTCTACGAACTGCTCGACATGAGCCCGGCAGTGGTCAGCGCCTTCAACGGCGGCGACACCGACGCCTACCTGCGCGCCGCGCGCGAGGCGATCGGCACGCTGTCGCTGGCGCGCCACGCCTGTGAGCTGGTGCTCGCCGGCAAGACCACGGTGCGCGAGGCGATGCGCCAGGTCGGCCGCGTGATTCACGACTGAGCGCGCACTCATGCCCGCCTACGCCTATCTGGCGCGCGGCCCCGAGGGCCAGAAGATCGAGGGCGTGATCGACATGCCCGACGCCGGCACGCTCGCCGAGTCGCTGGCGGCGCAGGGCCTGCTGCTGGTGCGCGCCGAACCGCGCGCGGTCGCGAGCGAGGCGCTCTCCGTCGTGCGCGTGCGCCTGTTCGAGCCGGCGGTCACGAGCGTCGACCTGCTGCTCTTCTGCCGCCAGATGGCGACCCTGCTGAAGGCCGGCGTGCCGCTGCTGCGCGCGCTCAAGTCGCTCGAGGAGAGCGCGACCAACCGCCGCTTCGCGCGCGTGCTCGCCGATCTGCGGCAGCAGCTCGAAGCCGGGCGCGAACTGTCGGTGGCGCTGCGCGCGCACGACCGGGTGTTCACGCCGTTCGTGGTCAGCATGGTGCGCGTGGGCGAACTCACCGGCCGTCTGCCCGAGGTCTTCGACGGCCTGTACCGGCAGATCGGCTTCACGCGCGACAGCCGCGAGCAGGTGCGCACCGCGCTGCGCTATCCGACGTTCGTGCTGGCGGTGGCGCTGGCGGCGCTGATCGCGGTCAACGTGTTCGTGATCCCGTCGTTCGCGCGCGTCTACCAGGGCCTGAACGCCGAACTGCCGGCGCTCACGCAGGTGCTGATCGGCGTCTCCAGCTTCCTCCAGACCTGGTGGCCGGCGATGCTGGCGCTGGCGGCAGCCACGGTGGTGTGGGCGTCGGCGGCGCTGCGCACGCGCGCCGGGCGGCGCGTGCGCGACCAGTGGCTGCTGCGGCTGCCGATCGTCGGCGCGCTCGTGCACAAGGCGGCGCTGGCGCGCTTCACGCGCAGCTTCGCGCTGGCGATGGACGCCGGCGTGCCGGTGGTCGACGCGCTTCAGGCCGCGGCCGAGACCGCCGACAACCTGGTGCTCGGCGACCGCATCGCCACCATGCGCATCGCCGCCGAGCGCGGCGAGTCGCTGGCGCGCGCGGCGCGCGGCACCGGCGTGTTCACGCCGACCGTGATCCAGATGGTGGCGATCGGCGAGGAGACCGGCGCCCTGGCGGAGATGATGAACGAGGTCGCCGACCACTATCAGAAGGAAGTCGACTACGCGGTCAAGGCGCTGGCCGCACAGATCGAGCCGATCCTGGTGATCGTGCTCGGCGCGCTGATCCTGGTGTTCGCGCTCGGCGTGTTCCTGCCGTTGTGGGATCTGTCGCGGGTGGCGATCCGATAGCGGCTGCGGGAGCGCCGCTTGCCGCCGAATCGCAGCGCTTTTCGTCGCTTCGGCGGCGGCCGGCTGCGCCGAAAATGCGATGCACGCGCGGGCCGCTGCGGCGACCGACGTGCACGCTGGAGAAAGCCATGAACCAAGCAAACGCGAAGCAGGCCGGCTTCACGCTGGTCGAACTGGTGATCGTGATCCTGATCCTCGGCATACTGTCGGCGGTGGCGCTGCCGCGCTTCGTCAACCTGGGCCGCGACGCGCGCATCGCCAAGGCCGAGGCGATCTACGGTGCGGCACGCGCGGGGGCGCAGATCGTGCGCTCGACCGCCGTGGTGCGCGGCGCGACCGCCCCCGGACCGGGCGGCGGCGCCACGAGCGAGGTCGTGATGGAAGGCGCGACGGTGCAGACCAACCACGGCTATCCGGAGGCCACACCGGCCGGAATCATCTCCGCCGCCGGTCTCGACACGACCGCCGGCCCCACGAATCGCGACAAGATCACTTGGACCGCCGGCGGCACCGCCCCGGGCGCGACGATCACGATCACGATCAACGGCGCCACCACGCCGGCTACCTGCGGCTTCACCTACACCTCGCCCGCAGCCGCCAACAGCGCGCCGACCTTCGGCGTACTGCAGACCGCGGGCTGCTAGCCGCGCCGCTGCCGTCGCACGGGCAGCGCCGGCTGCCTTCGCCGTTCGAGCATGCGCCGCCCCACCGCCCCGCGCGCGACCGGCGTCGGCCTGCGCCGGCCTCGGCGACCGCACTCGGCGGCAGGCTTCACGCTGGTCGAGCTGGTCCTCGTGATCGCGATCGTCGGCATCGTCTCCTTCGTCGCCGCCGGCCGTCTGGCCGACCGCGGACTGACCGACGCCCACGGCCACGCCGAACGCATTGCCGCGCTGCTGCGCCATGCGCAGAAGACCGCGATCGCGCAGCGGCGTGCGGTGCACGTCGGCATCGACGCCGCCGCCGGCCGCGTGCGCGCCTGCTTCGACCCGGTGGCCGCGTGCGCGCAGCCGCTGCCCTCGCCTTCCGGCGGCACCCTCGACCTCAGCGCGCCGGCCGGCGTGAGCCTGATCTCCGGCGCCGGCGGCTTCAGCTTCGACGGCCTCGGCCGACCAACGCTGGCGGCGAGCCTCGAGATCCGCACCTTCGGCGGCGGCCACGCCTTCGCGCTGCAGGTCGAGGCCGACAGCGGCTATGTGCGGCGCCTTTAGACCGCTGCGCGGCCGGCGCGCGCGCGGCGCGACGCTGATCGAAGTCGTGCTGTTCGTGCTGATCGTCGGCATCGCCCTGTCGGCAGTGCTCGGCACGCTGGCGCTGGCCGCCGGCCGCTCGGGCGACCCGCTGGTGCAGCGGCAGGCGCTGGCGATCGCCGAGTCGCTGCTGCACGAGATCCTGGCGCAGCCGTTTGCCGCCACCGACCCGGACGGCGGCGCCGAGGCGA
Organism: Burkholderiales bacterium; assembly: GCA_037441125.1. GTDB lineage: Bacteria > Pseudomonadota > Gammaproteobacteria > Burkholderiales > Burkholderiaceae_F > JALHMQ01. The sequence continues at coordinate 4,576 of JBBIST010000094.1, forward strand.
TCGGCCCCGAGCCGGGCGAGGCGCGCGGCTCGCCGTCGGCCCCCTTCGACCACGTCAACGACTATCACGGCTATGCGGCCGGCATCGTCGATGCCGGCGGCAACGCCGTTGCCGGGCTGGCCGGCTACTCGGTGCAGGTCAGCGTGCAACCGCAGGCGCTCGACAACATCGGCGCCGGCGATGGCCTGCTGGTGCGGGTCACGGTCAGCGCGCCGGCCGGCGCACCGCTGGTGCTGACCGGATTTCGCGCCCGTTGAGCCATGAAGTCCTGCCGCGGCTTCTCGCTCGTCGAGCTCACCATCGTGATCGTCACGCTCGGCGTGCTCGCCGGCACGGCGGCCGTGTTCATCGACCGTCCGGTGCGCGCCTACTTCGACAGCGTGCGGCGCAGCGCACTTGCCGACGCCGCCGATCTGGCGGCGCGGCGCATCGCACGCGAGCTGCAGGACGCGCTGCCGAACTCGGCGCGCGTGACCGCGGCCGGCGCGCAGGTGTTCCTAGAGTTCATCCCGATCGCCGATGCCGGCCGCTATCGCTCGGCGAGCTCGGCCGGCGCCGAACCGGCCGGCAACGATCCGCTCGACTTCGCCGATCCGGCCGACGACAGCTTCCAGGTGCTCGGCCCGCCGGTGGCGGTGCCTGCGGGCGCGCACCTGGTGATCTACAACCTCGGCACCGGCGATCTCGACGCACACGGCGGAGCCAACCGGCGCGCAGTCGCAAGCCCGCCCGGTCCGACCCAGGTGCTGCGCTATGCGCCCGCCGCGCCGTGGCCCTCGGACTCGCCCGATCACCGCTTCTTTCTCGTCACCTCGCCGGTCAGTTTCGTCTGCACGCAGGCCACCGGCGGCGGTCGCATCGAGCGCTTCTCTGGCTACCCGTTCCAGTCGGTGCAGCCGGCCAGCACCAGCGCCGGACCGCTGGCGACTGCCGCGCGCAGCCTGCTGGTCGACGGCGTCGTCGACTGCGCCTTCGAGCTGAGCACGCTGATCGAGAACCTGAACGGCGTGGCGATCCGCATCACGCTCGGCGACGCCACCGAGTCGGCGACGCTCCACACCCAGGTTCACCTCGGCAACACGCCATGACTGCGCGCTTCGGTCCTGCCCTCAACTGTCCGCCGGCGCAACGCGGCTTCGCCTATGTCGCCGCGATCTTCCTGCTGGTCGTTCTCGGCGCCTTCGCCGCCTTCGCGGTCGACATCGGCACCAAGGCCGCCACCGGCGGTGCGCTCGCGGTGCAGGGCGTACGCGCACATGAGGCGGCGCGCGCCGGACTCGAGTGGGCGCGGTTCCAGATCCGCGATCCGAACGGCAATCTCGCGCCCGGCCCGACGCAACTGCCCGACTGCTTCGCCTCGCCGCGCACGCTTGCGCTGCCGGCCGAACTGGCGCCGTTCAACGTCGTGCTCACCTGCGCGCGCACGCCGGCGGCCGGCGCCTCGCCCAACTTCCACGAGGACGGCGACCGGCGCCTCGCGATCTACACGGTGACCGCGACCGCCTCGTTCGGCGCACCGGGCGGCATCGACTACGTCGAACGCCGCATCGAGGCGCGGATCGAGCGCTGCAAGGACGCGGCCGCGCCCGCGCCTCGCCATGCGTGCTGAGGCGACACGACGCGACGGTTTGATCGCCGCGCTGCTGCTGGCGGCGACCGCAGCGGCGCAGGCTCAGCCTTCGCTCACGCGCTTCAACGCCTTCGAGCCGGCGACGCCGGCCGGATCGACCTCGGGCGTGATCCAGACCAAGGTCGCGGGCCGAAGCTTCATGCTGGCGCTGGTGGCGCTGACCGCCGATCGCAGCGCCGTGCGCAGCGATTTCACCGGCGCCGTGCGCGTCGAGTTGCTCGACGCCGGCAACGACGGCGGCGCGCTCGACACCGCAAGCGGCTGCCGCAACTCGTGGACCGTGATCCGCACGCTCGCCCCGAACCCGGCGTTCAGTGCCGGCGACGGCGGCCGAATCCAGGTCGCTCTCGAAGAGCCGGACGCATGGCGCGTGCTGCGCGTGCGCATCAGCTCGCCGCCGGGCTCGATCAACTCGGTCGGCTGCTCGACCGACGCCTTCGCGGTCCGGCCGGGGCAACTGATCGACGCGCTGGCCAGCGCCGGCAGCGACAGCACGCCGGGCCTGGCGCGCCTGCTCGCCAACACGGATCCGACCGCCGGCATCGTGCACCGCGCCGGCCGGCCTTTCTCGGTGCAGGCGCGAGCGGTCAACGACCGAGGCACGACCACCGCCGGCTACCGGGCCACACCGATGCTGCGTGCCGTCGCCTGCCTGCAGCCGGCCGGCTGCAGCGCCGGCGTCATCGCGGCGACGCTCAGCGCCGCCGGCACCGTGACCGGTACCGCAACCTACTCCGAGGGCGGAGTGGTATCGGCGCAGCTCGAAGACCTGGAATTCGCCGCCGTCGACGCCGGCGACAGCAGCGCCGACCAGCGCGCCGTGCGCAGCGCGCCGTTTGCGATCGGCCGCTTCGTCGCCGACCGCTACCGGCTAAGCGCGATCAACGCGCCGCAACTGGCGCCCGGACTGTGCGGCTCCGGCCCGGCGCGCCAGAGCTTCACCTACGTCGGCCAGGAGTTCTCGTTCGCGACCGCGCCGCAGGTCCTCGCCACACCGCTCAACGCCGCCGGGGATGCGCTCGCCAACGCGCGGCCGCGACTGGCGGCCGCGCACGCAAGCGCGCAACTGACCGCGGCCGCGGCGCCGGTGCCGCTCGGCGGCACGCCGCAGGTGGCGAGCGTCGCCAACGCCGCCACCTCGACGATCGTGCTCGACGCCTCCAGCTTCCGCTTCACGCGCAACGCCGCGGCGCCGGTGGCGAGCTTCGTGCCGGCGATCGACTTTCGCCTCAGCGTGCGCGACACGAGCGAGCCCGGCGCCACGGCGCCGATCGACTCCGAGGCACCGCTGGCGCTCGCCGCCCTGCCGTTTGCCGGCGGCAGCGGCCGCTTTCACCACGGCCGCGCGATCCTGCGACCGGTGCACGGCGACAGCCGCCGGCCGCTGTCGCTGCCCCTCGAAGTGCAGTCGTTCAACGGCGCCGGCTGGGTCGCCCTGGCCGACGCCGGCACGTGCCTGGCCGCGGCGCCGCTGGTCTTCGCCTACAGCGCCGCACGCGGCGCCCTCGACGCCGGCGGCGGCGTGTCCAACTGCGCCTCGCGCGTCGACGCCACCGTGGTCACCGCCGGCGGTCGCGCCGCGATCGCGCTCGCGCGTCCGGGCGCGACACCGCAACCGGCGGCGATGGTCGTGACTCTCAACCTGCTCGCGCCGGCCGCCGGCCAGACCTGCGCCGGCGCCGTGCCGGCACCGGCCGCCACGCTCGACCTTCCCTGGCTGACCGTGCCCGACGGCAGCGCGCTGGGCGCCAGTCCGGCCGCGCGCGTGAGCTGGGGACGCGCGCGCGGCGAGTTCATCTCGGTGCGCGAGCGCTTCGACTGACCGGAGCGGCGGGCCGCGGGAAACCGGGGCTTTTCGCGCGATCCGCGCGCAGTCTTCTTCCTAGCATCTGCGCAGGGGGCGCCGGCGCGCGCTTGCATCGGCGCCCCGGACCCCAGAGCCGATGAAGCACCGATGAGCGCCCTTGCCCGACTCGCCCGACTGGCCGCACCGTCCGGCGCGGCGCGCGCGCGCGCCGGCACGCGCGTCGGCCTGCAGCTACTCGACGACGGCTTCGCCGCCGCCCGCGTGCGCACCGGCGCTGCCGGCAAGCCGGCGATCGAGGCGGTGGCCGCGCGGCGCGCCAGTGGCGAAGGCGGCCGGCGCGAGCTTTTGCGCCGCGCCCAGCGCGAGGACCTGTTGCGCGCGGCCACGGTCAACGTCGTCCTGTGCGCCGGCCAATACGAGCTGCACCAGATCGCCGCCCCGGCGGTGCCGCGCGAGGAGATGCGCGAGGCGGTGCGCTGGCAGTTGCGCGGCGTGCTCTCCTATCCGCCCGAACAGGCGACGGTCGACTTCGCCGAGCTGCCGCGCGCGCCCGGCGACGGCGCCACACCTCGCGGCACGAACCTGCTGGTGGCGGCCGCGCGCAGCGACCTGCTGGCGGCGCTCGGCGACGAACTGGGCGCGCTCGGCATCGAGCCCGATGCGATCGACATTCCCGAGTTCGCGCAGCGCAACCTCGGCGCACTCGCCGCCGACGCCGAGGGCACGCAGGCCTGGCTCGCCTTTGACGCCGACTCCTGCCTGCTCACCGTGCAACTGGGCGAGCAGTTGTGCTTCGCACGCCGGATCCCGTTGGCCGGCGCGCGCGTGCCGGTCACGCTCGACGAGGCGGCGCTCACGCATCTGATCGAGCGGCTGGCGCTGCACGTACACCGCTCGCTCGAGCTGTTCGAGCGCCAGTCTGGCCTGCCGGCGGTGCTCGGCGTGACCCTCGGCCCGCACCGCCACGCCGAACTGATCGCCGCCGAGATCCTGGTGCGCACCGGCATCGACTGCCAGGTGTTCGATCCCGGCGCCGCCTTTGCGATCGAGGACCGGCTGCTGCGTTCCGAGCTCGCCTTGCAGCAGGACGGACTGGCCGCTCTCGGCGCCGCGTTGCGCGCGTGCAGCGCGCACGCCGGCCGCAGCGGCTGGTTGCGCCGGCTGCCGTGGCCGAAGGCGGCCTGAGGCATCGCATGACGCAGAACATCAACCTCTACACGCCGCGACCGAAGAGCGCGGGCGACCACTTCTCGCGCCCGGGCCTGGCGCTGATCGCGCTCGCCCTGGTGGCGGGCACAGCGCTGCTGGCGCACGTCGAGCGCACGCGCCTGGCCGAGGCGCACGCGGCGCTGGAACGCACGCAGGCCGAGACCGAGCGCCTGCAACGCCTGCTGGCGCAGGTGTCCGCACCCGGCACCGACCTGCGGGCGCGAATCGATACGCTCGAGGCCGAGGTGATCGCCGTCGAACGCACCGCAGCGCGCGTCGCCACCGGGCTGCTGGCACGCAGCGCCGGCTTCAGCGCGCCGCTGCAGGCGCTCGCGCGCACGACCGCCGAGGGCGTCTGGCTGACCGCGATCACGATCGACAACGACAGCGGCAGCCTGACGCTCGAAGGCCGGGCGCTGGCGGCCGAACGCGTGCCGGCGTTCATCGCCGGCCTCGGCCGCGATGAGCTGCTGGCGCGCACGCCGTTTGCGGCCCTCGAGCTCAAGGCTGTCCAGGGCGCGCTCGCAGAGAGCAACGCGCTGCCGGCGCAGGCAGTGCAGTTCCGCCTGCAGGGCGTGCCGCGAGCGCCGGCGCCGGCGCAGGGGACGGGGCGATGAACGCCGCGCTCAAGGCCTGGTGGAGCGGCCGCAACCGGCGCGAGCGCGTGCTGGCGCTGCTGCTGCCCGTGGCGCTGGCGGCGGTCGCGCTCGAGCAGTTCTGGGTGTCGCCGCTGCGCGCCGAGGGTGCGGCCCTGCAGCGACAGCTCGGCGAGGCGCGCGCGCAGCTCGACACGCTGCGGCAACTGGCCGCCGAGCACGCCGGCGGCGACGGCGCATTGCTCGAGCGCGAGCGAGCGTTGCTGGCGCGCCGCGTCGCCGCCGAGCAGACGCTGCGCGCGGCGCAGGTCGATCTCGTGCCGGCGCAGAAGATGCCCGCGCATCTGGCCGAGCTGCTGCGCCAGCACCCGCGGCTGCGCGTGATCGGCGCCACGACTGCGCCGCCGCTGGCACTGGACGAGCCCGGCGAGCCCGGCGCGGCCCGTTCGGCGCTGTACCGGCACGCGCTGGAGCTGCAGATCGAAGGACCGTACCTCGACCTGCTCGCCTACCTGGCCGCGCTCGAAGCGCGATCGCAGCGCGTCTACTGGCAGGCGCTCGACCTGCAGGTCGACGCGCGCGGCGTGCCGGTGACCAAGCTCAAGCTCTTCACGTTGTCGCAGGAGGCGACATGGCTGGCGCTCTGAGGCGATGGACGGCCGTGCTCGCCGCCGCGGCGCTGGGCCCGGCAGCGGCCTCGGCGCCATTGACCGATCCGACCCAGCCGCCGGCCGTTGTACGCCCCGCCGACACGACCGGCGAGCCGGCGCCGCCGCCGGCCGAGCCGCGCCTGCAGATGATCGTGCGCGGGCCGGGCGAGTTGCGCAGCGCATTGATCGACGGCCGGTCCGTGCGCACCGGCGAGCGGCTGACCTGGAACAACCGGCCGATGCGCGTGCTGCGCATCACCGACCACAGCGTCGAACTGGGCGCGGGCGACTCGCGCGCCACCCTCGAGCTCGTGCCCGGCGCCGAGGCCGCCGTGCGCGGCGCCGC
>JBBIST010000095.1:0-10736 GCA_037441125.1 Burkholderiales bacterium
ACGATGATCTACACGCACGTGCTGCGCTCGGCCGCCTGCGGGCTGCCGAGCCCGCTCGACCAGTTGGCGCCGTCGCCGCAGCCGATGGCCGAGGCAACCGGCGCGCGCGGTGCGACGTCCGCCCAGAGGCTGCGACCCGCCGCGCTTCCATGCGCTGCGCCTTCTCCCGCCTGAAGTTCTGGCCGTCGCAGCGTCGCTGCCCGCTAGAGATGCGGAGGCGCACCGGCGCGCGGCGCGAGCACGGTCGGAAAGCTCACCGGCAGCGGCTGCGGAAAGTCGCGGCTGTAGTGCAGGCCGCGGCTTTCCCGCCGCAGCAGCGCCGAGCACACGATCAGCTCGGCGCAGTCGAGCAGGTTGCGCAGCTCCAGCAGGTCGCGCGTGACGCGGAAGTTGGCGTAGTACTCGTCGACCTCGGCCTTGAGGAAGCGGATCCGGTGCAGCGCCCGCTGCAGCCGGCGCGTCGTGCGCACGATGCCGACGTAGTTCCACATCACCAGGCGCAGCTCGTCCCAGTTGTGCGCGATCACCACCTGTTCGTCGGCGTCTTCGACCTGGCTTTCGTCCCAGGCGGGCAGCGCCTCCGCCGCCGGCACCTCCTGCGCCAGCAGGTGTTCGGCGCAGCCCGCGCCGAGCACCACGCACTCGAGCAGCGAGTTGCTGGCCAGGCGGTTGGCGCCGTGCAGGCCGGTGCAGGCGGTCTCGCCGACCGCATACAGGCCCGGCAGGTCGCTGCGGCCGGCCAGGTCGGTGACCACGCCGCCGCAGGTGTAGTGCGCGGCCGGCACGACGGGAATCGGCTCGCGCGCGATGTCGATACCCAGTTGCAGGCAGCGCGCGTAGATGGTCGGGAAGTGCGCCTGCAGCTTGGCGGCGCCGAGCTCGGTGGCGTCGAGCCACACGTGGTCGAGGCCGTGGCGCTTCATCTCGAAGTCGATCGCGCGCGCCACCACGTCGCGCGGCGCCAGCTCGGCGCGCGCATCGTGCGCCGGCATGAAGCGCGTGCCGTCGGCCAGGAGCAGGCGCGCGCCTTCGCCGCGCAGCGCCTCGGTGATCAGGAAGCTGCGCTCCTGCGGGTGGTACAGGCAGGTCGGGTGGAACTGGACGAACTCCATGTTCGCCACCCGGCAGCCGGCACGCCAGGCCATGGCGATGCCGTCGCCGGTGGCGGTGTCCGGGTTGGTCGTGTAGCGGTAGACCTTGGCGGCGCCGCCGCTCGCCAGCACCACCGCGCGCGCCGCCAGGGTTTCGACCCGCTGCGCCCGCAGGTCGAGCGCGTACACACCATGGCAGCGCCCGGCGGCGCCGCGCTGCAGGTGGCGGTCGGTGATCAGATCGACCGCCATCCAGTGCTCGCGCAGCTCGATTGCCGGATGCGCGCGCGCGCGCGCCAGCAGCGCGTCGTGGATCGCGCGCCCGGTGGCATCGGCCGCATGCGCGATGCGGCGCACGGCGTGCCCGCCCTCGCGTGTCAGATGCAGGCCGCGCGGCCCGGTCGCATCGGCGCTGAAGCTCACGCCGCGTGCCAGCAGCCAGTCGATCGCCATGGCGCTGCGCTCGGCGACATGGCGCGCCGCGCGCTCGTCGACCAGTCCGGCACCGGCCTCCCGCGTGTCGTGCACGTGGCGGTCGATGCTGTCGTCGTCGCCCAGAACAGCGACGATGCCGCCCTGCGCCCAACGGGTCGCGCCTTCCTCGAGTCCGCGCTTGGCGAGCACCACCACCGGCACGCGGTCGGCCAGGTGCAGGGCCACCGTGAGTCCGGCCAGCCCGGCGCCGATCACGACCACCGGCGCGTTGCTCGTGGCGGCAGCGGACATGGCGAGGCGCCGATCTAGAAGCCGGTGCCGATCTGGAACTGGAAGCGCTCGAGCCGATCGAAGGGCTGCCGGTTCAGCGGCACCGAGTACGACAGCCGCAGGGGACCGATCGGCGAGATCCAGGCCAGACCGATGCCGGCCGAGTAGCGCAGGTCGTCCAGGCGCACCGTGTCGCGCGCGCCCCAGGCCCAGCCGCCGTCGATGAACGCCACGCCGCGCAGCGTTCGGTCGGCACCGGGGATCGGTGCCAGCGCTTCGAGCGAGAAGCTCAGGCGGCGCGTGCCGCCGAGCGGATCGCCGAGCGTGCCGTCGGGCAGCAACTGGCGCGGTCCGAGCGAGCCGCCGTCGTAGCCGCGCACCGAGCCGATGCCGCCGACGTAGAAGTTCTTGAACACCGGATAGGGCTTGCCGTCGTAACCGGCGCCGTAGCCGAGGTCGGCGCGCAGGCCGAGGGTGAGCAGGTTGGTGGCCGGAATGAACTGCTGGAACTGGTAGGTCAGCCGCACGTAGCGCAGGTCCAGCGCCGGCGTGCCGACCTCGGCAAACAGGCGCTGGAAGCGGCCGCGCGTGGGCACCAGCAGGTTGTCGCGGCTGTCGCGCGACCAGCCGACGCTGGCCACGAGCGCCTCGCTGTCCTCGCCGAACTGGTTCACGTAGTCGACGTAGGTGAGCGGACTGAACGGCGTCAGGCCGACGCGAGTGCGCTCGTAGCCGAGACCGAAGAACACGGTGTCGAACTCGGTGAACGGCACGCCGAAGCGAACGGTCGCGCCGCGCGTGCTCAGGTCGACGCCGCCCAGGCCGAGCCGCGCCAGATCGGACCTGCGGTCGAACAGCTCGATCGAGCGGCTGATGCCGTCGCGCGTGACGTAGGGGTCGACGTGCGAGAAGGCGAAGGTGCGCACCGAACGGCTGGTGTTGATCTCGAAACTGATCGCCTGCCCGGTGCCGAGGAAGTTCTGCTGCGCATAGCTCGCCTGCAGCACCAGCCCTTCGGCACTGGAGAACCCGGCGCCGGCCTGGACGCTGCCGGTCGGCCGCTCCTTGACGTTGAAGTTCACGTCGACCTGGTCGATCGTGCCCGGCACCGCCGGCGTCTCGACCTCGACTCTCTCGAAGAAGCCGAGGCGGTCGATGCGGTCGCGCGACAGCCGCACCCGCTCCGGGTCGAACCAGCCGCCCTCGAACTGGCGCACCTCGCGGCGGATGATCGGGTCCTGGGTGCGCGTGTTGCCGGTGACGTTGACGCGCCGCACGTAGACGCGCCGGCCCGGATCGACCAGCAGCGTGAAGGCGACTTCGCGCTTGTCGCGGTTCGGCTCCGGAATCGGCTGCGCCGAGGCGAAGGCGTAGCCGAGCGTCGACATGCGGTCGGTGATGCGCTTGGAGATCGCGTTGATGCGCTGCGCATTGAAGGTTTCGCCCGGCCGCACGTCGATCAACGCCTTGAGATCCTGGTCCAGCCCGAGCAGTTCGCCGGCGAGCTTGACCTCGGACACCGTGTAGCGCTCGCCCTCGCTGAGGTTGATCGTGATGTGGATGTCGCCGCGGTCGGGGCTGATCGAGACCTGGGTCGATTCGACGTTGAAGTCGAGAAAGCCCCGGTTCAGGTAGAACGATCGCAGCGTCTCCAGGTCGCCCTGCAGCTTCTGGCGCGCGTACTGGTCGCGCTTCGTGTACCAGGTGAACCAGGTCGGCGTCGACAGCTCCATTTGCGAGCGCAGCGTGCGCTCCGGGAAGGCGCGGTTGCCGGTGAAGACGATGCTGCGGATGCGCGCCGCTTCGCCCTCCTCGATCGTCATCACGATGTTGACGCGGTTGCGCTCGACCGGGGTCACGGTGGTCGTGATCTGGGCGCTGTACAGTCCGCGGCCGAGGTACTGGCGCTTGAGTTCCTGCTCGGCGCGCTCGAGCAGCGCGCGATCGAACACGCGCGCCTCGGCCAGGCCGACTTCGCGCAGCGACCGCTTGACCTGCTCCTGGTCGAACTCGCGCACGCCGTGTAGATCGATGCGGGCGATCGCCGGCCGCTCGTCGACGATCACCACCAGCACGTCGCCGTCGGCTTCGAGGCGCACGTCCTTGAACAGTCCGCTCGCGTACAGCGCGCGGATCGCGGCCGCTCCGCGCTCGGCGTCGAAGCGGTCGCCGACGCGCAGCGGCAGGAAGCCGAACACGGTGCCAGGCTCGGTGCGCTGGATGCCCTCGACGCGGATGTCGCGGATCGTGAACTCCTGCGCCGCCGCGCCCGCCGCCCAGGCGGCCAACATGCCGGCCGCGAGGCGACGCAACGCGATCGTCGCGCCGGCACGCCGATGCCGGCGCGGAGTACTCAATCGGCTAGACACGAGGGATCAGGACAGCAGCCGCATCAGATCGTTGTAGAGCGCCAGCGCCGTCAGGGCGATCAACACGCCGATGCCGGCGCGCTGCCCCAAGTGCACGACCCAGTCGGCGGGCGGGCTGCCTTTGATGACTTCGACGAGATAGTAAACCAAGTGCCCACCATCGAGCAGCGGGATCGGCAGCAGGTTGAGCACACCGAGGCTGATCGACACCAGCGCCAGGAAGCTCAGGTAGGCGGCGATACCGATGGCTGCCGTCTTGCCCGCGTAGTCGGCGATCGTCACCGGCCCGGACAGGTTCTTCAGCGACGCATCGCCGGTGATCATCTGGCCGATCATGCGCAGCGAGAAGGCGATCATGTCCCAGGTCTTCTCGGTTGCCAGGGCCAGCGCCTCGATCGGCCCGTAGCGCACGCGCACCAGCTCGCGACGCTCGCCCAGTTCGGCGCCGAGGCGGCCGATCTCGCGCACCTGGCCGTCGGCCGCGGTCTCGGTCTCGAGCGCCGGCACCGCAGTCAGAACGATCGTCTCGCCGGCGCGCTCGAGGCGCAGCTCGAGCGGCTGCCCGGCCGAGGCGCGGATGCGTTCGATCAGCTCGCGCGCCGAGCCGACCGCGGCGCCGTCGACCGCGAGCACGCGGTCGCCCGTGACCAGGCCGGCACGCTCGGCGGCGCTGCCGGGATTGATGCGGCCGATGTGCGGCGGTCCGCCCAGCGGCGCCAGGCCGATGCGCGCCAGCGGCGCGGCTTCCAGGTCGCGCGCGGTCAGGCCCGACAGGTCGAGTTGCACCGTGCGCGTGCCGCCGCCGGCGTCGCGCAGTTCGAGCTCGACCACCTCGCGTGCGACCGCGCGCTGCAAGACCTGCCAGTTGGCCTCGGGCCAGGAGCGAACCGCGTCGCCGTCGACCGCGAGTACTTCGTCGCCGGCGCGCACCCCGGCCTGCGCCGCCGGCGTGTGCGCCGCCGCCGCCGCCAGCAAGGCACGCGGTTGCATCACGCCGGCCATGTTCAGGCCCCAGTAGACGCCGATCGCCAGCAACAGGTTGGCGACCGGTCCGGCGAGCACGATCAGCGTGCGGCGGCCGACCGACTGCCGGTTGAAGGCGCGCGGCAGATCGTCGGCGCTGACCGGCTGATCGCTGTCGCGCTCGTCGAGCATGCGCACGTAGCCGCCGAGCGGAATCGCCGCCACCACCCACTCGGTGCGGTCGGCGCCGCGCACCCAGCGCAGCAGCGGCCGGCCAAAGCCGATCGAGAAGCGCAGCACCTTGACGCCGCAGCGGCGCGCGACCCAGTAGTGACCCAGTTCGTGGATCACGATCAGGACGCCGAGCGTCACGAGGAAAGCGGCAACGGTGGTGATCAGGCCCATCGGCAAGGTTCCGTTCAATTGCGGTCGGCCGCGTTCGCCGCGCCAGCGACGCCGTGCGCCGCCAGAGCCGCGCCGGCCAGCGCGCGCGCCTGGCGATCGAGCGCCAGCACGTCGTCGATGTCGGCCGGCGCCGTCGTTGGCATATGCGCGAGCGTATCCTCGATCAAGGCCGCGATGCGGTCGAAGGCGAGGCCGCCGGCGAGAAACGCTTCGACCGCGATTTCGTTGGCCGCGTTCAACCCGATGCTCGCCGCCGGCCCGCTGCGCAGCGCCGCGTAGGCGAGCGCCAGGCACGGGAAGCGCGCGAGGTCGGGCGCCTCGAAGCTCAGCGCCCCCAGCCGCAGGAAGTCGAGCGGCGCCGAACCGCTCGCCAGCCGCTGCGGAAAACCCAGACCGTAGGCGATCGGCGTGCGCATGTCGGGCGTGCCCAGTTGCGCCAGCACCGAGCCGTCGCCGAACTCGACCATCGAGTGGATCACGCTCTGCGGGTGGACGACGACGTCGATGCGCTCGGGCGCGAAGCCGAACAGCCAACTGGCCTCGATCACCTCGAGGCCCTTGTTCATCAGGGTGGCCGAGTCGACCGAGATTTTTGGCCCCATGACCCAGTTCGGGTGCGCGACCGCCTCGGCCGGCGTCACTCGCGACAGGTCGCTGCGGGTGCGAAACGGCCCGCCGGAAGCGGTCAGCACCAGCCGCCGGACGTCTTCACCGCGGTCGCAGGCGCCGGCCAGGCACTGGTGAATCGCGTTGTGCTCGCTGTCGACCGGCAGCAATTCGGCGCCGCCGGCGCGCACTGCCTCGACCAGCAGGTTGCCGGCGCACACGACCGCCTCCTTGTTCGCCAGCAACAGGCGCTTGCCGGCGCGCGCCGCCGCCAGCGTCGGCAGCAGGCCGGCGGCGCCGACGATGGCGGCGATCACGATCCCGGCCTGCGGCTGCGCCGCCAGCTCGGCGATCGCCGCCGCGCCGGCGCGCGCCTCGGTCGCCAGGCCGCGCGCGCGCAGGCCGTCGCGCAGCGCCGGCTCGAGTGCGGCATCGCCGATTGCCGCCACCTGCGGCCGGTGCCGCTCGCACAGGCGCAGCAGCTCGTCGACCTTCGACTGCGCGCTAAGCCCGATCACCTCGAAGCGATCCGGATGGCGCGCGATCACGTCGAGGCTGCTCGCCCCGATCGAGCCGGTCGCACCAAGGATGGTGACGCCGCGCTTCATCGCAACATCAGCTCGAACAGGACCGCCAGCGGCAGCACCGGCAGCAGCGAGTCGATGCGGTCGAGCACGCCGCCATGGCCCGGCAGCAGCGCGCCGCTGTCCTTCAGCCCCGCCTGTCGCTTGAGCAGGCTCTCGAACAGGTCGCCGACAATCGAGAACGCCACGAGGATCGTGAGCATGATCCACGCCAGTAGCGGCGAGTGCCGGAACAGGACCTCGGTGAACAGCGGCGCGTGCGGCCAGAGCAAGTGGATCGCGGTGGCGATCGCCAGCACCGCGATCACCGCACCGACGACCCCGGCCCAGGTCTTGCCGGGGCTGATCGCAGGCGCCAGCTTGCGCTTGCCGAAGGCGCGACCGGAAAAGTAGGCGGCGATGTCGGCCACCCAGATGATCGCCAGCACCGAGATCATCAGGACCACGCCGCGGCCGTGCAGATAGAGCAACGCGAACCACGCCGCCGGCAGCAGCGTCGCGCCGAGTGCCGCCACCGCCGCCGTGCCGATGCGAACCGGCTGCTCGCCGGCGCGCACCAGCAGCGCGATCAGAGTCAACCAGACCGCGGCCGCGCCGGCGCAGATGAGCGTCAGCACCGGGCCGACCGGCGTCCGCTGCCAGATCTCGAGCAGCAGCAGGCCGCCGACCAGCAGCACCGCAGCGACGATGCGAAGCGGCCGCGACAGCGCCGCCAGCCGGCCCCACTCGAACACGGCGGCGAAGAACAGCACCGCGATCACCGCAACAAAGGCGGCGCGACCCAGCCAGAGCGCGCCCGCCAGCACGCCCACCAGGACGAGCGCGGTGATCACCCGCAGTTTCAGCATCGCGTTGCCGCCGCTCGCATCCGAACGCCGGCGCGCTGCGCCACGCCCTCGGCTCGGCCCGACGTGCTCACCGGACGATCCCCTGCGACTCGCTGCGCCGGGAGTGCGCAATGCAAGCGCCGCGCGTGCTCATGTAGAGACCACTGGCGGCGTACTCGAGGCCAGTTGCTGACTGGTGCGGCCGAAGCGGCGTTCGCGCTGCGCGTACCAGGCAAGCGCGGCGTCGAGGGCGACCGCGTCGAAGTCGGGCCAGAGCTGGTCGCTGAAGTAGATCTCGGCGTAGGCCAGTTGCCAGAGCAGGAAGTTGCTGATCCGACGCTCGCCGCCGGTGCGGATCAGCAGATCGGGGTCGGGCGCGAACGCGAGCATCAGGTGCGCCGCCAGGCGCGCTTCGTCGATCTCGTGCGGCTGTTGCGCCAACTGCGGCTCGCGCGCCAGCATCGAGCGCACCGCCTGCAGCAGGTCCCAGCGCCCGCCGTAGCTCGCGCACACGGTCAGGTGCAGGCGGCTGTTGCCGGCGGTGCGCTCCTCGGCCTGCACAATCAATTGCTGCAGTTCCGAGTCGAGCGAGCCGCGATCGCCGACGATGCGCAGCCGCACGCCGTTTTCGTGCAGGCGCTCGACTTCCTTCTGCAGGGCGGTGACGAACAACCGCATCAACGTGCCGACCTCGTCGGCCGGGCGGCGCCAGTTCTCGGAGCTGAAGGCGAACAGGGTCAGGTACTCGACGCCGCGCCGGCCGCAGGCCTCGGTCACGCGCCGCACCGCGTCGACGCCGCGATTGTGGCCGGCCACGCGCGGCAGGTGGCGCGCAGTGGCCCAACGGCCGTTGCCGTCCATGATGATCGCCACGTGGCGCGGCACGGCCGGCGGACGATCGGCTGCGGTACGCGTCATCTCCTGCCCGAATTCGCTTGCTGCGCCGGCCGCCTGCCGTCAGACGGTCAGGATCTCCTTCTCCTTCTCGCCGATCAAGCGGTCGATGTCGGCGATGAAGCGGTCGGTAAGCTTCTGCACGTCGTCCTGCGCGCGCCGCTCGTCGTCCTCCGACACCTCCTTTTTCTTCAGCAGCTCCTTGAGGTGATGGATCGCGTCGCGGCGCAGGTTGCGCACCGCCACCTTGGCGTTCTCGCCCTCGTGCCTGACGACCTTGGTCAATTCGCGGCGGCGCTCCTCGGTGAGCGGCGGCATCGGCACCCGGATCAGGTCGCCGGCGGTGGCCGGGTTCAGGCCGAGGTCGGAGTCGCGGATCGCCTTCTCGACCACCGGCACCATCTTCTTCTCCCACGGCTGCACGGTGATCGTGCGCGCGTCGGCCAGACCGACGTTGGCCACCTGCGACAGCGGCACCTGGGCACCGTAGTAGTCGACCTGGATGTGGTCGAGCAGGCCGGTGTGGGCGCGGCCGGTGCGGATCTTCGCCAGATCGTGCTTGAGCGCCTCGACCGACTTCGCCATCTTCTGCTCGGTCGACTTGCGGGTGTCGGCGATCGTCATCGTCATCTCCTTGGCCGCGGCTCAGGCCGTGATTACACGTGCACCAGGGTGCCCTCGTCCTCGCCCAGAACGACGCGCTTGAGCGCCCCCGGCTTCATGATGTCGAACACCTTGATCGGCAGCTTCTGGTCGCGGCACAGCGCGAAGGCGGTGGCGTCCATGATCTGTAACCGGCGGGCGAGCGCCTCGTCGAAGCTGATGTTGGCGTAGCGGGTGGCGCTGCGGTCCTTGTTCGGATCGGCACTGTAGACGCCGTCGACCTTGGTCGCCTTGAGCACGATCTGCACGCCCATCTCGGCGCCGCGCAGCGCCGCCGCGGTGTCGGTGGTGAAAAATGGGTTGCCGGTGCCGGCGGCGAAGATCACCACTCGCCCCTCCTCCAGGTAGCGGATCGCCTTCGGCCGGATGTAGGGCTCGACCACCTGCTCGATGTTGAGCGCCGATTGCACGCGCGCTTCGACGCCGGCGCGGCGCAGCGCGTCCTGCAGCGCCATCGCGTTCATCACCGTGGCCATCATCCCCATGTAGTCGGCAGTGGCGCGGTCCATCCCGGAGGCGCCCAGTGCCACCCCACGGAAGATGTTGCCGCCGCCGATCACCACCGCCAGTTCGACACCGAGATCGACCACGGCGCGGATGTCGGCGGCCATCTTGTCGATCGTCTCGCGGTTGATGCCGAAGGCGTCGGCGCCCATCAGGGCCTCGCCCGACAGCTTCAGCAGGACGCGCTTGTAGGCAGTGGTCATGGCTGCAGGTACGGGGGCCGATTGCGCCGACCGCGCTTCAGCCGCGGGCGGCGGCGGCCTGCGCCGCCACCTCGGCGGCGAAGTCGCTGCTCTTCTTCTCGATGCCCTCGCCGACGATGTACAGCACGAAGCGGTGGACGCTGGCGCCGCGGCTGGCGAGCAACTGGCCGACCGTCTGCTTGCCGTCGGCGGCCTTGACGAACACCTGGCCGAGCAAGGTCACCTCCTTGAGGAACTTCTGCACGCTGCCCTCGGCGATCTTGTCGATCATGTTCGCCGGCTTGCCGGCTTCGCGCGCCTTCTCGAGCGCGATCCGGCGTTCGCTGTCGACCAGCGCCTGCGGTACGCCGCCGGCGTCGATCGCCTTCGGCTTGGCGGCGGCGATGTGCATGGCGATGTCCTTCGCCAGTTGCTCGTCGCCGCCGCTCACGTCGACCAGCACGCCGATCTTGGCGCCGCCGTGCACGTAGCTGGCGACCCTGCCCTTGGCGAGCACGCGCTCGAAGCGCCGGATCGACAGGTTCTCGCCGATGCGGCCGACCAGCGCGGCGCGCGTGCTCTCGACCGTACCGTCGCCCAGCGGCAGCGCCGCCAGCGCCGCGACATCGGCCGGATTGCGCTCGGCCACCAGTTGCGCGAGCGTGCGCGCGAAGGCAAGAAAGTCCTCGTTCTTGGCGACGAAGTCGGTCTCGCAGTTGACCTCGACCAGGGTCGCCAGCTTCGCGTCCGCCGCCAGTGCCACGCCAACCACGCCCTCGGCGGCAATCCGTGTCGCCGCCTTGCTCGCCTTGCTGCCGAGCTTGACGCGCAGGATCTCCTCGGCCTGGGCCAGATCGCCGCCGGCCTCGGCCAACGCCTTCTTGCACTCCATCATCGGCGCGTCGGTCTTCTCGCGCAGTTCCTTGACCATGCCAGCGGTGAT
>JBBIST010000096.1:0-10707 GCA_037441125.1 Burkholderiales bacterium
CTGGTGATCCTGCCGCAGGCGCTGCGCGTGATCATCCCGCCGATGACCAACCAGTACCTGAACCTGACCAAGAACTCGTCGCTCGCGGTGGCGATCGGCTACCCGGACGTGGTCTCGATCGGCAACACGGCGATCAACCAGACCGGGCGCGCGGTCGAATGCATCACGATCATCATGCTCGTGTACCTGAGCACCTCGCTGGCGACCAGCGCCTTCATGGGCTGGTACAACCGGCGCGCGGCGATCAAGGAGCGCTGAAGTGAGCGCGACCTTCGAGCCGATCGCGCCGCGCCCGGCGCCGGTGCGCACCGAGGGGCTCGGCCCGTGGCTGCGCGCCAATCTGTTCGGCGACTGGAAATCAGCGCTGACCACGCTCAGCCTGGCGGCGCTGGCGCTGTGGCTGCTGCCGCCGCTGCTCGACTGGGGGCTCTGGCGCGCGGTGTTCGTGACCGACGCCGAGACCTGTCAGGCGGCGCGCGGCAGCGGCGCCTGCTGGGGCGCGATCGTCGAGAAGTACCGGCTGGTGATCTTCGGCCGCTATCCGTTCGGCGAGCAGTGGCGGCCGCTGGTGGCAACCACGCTGATGCTGCTGCTGCTGGTGGCAAGCTGCACGCGGGCGCTGTGGAGCCGCTGGCTGGTGGCGGTGTGGGTGCTGGGGCTGGCTGTGTTCTTCACCCTCATGGGCGGCGGCCGCTTCGGACTGGAGCCGGTGCCGACCGAGCAGTGGGGCGGGCTGCCGCTGACGATCATGCTCGCCACACTGTCGATCGCCGCCGCCTTTCCGCTGGCGATCCTGGTCGCGCTCGGCCGCCGTTCGCACCTGCCGGCGATCCGCAGCTTCTGCACGCTGTACGTCGAGCTGATCCGCGGCGTGCCGCTGATCTCGGTGCTGTTCATGGCGAGCTTCATGTTCCCGCTGTTCATGCCGCAGGGCCTGACGATCGACGTGCTGCTGCGCGTGCTGGTCGGCATTACGCTCTTTGCCGCCGCCTACATGGCCGAGGTCGTGCGCGGCGGCCTGCAGGCGATTCCCAACGGCCAGATCGAGGCGGCGCAGTCGATCGGCCTGTCCTACTGGCAGACGCAGCGCAAGATCGTCCTGCCGCAGGCGCTGGCGATGGTGGTGCCGGGGGTGATGAACAACTTCATCTCGATCTTCAAGGACACCTCGCTGGTGACGATCGTTTCGCTGTACGAACTGACCGGCGCTACCGGCATCGCCTTCAACTCGGACGCCGACTGGCGGCCGTTCAAGATCGAGGCTTATCTTTTCATCACCGCGATCTACTTTGCGTTCTGCTTCGCCATGTCGCGCTACAGCCTGTGGATCGAGCGCCAGCTCAACCGCAGCCGCACGCGCTGACCGATGTCGGTCGAGGCCATGCGCCCGGTCACGGCTTGGCGGAGCACGAGCGGGCTCTCGTACTCTTGAATGCTTTCCTTGCGCGAGCGTAGCGATGTCCGAAGCCGACAGCATCATTGTCTTTGACCAGGTGAACAAGTGGTACGGCAACGACTTCCACGTCCTGCGCGACATCGACTTGCATGTGGCGCGCGGCGAGCGGATCGTGATCTGCGGTCCCTCCGGCTCGGGCAAGTCGACGCTGATCCGCTGCATCAACCGCCTCGAAGAGCACCAGCAGGGCCGGCTCGTGGTCGACGGCACGGAACTGAGCGACGACGTGCGCGCGATCGAGCGCGTGCGCCGTCAGGTCGGCATGGTGTTCCAGCAGTTCAACCTGTTCCCGCACCTGACGGTGCTGGAGAACCTGACGCTGTCGCCGATGTGGGTCGGCAGGCTGCCCAAGAAGGAGGCCGAGGAACGGGCGATGCAGCAGCTCGCGCGCGTGCGCATCGCCGAGCAGGCGCGCAAGTATCCGCTGCAACTGTCCGGCGGCCAGCAGCAGCGGGTGGCGATCGCGCGCGCGCTGTGCCTGACGCCCAAGATCATGCTGTTCGACGAGCCGACCTCGGCCCTCGATCCGGAGATGATCAAGGAGGTGCTCGACGTGATGATCGAGCTGGCCGAGGGCGGCATCACGATGCTGTGCGTGACGCACGAGATGGGCTTCGCCAAGGCGGTCGCCGATCGCGTGATCTTCATGGACCAGGGCCAGATCGTCGAGCAGAGCCGGCCGCAGGAGTTCTTCGCCCAGCCGAAGAGCGAACGCACGCGCGACTTCCTGTCGAAGATCCTCGGCCACTGAGCGCCCCGGGCGTACCCTTGCCGCCGGCGGCGAAGCTGGCGCTTGCGGTCGCGGCCTGACAACCGATCGGCGCGCGGCGCGTTAGGCGGTTTCCCCGGATAATCCGCCGCTTTCCTCGCCTGCCCCCGCCCGCCGCAATGTCCATCGCCGCCGCCGCCCCGGCCACCTTCGGCCGCACCGCGATCCTGCCCTACGCGGGCACGATCTTCCTGTCCGCCTTCCTGCTGTTCCTGGTGCAGCCGATCATTGCCAAGCAGATCCTGCCGTGGTTCGGCGGCTCGGCGGCGGTGTGGACCACCGCCCTGGTGTTCTTCCAGAGCATCCTGCTCGCCGGCTACGCCTACGCGGATGCCGGCATGAGGCTCGGCCTGCGGCGGCAGACGATCCTGCACGCGGTGCTGCTCGTTCTGTCGCTGCTCACGCTGCCGATCCTCGCCAGCGAGGCCTGGAAGCCGCAGGGCGACGAGGAGCCGATCGCGCGCATCCTGCTGCTGTTGCTGGTGACCATTGGCCTGCCGTACTTCCTGCTGTCGACCACCACGCCGCTGCTGCAGAGCTGGTACTGGAAGCGCTTCCGCAGCGCCGTGCCGTACCGGCTGTTCGCTCTGTCGAACTTTGCCTCGCTGCTGGCGCTGCTCGGCTTTCCGGTGCTGTTCGAGCCCTGGCTCGATCTCGAGCAGTTGGGCTGGCTGTGGACGGTCCTGTATGCGCTGTTCGTGATCATCTGCGCCGCCACCGGCTGGGCCTCGCTGCGCGCCGCGCTCGCCCAGCAGGGCGAGGCGCAGGCGCCGGCGCTCGACGCGGCGCCGGCTGCCGCGGCGGTCGCCGCGCCCACGGTCGGCCAGCAGATGCTGTGGCTGGCGCTGGCGGCGATGGGCTCGGTGATGCTGCTGGCGATCACCAACCACGTGACGCAGAACATCGCCAGCGTGCCGTTCATGTGGGTGGTGCCGCTGTCGCTGTACCTGATCACCTTCATCCTGTGCTTCGATCACCCGCGCTGGTACGTGCGGCCACTGTTCATGGCGGCGCTGCTGGTGCTGCTGCCGGCGATGGCGTGGAAGATCCCGTCGCTCGATCTGCAGCTTGCGGTGGCGCTGAACTTCGGCGGCCTGTTCGTCGCCTGCATGTTCTGTCACGGCGAGATGGCGCGCCTGAAACCGCACCCGCGCTACCTGACGCGCTTTTACCTGATGATGTCGATCGGCGGCGCGTTCGGCGCGGTGCTGGTCGGGATCGTCGCGCCGCTGTCGCTCGAAGGCTACTTCGAGCTGAACATCGCGCTCGGCGCGCTGGCGCTGCTGCTGGTGATGCGCGCCAACGGTCTGTGGGCGGCGGCGGCGATCGTCTCGCTCATGCCGACCTACTACTACGCGGTGATCGGCGCCCACGAGTACATGCGCGACATGCGCGTGATGGAACGCGACTTCTACGGCGTCGTGCGCACCAAGGACCGCACCGTCAATGGCATCACCTACCGCGCGATGTACCACGGCGGCATCATCCACGGCGGCCAGCTCCAGGGCGAGCAGTTCCGCAACGTGCCGAGCGACTACTTCGGCCCCGGCTCCGGCTACGGCCGCCTGTTCACGGCCCTGAACGAGATGCGGCCGCAGCCGCGCAAGGTCGGCATCGTCGGCCTGGGCGCCGGCGTGGTCGCCGCCTATGGGCGCGCCGGCGACGACTTCGTCTTCTACGAGATCAGCCCGAGGGTGATCGAGATCGAGCAGCGCGAGTTCAGCTTCCTGCGCGACACGCCGGCGCGCGTGCATCCGATCGTCCTCGGCGACGGCCGCCTGTCGCTCGAGCGCGAGGCGCCGCGCGGCTACCACGTGCTCGGCATCGACGCCTTCTCGGGTGCTTCGATCCCGATGCATCTGATCACGCGCGAGGCGATGCAGCTCTACGTCAAGCACCTGGCGCCGAACGGCGTGATCGTGTTCCAGGCGACCAACCGCTACATCGACATCGCGCCGGTGATCAAGCGCCACGCGAACGAACTCGGCATGCACGCGGTCCTGGTGTCCGACTCGCCCGAGTCGGCGATCGGCGCCGACTACTGGCTGTCCGGCACCGACCAGATCCTGGTCACGCGCGACGCGGCACTGCTCGCCCACCCGCGCATCGCCGAGGCCGCCACCGAGATCAAGGACCGGCCCGAGCTGCGCACCTTCACCGACTCGCACCACAACCTGTTCCGGATTCTCAAGTAGCGGTCCGAGCAGTCTGAGCCGCGCGGCGCCGCGGGAGCGGCACGCGTCGGCGCGACGTACCGGTTGCGCCGCTCACGCTTTCGCCGTGCCCGGTTCCATCGCCTCCGCGACGCTGCGCCGGCCGTGCGCGTGCGCCAGCCGCACCAGATCGGCCTGGCGGCGCACGCCGGTCTTGCCGAACAGGGCTTTCAAGTGCGAACGCACGGTGGCGGTGGACACGCACAGCGCCGTGGCGATCTCGGCCGGCGTGGCGCCGTCGGCCAGCCGCTGCAACACCTGCGCTTCGGCGGCGGTCAGGTGATGCAGGCGCGTCAGCGCGCCAATGGCGCCCGCTTCGACCGTTCCGGGCGCGCGCTCGATCTGCAACAACACGCCAAAGATCGCCCGCCCCGCGACCTGCACCGGCCGCGGCGGCAGCACATGCGCGACGTGGGCCGGCGTGCCGGCCAGCGCCACGGTGGCCGGCCGCCCGGCACAGGCGGCGGCCAGCGCTTCGCCCAGAGGCTGGCTGGCAGGCACGGCGAAGGTCGTCACGCGGTTGCCGGCGCTGCGCAGTAGCCGGCCGCTGGCTTGCAGCGCGCGTGCCGCCGCGTTGGCGTACTCGATCTGTCCCCGCGGCGACAGCCAGAAGATGGCCACGCCCTGCGCGTCGAGCGCGGCCTCGCGTGCGACCAGAGACTCCCGCGCGCGCCGCTGCGACCAATAGACGCCCAGCGCACGGCGCAGGTGCGGCAAGAGTGCCTGCAGTTGTTCGCGATCGCTGCTGCCGAACGCTCCGGCCTTGGGCGCGCGCAACAACGACAGCACCGTGAGGGGTGCCATCGGCGCGTCGCTGTCGTCGAACAGCGTCGAGGCGACCAAGTGCCTGGTTTCCATGTCGCGCAGGTACTCGTTGTAGAAAGCCGTGCGCACGAGGTCGCGCTCGGGCACAATGCTCTCGCCCAGGTGCACCGTCAGGCTGCGCAGTTGCCGCCGCGCGAGTCCGGCGAGCTTCCAGGCGTCGTGCTGGTGCCAGTACTCGCCGTAGCTGCGACCGAGCGCCGGATCCATCCCTGAGGTTGCAAACAGATAACGCTCGTGCGCGCCTTCGTACGGCGTGAAGAGCGCGCCCACGTGCGCGCCATGCCGGTGTGCCAGCTCGCGCACGACCTGTGGCCAGAGTATCGGCTCGGTCGCGGCCGCGTAGATCTCCCCGAGCAGTGCGTCGAACGTCGTGGCGGGCTTGCGCATGGCGCCCCCTCTCGTGCAGTTCGCTGCGCGCGCCTGCGGCGCGGCGCGGTAGAAACGCTAGCCCGGCGTGCTGCCGGCGTCGTCCTCCATCTGGGGGATGCTGCGCGCAGTAGAGCCGGTTGCGTCAGGGCGCCTGCAACGCGCGCCGCACCAGATCGGCTTGGCCGCGCGTGCCTGACTTGGCAAAAAGCCGCTTCAGTTGGGTGCGGACGGTCGAGATGGCGACACCACGCGTCGCGGCGATTTCCGCCGGCGTGCTGCCGCGCAGCAGCATGGCAAGCACTTCGCACTCCGCCGCGGTCAACGCGTAGGTCGCAGCAAAGCTCACCGGCTCGCGCAAGGCGGCCCCATCCCCGCTTCTGCGACCGCGCGGTTGAGGTGCACGTGTACGCGTCATTGGCGATCGACCGGTGGTTCGGAAGACGCACCGAACGATACGTCGACGAGCAACGCGGATCCTCCTTCAAGTGAAGGATGCGCGTCAGCGTCTGTCGGCGCAGATTGGATCGGCGCGGGCGGCCGTTGCGCACGCCGCCCACCGACCGCGTGATCATCATCTGCAGAGGAGAAACCGATGAACAAGCGCACGACCCAGCTTCTGTTTCGCGCCGCGCTGATCGGCACGGCGGGTCTGCTTGCCGCATGCGGGGGAGGCGGTGACGATCCCGTCAACCCGCCGAGCCAGACGCCCGCGCCGCCGCCGCCACCGCCGGCGCCACCGACGACGCTGCAACAGGTGACCACCTTTCTGGCGTCGGTCGATGCGTTGTGGGCCAACGCCGTGCCGAACTCGGGCGCGGCGCGGCTTTCGATCGCCGACGACTGCTTCCTTGACGAAGGGCGCACCAAGGCGTTCAACATTGCCGACATCGATGCCAATCTGCAAGCTGTGTTGGCGCGCGATGCGTACCGGATCGGCGAGACGCGCAGCAGCGTCCAGATCCTCGCCGAGCG
Organism: Burkholderiales bacterium; assembly: GCA_037441125.1. Lineage (GTDB taxonomy): Bacteria > Pseudomonadota > Gammaproteobacteria > Burkholderiales > Burkholderiaceae_F > JALHMQ01. Next base: position 6,605 of record JBBIST010000096.1, read on the forward strand.
CAACACGACCAATGGCGACGGCAGCGCGCGCCGGGAGATCGATGTCCAGTACGACGTCACGTATCGCGACGGATCGGTTGCGAAGAACGTGAAGGCCACGCTGATCAGCGGCAGCTCGTTCGGCACGCCGGGCTGCCCGACACCGCAGGTGTCCAGTGTCCTACGGCTGTTCGGCAACCAGCGGCGCGTGCGCGTCGAGGTGCGCGGGCGCAACCTGCGCGACGCGCGCTACACCTTGACCGGAGTGGCGCGCTCGCCGGCGGTGAACTACCGGCGCGACGTGCAGTTCTTCGTCATCGATCCGATGGGCAATGCGACCTACGTGATCGTCTCCGGTCCGGGGCCGACCGGTGCGGGCGGTGAGCCCTTCTCGTTCAAACTGATTTCGCCGCGGCTGCTGCGCAGTGCGCCGGAACTCGCAGGCAAGAACGGCAACTTCCTGAACTGGCGCGACGATGACGCATTCCGCGTCTGTCGCATCGCCGGTGCCGGTGTGCCGGTGGCGAGCGTGGCCGATTGCGTCGGTCAGGGAGCGACGTTCAACAACTGGGGCTGGACGACGGCCACGCCGGATGCGGCAGCGGACACGGGCTTCCAGAGCCAGGGATGGACCGAGGGCGGAACGTACACGTTCGCGGTCTACAACGACGACGGCTGGAAGACGGTCAACGGCCACGTCGGCCGCACGCCCATTGCGACCTACACGGCCGTGCTCGGGAAGCTGCCGTACACGTTCGTCGAGATGGCCGGTACCGGGCCGGGTGCGGACAACTTCCCGCGCTTGACGCAACCGTCCGATGCCGCGCAGATCGCGGCCAATCTCGCGAGTGCCAACCCGAGCCCGATGGATTTTGCGTGGAGCGCGATGCCCACACCCGCCGACAATCGTGCGTTCCGGCTGTTTTCGTTCTACGAGTTCTTCCAGGGGCCGAGGTCGACGAACACCGGCGGCGCGTTCTATCCGGCCTATCGCCTGAACGTCGACGATTACCCCGGAAGCACGGCCACCGCGATCGCAGGCAAGAGGCCTACGCCGACGTTCGCAGAGATGAGCGGCAAGACCTACGGCGAATTCGGCCTGGCTTACGTCGACCGCAACAACAGCGTCGTTGTGAGTTATGCGTCGTTCCAGTAAGTGGAAGCGGGTGTGCTCCGCCCTTGAGTCGTTCACGAAGGGCGGGACACTTCGAGGGCGGCGATGCATCGGCCGACCTGAGTCCCGGTCGCGCCCGTTCGCTATGGCGCGAACATGGGCGATGCACTGGCGTTGCTGAGGCCGCCACCGAGCCCAACCCGTAGGCCGGTGCGGCGGCGCGCGATGCGCCGCCCGCCGCTGTCTCGCTCTATCACCTGTACGAGGAGGACACGATGGAAATGCTGCAACGACTGCTACTGATGCTGCTGCTGGCGGTGTGCGGCAGCGTGACCGCCCAGAGTGCGCCGATGCCCGATCTGGCCGGCTTCGCTGTCGGCGAGGTCTGGGAGTGGCGCCAGGTCGACAACCGCACCCGGCTCGAGGAGAGCCGCTTGACCCGCACCATCGTCGAGAAGGACGGCCGGCGCGAGGTGCTGTACACCGACGGCACGCAGCGGCCGCTGTCGCACATGTTCTTCGGCGAGCCCTCCGACAAGCCGTGGCGCGTATGGCCGCTGGAAGTGGGTAAGCGCTGGTCGCACGACTCCAACTTCAAGCGCGCCGACGGCGTGACCGGCAACAACAGGCAAGACGCACGTGTCGTGGTACATGAAGAGGTCGTCGTGCCGGCCGGCCGCTTCATGGCCTTCAAGATCGAGTACGACGGCTTCATCCGGCTGAGCAACGGCTTTCACGGCCGCATGACCGACACCTACTGGTACGCGCCCGAGGCGCGCGCCGACGTGAAGCACGTGCGGCGCGTCGGCAATACCGACTTCACGCGCGAGTTGTTGAGTTACCCGCGCAAGGCGCCCTAGCCTTACAGCGACGCTTCAGCGCGTCCACGGCGGCGGCGCGTCCGCCTCCAGCCCGTACCGCGCCGCCGCCCGCCGCGCCAGCGCCGGGTCCAGCGCCGACAACGCGGCCACGGCGATCGCGTGGCGGTCGACCTCGAAGTGCCGGCGCAGCGCCAGCCGCAGGTCGCTGCGGCCGAAGCCGTCGGTACCAAGGGCGATGTACTTGTCGTGCACCCAGGGACGAATCAGATCGGCGAGCGCGGCGACGTAGTCGCTGGCGGCAATGACCGGCGCCCCATTGGCCGGCAACTGCTGCTCGATCCAGGTATCGCGGCGCGGCTGGCCCAGGCGGCGCTGGCGCTCGATCGCCATCGCTTCGCGGCGCAGCTCGGTGAAGCTGGTCACCGAGTACACGTCGGCGGCGATGCCGAACTCGGCTTCGAGCAGCTCGGCGGCGGCGAGGGCTTCGCGCAGGATGGTGCCGCTGCCGAGCAGGCGCACGCGCGCCGCTGCCTGCGGTGCCGCGCGCAGGCGATACATGCCGCGCAGGATTGCCTCGATCTGCCTATTGGCGTCGCGCTCGGAACCGCTCTCGCCGGTGCTTGCGACAGAGGCGCCGGAAGCGAGCGCGGCAGCGCCGCTCCACGGCGCCGACGGCTGTGCGTAGCTCTCGTTCATCACCGTCACGTAGTAGAAGACGTCCTCCTGCGCGGCGAGCATCCGCCGCATGCCGTCGTCCACGATCACGGCCAGCTCGTAGGCGAAGCAGGGGTCGTAGGCGCGGCAGTTGGGAATCGTGGCGGCGACGAGCTGGCTCGATCCGTCCTGGTGCTGCAGCCCCTCGCCGGCGAGCGTGGTGCGGCCGGCGGTGGCGCCGAGCAGGAAGCCGCGCGAGCGCGAGTCGGCCGCGGCCCAGATTGCATCGCCGACGCGCTGGAAGCCGAACATCGAGTAGTAGATGTAAAACGGCAGCATCGCCAAGCCGTGCGCCGAGTAGCTCGTGGCCGCGGCGACCCAGCTCGCCAGGGCGCCGGCCTCGGTGATGCCTTCCTCGAGGATCTGGCCGTTGCTGGCTTCCTTGTAGTAGCTGACCTGGTCGTGGTCCTCGGGTTCGTACAACTGGCCGAGCGGCGAGTAGATGCCGACCTGCCGGAACAGATCGGCCATGCCGAAGGTGCGCGCTTCGTCGGCGATGATCGGCACGATGCGCGGCCCCAGCGCCTTGTCCTTGAGCAGTGCGGAGACCATGCGCACGAAGGCCATCGTCGTGCTCATCTCGCGGCCCGCAGCCTCGAGCGCGAAGCGGCCGAAGCTCGCGAGCGGCGGCACCGCCACCGCCTCGCAGGCCGACGAACGCGCCGGCAGGTAGCCGCCGAGCTTGGCGCGGTGGCCGTGCAGGTACTTGATCTCCGGCGCCTCGGCCGGCGGCCGCACGAACTCGCAGGCTTGCACCTGCGAGTCCGACAGCGGCAGCGCGAAGCGGTCGCGGAAGGCGAGCAGTTGCTCGCTGTCGAGCTTCTTCTGCTGATGGGTGGTCATCCGGCCCTGGCCGGCGCTGCCCATGCCGTAGCCCTTCTTGGTCTTGGCCAGGATCACCGTCGGCTGGCCGCGATGAGTCGCCGCCGCGTGGTAGGCGGCGTGGATCTTCACCGGGTCGTGGCCGCCGCGGCGCAGGCGGTCGATGTCCTCGTCGGTCAGGTGAGCCACGAGCCGCTGCAGCTCCGGATACTTGGAGAAGAAGTGCTCGCGGTTGAAGCGGCCGTCGGTGGCGGCAAGCGTCTGGAACTCGCCGTCGACGGTCTCGTGGAAGGCGCGCAGCAGCAGCCCCTCGGTGTCGCGCGCGAACAGCGGATCCCAGTCGGCGCCCCAAAGCAGCTTGATCACGTTCCAGCCGGCGCCCGCGTACAGGCCCTCGAGCTCCTGGATGATCGAGCCGTTGCCGCGCACCGGCCCGTCGAGCCGCTGCAGGTTGCAGTTGACGACGAACACGAGGTTGTCGAGCCCCTCGCGCGCGGCGAGCGAAAGTCCGGCGAGCGCTTCGGGTTCGTCCATCTCGCCGTCGCCGACGAAGGCCCAGACCTTGCGACCGGTCGTCTCCAGCAGACCGCGGTGCGCGAGGTAGCGCATGAAGCGCGCCTGGTAGATCGCGAACAGCGGGCCGATGCCCATCG
>JBBIST010000097.1:0-10655 GCA_037441125.1 Burkholderiales bacterium
GCGGGTCGACGCCGAAGTTGTCGAGCAGCGGGATGAAGATCGGCATGAAGATGACGATGATCTCGGTCCACTCCAGCGGCCAGCCGAGCAGAAAGATGATCACCTGCGACAGGATCAGGAACTCGGTCTTCGACAGCCCGAGCGACAGCACCCAGTTCTCGACCAGCTCCTGGCCGCCGAGCAGCGCGAAAGCGGACGAGAAAATCGCGCTGCCGACGAACAACCAGCACACCATCGCGCTCGTCTTGCCGGTCAGGAACGACGACTCCTTGACCGTCTCGAACATGCCCGCCTGCTTGACCGCGATCAGGGCCCAGATCAGCACGCCCAAGATCGCGATCAGGCCCAACCAGGTCGGCACCGGACCGCCGAAGAACTCGGGGAAGCGAAACCAACTGATCGAGATGAAGAACGGAATCCACAGCGGAATCCAGAGCAGCAGCGCGCGCCGCACGTAGTCGCTGGGGAAGTTCAGCAGCAGGTAGATCGCCGCCAGCACGTAGCCGCCGAAGGCGCCGACCGCGGCCGCCTCGGTCGGCGTCGCCAGCCCGAAGACGATCGAGCCGAGCACCGCCATGATCATCACCGCCAGCGGGAAGAACGACGCCAGCAGCATCTTGAAGATCTCGAGCCGCTGGAAGGTAAACACCGTGTAGAAGCCGGCCAGCAGCACCGAGCCGACGCCGAGCGCGATCCACCAGCCGAGCGGCGCCGGCAGCGCCTCGGCGGTCTCGTCCGCCACCCCGGCCGCGCCCGGGGGTTCCTGCACGCCGCTGTCGGCGAGCGCCGGAGCCTCCTGCGCCTGTGCACCCGGCGGCAACTGCACCCCGTCATCGGCCAGCTCCTGCACGGCTTCGGCCGGCTCCTGCAGGCCGTCGGCGGTCGGCTCCTGCAGATCGTCGGCGCCGGGAGGCTCCTGCACGCCGCCGTCGTCGACGGGTGCTTCGGTGGCGCCGTTGCCTGCGCCCAGCACCTCGAGTCCGGCCGGCACCGTGACCACGGCCGCCGGCTTGGTGACGATCAGGTACGACTCGAACATCACGAGCGCGAACAGCAGCGCCGGCACCAGCGTGATGAACAGTTGCGCCAGCAGCCGCGGCGCCGACACCTCGGCGTTGCGCCGTCCCTTGAGGGCCTTGATCAGCCCGGGCAGGGCGCGCTGCGACACGGTTTCGGCGATGCGTCGGGTCACCGGCGGCAACTCGACCCGTCGCTGCTCGGCGGTGAGCGGCGGCGCCAGCTCCGGCTTGAGCCAGCCCACCAGCATCACGTACAGCACGTACAGGCCGGCCAGCATCAGCCCTGGGAAGAACGCGCCGGCGTAGAGCTGGACCACGGACACGCCGGCCGTGGCGCCGTAGACGATCAGCATCACCGACGGCGGGATCAGGATGCCGAGGCAACCGCCGGCGGTGATCGCGCCGGCGCCCAGCTTGACGCTGTAGCCGGCCTTGAGCATCTGCGGGAACGCGAGCAGACCCATCAGCGTGACCACGGCGCCGACGATGCCGGTGGCGGTGGCGAACACGGCGCAGGTGACCAGGGTGGCCACCGCGAGCGAGCCCGGCACGCTCGCCAGCGACAGGTGCAGGCTCTTGAACAGCTTCTCGATCAGGTTCGCGCGCTCGACCAGGTAGCCCATGAAGACGAACAGCGGGATCGCGATCAGGACGTCGTTGCTCATCACGCGGAAGGTCGACTGCACCATCAGGTCGAGCGTGCGGCCGATGTCGCGGTCGTAGGCGAACCAGGTGAAGATCATTCCCATGCCCATGAGCGTGAAGGCGGTGGGAAAGCCGAGCATGATCGCCACCACCACCAGGAACAGCATCAGCAGGCCAAGATGGCCGCGGGTGATGGTCTCGGCCGAGGCGAGCACGAAGACGGCGACGGCGACGATCAACGCCATCAGCGCCAGCCCGAACCACAGCTCCTTGCGCAGTCGCATCGCGCGACCCTTAGCGCAACTGCTGAGGATGCGCGGCGAGCGCGCGGTCGACGGCGGCGATGTCCTCGTCCTTGACGTGCACCATCGCCTTGAGCTTCTCGACGTCGACCTCCTCGACGTCCTCCTCGCGGCTCGGCCATTCGCCCTGGCGCAGGCACAGCACGCAGCGCACGATCTCGGCTGCGCCCTGCGCCAGCAGCAGCGCGCCGGCAATCGGGATCACGAACTTGAACGGGTACAGCGGCAGCGCCTGTGCGGCGAAGGTGGTCTCGCGAATCGCCGCCGAGGTGGCGGCAAAGGTCCAGCCGGCGTACGACAAGGCGACGATGCCGGGGATGAAGAACACGAAGTACAGGACCAGGTCGACCGCGGCTTGGGTGCGCGGCCGGAAGAAGCCGTACAGGACGTCGCCGCGTACATGGCCGTTTTTCGCCAGCGTGTAGGCGCCGGCCAGCATGAAAAGGCTTCCGTAGAGCATGATCTGTGCATCCAGCGCCCAGGCGTGCGGCTGGTTGAGCACGTAGCGCGAGTACACCTCCCAGGCGATCAACACCATCAAGGCGAGGATCAGCCAGGAGGCGAGCTGGCCGACGAAGGTGGAGACCTTGTCGACCGTCAGCAGAAGTTGCTGCATGTCCTTCCCCGGGGTGACCGCGCGAGCGGCGCGCGCAAGTGAACGCGCCCCCCGCAGCGGCGAGGGGCGCATCGGAACGACGACCGGGCGGTCGACTTAGCTCTTGGCCGGCGCCTTCTTGGCGGGCGCGGCGGGACGCGCGAAGTAGTGATTGAAGGCCATGCGGAAGTCGACGTTGGTGTCGAAGTGCCAGCGGCCGACGCGTTCGGCGAAGGCGCGCTGCGACTCGAGCACCTGCCGGAACAAGGGGTTCTCGGCCGACCTCCTGGCGATGATCCGGTCCCAGGCAGCGAGCTGCGCGCGCAGGATCGAGTCCGGCGTGCGGAAGAAGTTGACCTTGTGCTTGGTGCGCAGCTCGATGTAGTCCTGCGAGTAGCGGTGTTCGGCCTTCCAGCTCATGTCGGCGCTCGCCGCCTGCACCGCATAGTCGATCACCGCCTTGAGCTCGGCCGGAAGCGCGTCGTACTTGGGCTTGTTGAACAGCGCTTCAAATTGCTCGCCCGATTGGTGGAAGCTTTGCAGCATGCAGTTCTTGGCCACGTCCGGGAAGCCGAGGATGCGGTCCGAGGTCGCGTTGTTGAACTCGGCCGCGTCGAGCAGGCCGCGGTCGAGCGCCGGCACGATCTCGCCGCCCGGCAGCGGGTTCACCGCCGCGCCCAGCTCGGTGAAGATGTCGACCGCCAGGCCGACGGTGCGGAACTTCAGGCCGCGGAAGTCTTCCGGGCGCGTGATCGGCTTGCGGAACCAGCCGAGCGGCTGCGTCGGCATCGGCCCGTACAGGAACGACTGCACGTTGATGTTCAGGCCGCGGTAGATGTTGTCGAGCAGCTCCTTGCCGCCGCCGTAGTAGTGCCAGGCAAGCACCTGGTTGGCGTTCAGGCCGTAGGCCGGACCCGAGCCCCAGAGTGCGACCGCGGTGTTCTTGCCGTACCAGTAAGCGACCACGCCGTGGCCGCCGTCGAGCGTGCCCTTGGAGACGGCGTCGAGCAGGTCGAAGGCGCGCACCACGGCGCCCGCCGGCAGGACCTCGATGCGCAGGCGCGGGCCGGCCATGTCGTTGATCTTCTTGGCGAAGTCGTTCGCGTACTCGTGGAAGATGTCCTTCGCCGGCCAGGTCGACTGGAAGCGGAAGCTGACCGTCTGCGCGCGCGAGACCATCGGCACGCCGAGCGCGGCGGCGCCGGCGGTGGCGACCGCGGCGCGGCCAAAGAAGCTGCGGCGTGCGCCCGAGGTCTGCTCGGTCGGTGTGCTGGCGGGGACCTCGGCCCCCTTGGTGTTCAAGAACTTCATCGATGGTCTCCTTTGATTGTCGGCGCGATCCTGCGCGACTTGGGGGGACGTGCGGCCGCGGATCGCTTCTACGGAAGCCGCTGGAATCGTTTGTCGCCGCGGCCATTGTAGGGCCGCGGCTCGCGCGAAGTCATCCTCTCGCTGCTTCGGCCTCAGAAAAACCCGACTCCGACCTGGAACAGCTTTTCAATGCGCGGGATCATGCGCTTGTTGGCGACGAACAGGATCAGGTGATCATCGGCCTCGACCACCGTGTCGTGGTGCGCGATCAGCACGCGCGTGGTCGTGCCCTGGCCGCGCACCAAAGCACCGATCGTGGCGCCGCGCGGCAGCTCGATCTGCTCGATGCGCCGGCCGACGATGCGCGAGCTGGCGCGGTCGCCGTGGGCGATCATCTCCAGCGCCTCGGCGGCGCCGCGGCGCAGGCTGTGCGCGGCAACCACATCGCCGCGGCGTACGTGCTTGAGCAGGTTCGAAAGGGTCGCATGCGAGGGCGAGATCGCGATGTCGATCTGGCCGCCCTGCATCAGCTCGCCGTAGCTCTTGCGGTTGATCAGCGCGATCGTGCGGCGCGCGCCCAGGCGCTTGGCGAGCAGCGCGCTCATGATGTTGTTCTCGTCGTCGTTGGTCAGGGCGCAGAACAGGTCGCACTCGGCCACGCCTTCGGCGCCGAGCAGGTCCTCGTCGGTGGCGTCGCCGTGCAGCACCAGCACGCGCGACGACAGCTCGCTCGCCAGGTACTCGCAGCGGCGCTTGCTGACCTCGATCAGCTTGACGTTGAAGCCGGCGCCCCAGCGCTCCAGGCCCTCGCCGGTGTCGAGCGCGCGCGCCAGGCGCAGGCCGATGTTGCCGCCGCCGGCCACCATCACGCGCCGCACCGGTTTGTCCATCCGTCGCAGCTCGCTCATCACGCTGCGGATGTGCTCGGCGGCGGCCAGGACGAAGACCTCGTCGCCCGGCTGCACCATGGTGCCGGCGTCGCAGGCGATGCTGCGGTCGTTGCGGAAGATGGCGACGATGCGGCTGTCGATGTTCGGGATGTGGCGGCGCAGGTCGCGGATCGGATGCGACACCAGCGGCCCGCCGGCGACCGCGCGCACGACGATCAGGCTGGCGGCGCCGCCGGCGAACTCGAGCACCTGCAGCGCCTCCGGGAACTCGATCAGCTTGAGCAGGTAGTCGGTGACGCTCTGCTCGGGCCAGATGATGTGCGTGGCGCGAAAGCCCTGCTCGCCGGTCAGCTCCGGGTGGTCCTGCAACTCGGTGTTGCGCACGCGCGCGATGCGCGTCGGCACGTTGAACAGGTCGGCGGCGATCTTGCAGGTGACCAGGTTGGTCTCGTCGGTGCTGGTGACCGCGATCAGCATGTCGGCATCGGCCGCGCCCGCCTCGCGCAGCACCGACGGCAAGGTCGCGTTGCCGACCAGCCCGCGCAGGTCGTAGCGCGCCTGCAGATCGGTCACGCGCGCGCCGTCGGTGTCGATCACCGTGATGTCGTTCGCCTCGGACACGAGGCTCTCGGCCACCGAAGTGCCGACGCGGCCGGCGCCGAGGATGATGATCTTCACGCGCTGCGGTCCGCGCGACCTGGCGACAGCCTCTCAGGCCCGGTCCGAGGCGTCGCTCGCTTCGCGCAGTGCCGCCACCGGCCGCGCCGGCTCGGAGGCCAGGGCGACGGCGCGCCGGCCGTTGCGCGCCAGTTCGACGCCGAGTTGCTTGAGCTTGCGGTACAGGTGCGTGCGCTCGAGACCGGCGCGGTCGGCCACGCGCGTCATGCTGTAGTTCTCGCGCGCCAGGTGGTACTCGAAGTAGACGCGTTCGAACTGGTCGCGCGCTTCGCGCAGCGGCTGGTCGAGGCTGACGCCGGCGCCGTTGGCCACCGGCGCCGGCGTCAGCACCGGCGCCTTTTCCACCGCCGGCGCCGGCGCCGCGGCCGGCACCGGCGCCGCCGGTGCCACCTGTGCCGGCGTCGCGCCATGGGCGCGCAGGGCGCGCATGAAGCGGCCGCGCTCGAGCCCGGACTTGACCGCCGTCAGCAGGCGCGCCAAGGCGATCGGCTTTTCCAGAAAGTCGAGCGCGCCATAGCGTGTGGCTTCGACCGCGGTGTCGATGGTCGCGTGACCGGACATCATGATCACCGGGATCGTCAGCGGTCCGGCCGCCGACCACTCCTTGAGCAACGTCACGCCGTCGGTGTCGGGCATCCAGATGTCGAGCAGCACCAGGTCGGGCGGCTCGAGCTGGCGCAGGCGGCGGGCGGCGGCGGCGTTCTCGGCCATCAGCACCGCGTGGCCTTCGTCGGACAGGATCTCCGACAGCAGCTCGCGGATGCCGACTTCGTCGTCGACGACCAGGATCGTGGCCATGATTCAGCGCCGGCGGCGAACGCAGCGACCCGCTGCACTGCGCTGCGGCTGCGCCGCCGCGGGGGAAGCGAACAACGAATCGAACAAGGGTCTGACTCCTCAGCCTCTCAGGCCGCGTGCCGGGCCACCGGCACCTGTGCGTCGCCGCCGGTCTCGGCCCGCGCCAGGCGGCGGAACACAATCGTCACCGTGGCGCCGCCCGGCGTGCCTGGATGCCGGTTGACCAGCTCGATACGCGCGCCGTGCTCGTCGACGATCTTCTTCACCATCGCCAGACCGAGCCCGGTGCCTCCAGGTTTCGTGGTCACGTAGGGCTCGAAGGCACGGCGAAGTATATTCGCCGGAAACCCCGGCCCGTCGTCCTCGACCGCCAGGCGCACGCCGGTGGCGCCGCCGGCGCCGCCCGGCTCGTCGGTGCGCACCGGCTCCGTGCGCACGACGATGCGTGCGCCGGCAGCCGGAGCCAAGCTTGCCGCTTCGATCGCTTCGAGCGCATTGGCGAGCAGGTTGTGGATCACCTGGCGCAACTGGCCGGCGTCGCCGAGGATCGGCGGCAGAGGCGAAACGAGCTGGGTCTGCACGGCGGCGCCGGCGGTCCGGTACAGCGACACCACTTCTTCGATCAGCGCGTTCAGGTCGAGCGCGGCCAGCCGCGCCGGCGGCAAGCGCGCGTAGTCGCGGAAGTCGTCGACCATGCGTTTCATCGCCGCCACCTGGCTGACGATCGTGGCCGCGCCGCGCGTCAGCACCTCGGCCTGCTCGGGCGGCAGGCGTGGCGCAAGCTTCATCTGCAGGCGCTCGGCTGCAAGCTGGATCGGCGTCAGCGGGTTCTTGATCTCGTGCGCCAGGCGGCGCGCGACCTCGCCCCAGGCCACGGCGCGCTGCGCCGAGATCACCTGCGTGATGTCGTCGAACACGACCACGTAGCCCGGTCCGTCGTCCAGCGGCAGGCGCGAGCCGCGCGCCAGCAATGCCAGCGGCTCGGCCGCCGGGGCGGCGCCGGCGCGGGCGACCTCGATCTGCCGCTGCCACGAGTCCTTGGGAGTGGCCGACAGCGACAGGTCCTCGAAGGCGCCGGCCAGCTTGGCGGCGAGTGCCGGCACCAGGTCGTGCAGGCGTTCGCCCGCGTGCGGCGCCAGCGAAAGACCGAGGATGCGGCTGGCGCCGTAGTTGGCGGTCACCAGGCGCCATTCGTGATTGGCGACCAGCACGCCGGCCGAGAGGTTGGCCAGAACGCGCTCGAGGTAGGCCTTGGCCTGTTCCAGCTCGCGCTGCTTGGCCTCGACCGTGTCGCGCGCCTGCCCGAGCTGTTCGGTCATCGCATTGAAGGCGCGTGCCAGTGCGCTCAGTTCGTCGTCGCCGCGGAACTCGCGCACGCGGCGCCGGAAGTCGCCCTCGCCGACGGCGCGCGTGCCTTCGGCGACGTACAGCAACGGCGCCGTCATCGAGCCGGCGAGCAGCACCGCCGCCGCGACCGCGGCAAACAACGCCAGCAGCAGTGTCAGCGTCAGCGTCAGCGTGTAGATCTGGCGCAGGCCGCTGCGCGACAGCGCCAGCTCCTGGTACTCGCGGTAGCCGTCCTGCAGGGCCTGTGCGTTGGCTGCCACCGACGGCGGCACGTGCTGTACCAACTGCAGGAAGCGGCGCTCGCCGGCAAGCGCCAGCGGTGCTTCGACCGACCCGGCGACGAGCGCGACGTTCGCGTGCGGCACCGGAACGATCACGCGCGTGCGCAGCCCATGCTGCGGGTCGGTCGACAGCGGATCGCCCTCGATCAGCGCCACGCTGCGCTGAATCCGCGCCTGCCGCAACTGCGCCACCGGCGGCAGCGTCGGCGCAAAGGCGGCGTCGCGCGCGCTGCTGGCGCCGAGCAGTTGACCGCCGGCGCTGATCAGCGCCGCCTCCTGCACGCCGGCGCGCTCGCGCGCGCGATCGAGCGCGGCCAACTGGCCGTCCTCGGCCACCTCGGCCAGTTCGAGGGCGATCGCGCGTGCCTTGCCGTTGAGCTCGGCGAGCTGCGCTTCGAGCGCGGCGCGCCCGAGCGTCAGACCTGACTCCAGCGCGCGGTCGACGCGCACCTCGAACCAGCTCTCGATCGAGCGCGACAGAAACTCGACCGAGACGACGTAGATCAGCAGTCCGGGCAGCGCTCCGAGCAGCGCGAAGGCGAGCGCGAAACGCGCCATCAGCCGCGCGCCGAAACGGCGCTGGCGCAAGCGGCGCACCAGGCGCGCGACCAGCAGCGCCACCAGCACCGCCAGCGTCAGTGCCACCAGCCCGTTGGCCACCAGCAGCAGCGGATAGTGGCGCTGGAAGGCGGCGGTGTTGCCGGCCGCGGTCGCCAGCAGATACAGCAGCGCGACGCCGATCGCCAGCGCGATCGGCACGGCATAGCGGATCGCGCGCGACATCAGCACACGCTCGATGGCCGTGCCGGCGCCGGCCGCAAGGCGGCGGATCGCGAGCCGTCAGTGGTCACGCTTCGAGGCTCCGGTGCGCGGCGGCGCGCCGCCGCGAGTCAACGCGTCAGATCGGCCGCGACCTCGACACTGCGCCAGTCGGAGGCGAGCGTCCAGTCCCGGTCGGTCAGGGCGTTGATCTGGAACGGTCGCGGCAACTGGCTGGTGTCCAGACGCATCCGCACCTGCGCGTGATAGGTCGCGTCCGGCCGCAGCGTAGCGCGCTCCAGCACCGGCCAGCCGCGCACGCGCCGCATCGCCGCCAGCGCCTCTTCGAGGGTGTCGAAAGGCAGCGCCAGGGTGCCGCGCGCCAGCCGATACTGGCGCGTGAGCGCGCTGTAGGTGAGCCGATAGCCGAGCGAGCGCTGCGCCAGTTGGCGGTCGAACCAGTACCAGCGGCTGCGGTACAGCTCGAACTCGATCACGAAGTACAGCGCGATGCCGCGCCGGACCGCGTCTTCCAGTGCCGGCGGCAGAGAGAAGTCGAAGTCGGCGTCGAGCAGCACCGCCGGTTCGCCGCCGTCGGCCGTCGCCAGCGACAACTGCGCCTGGCCGACCGCGATCCGGTCGGCGGCGAGCGACGCAGACGCGAACAGCACCAGCACGGCGGCCAGCGCCGCCGCCAGCGCCCGCGACGCGCAGCCGGGCCGGACGGCCGGGGCGCCTGCTGCTGGAGTCCGGGCCGCGCACCGCATGATCGGGCAGGTCAGTCGTGCTTTTCCAGCAGCGCGTAGAAGAAGCCGTCGTGCACGTGTGGCAAGCCGTCGGTGCGCTCGGCTGCGGCTTGCGCCGGCAGCAGTTGCAGGGATGGCGGCGCGCCCGGATCGCACCCCGGCAGCGGCAGCGCCCGCGCATCGGGTGTGCGGGCCAGGAAGCTGCGAACCTGTCGGCTGCCTTCGTCGGCGAACAGCGAGCACACCGCGTAAAGCAATCTACCAGCCGGCCCCAGCAGCGGCCACAGGGCATCGAGCAGTTGCCTCTGCTGCGTCGCTAATTGCGCAACATCGCCGGCGCGCCGCAGCCATGGGATGTCCGGGTGGCGGCGAACGATGCCGCTCGCCGTGCACGGGGCATCGAGCAGGATGCGGTCGTAGCGCGAATAGGGCAGGGCGCCGGCGCTCGCGAGGTGCACGACGTCGCCGGCCAGGACGCCGACGCGTGCGCCCGGATGCCGGCCCAGGCGCGCCAGATTGTCGTCGATGCGCGCGATGCGATCGCGGTCGCGGTCGACTGCAGTGAGGTCGATCGCGGCGAGCGCGGCCAGGTGCGCGGTCTTGCCGCCGGGCGCGGCGCAGGCGTCGAGCACGCGCATGCCGTCGGCCGCGCCGAGGAAGGGCGCGGCGAGTTGGCTGCCTGCGTCCTGGACCGTGACCTCGCCGGCGGCGAAGCCGGCAATCGCCTCGACCGGACGCGGCGCGCGCAGCCAGACGCCGTCGGCGCCCACGGCGACGGCGTCGACTCCCGCCTGCGCCAGCCGCTCGAGATAGGCGGCGCGCGTCGTGCGCAGCGGGTTGACGCGAAGCATCAGCGGCGGCGGTTGGCGCTGCACTTGCACGATCGCCGGCCACTCGCGCGGGTGATCTTGCTGCAGCCGCTGCAGCCACCAGGCGGGCAGATTGAAGCGCACCGCCGGATCGCGTTCGCACTCGGCCACCAGCGACTCGCGCTGGCGCAGGGTGTTGCGCAGCACGGCGTTGACGAAGCCGGCGGCGCTGGCGGTCGCCGCGTCGGCACGCGCCGCGCGCACCGCTTGGTCGACCACCGCGTAGTCGGCGTGACGCGGCACCAGCAGTTGCGCCAGTGCGGCGCCGAGCAAGGCCGACAGAAGCGGTGTCGGCGGCCGCGCCGCCAAGCGCGCGACGATCGCGTCGGCGAGCGCGCGCTGGCGGGCGGCGGCGTAGGCCACATCCTGCGCCGCCGCTGTCACGCGCGGGTGCAGCCGCTCGCCCGCAGGCATG
>JBBIST010000098.1:0-10600 GCA_037441125.1 Burkholderiales bacterium
GCTGGCCGAGGCACAGCGCCGGCAGCGCGAGCAGGAGGCGGCGGCCGGCGCCGGCGGCGATGCCGACGACGGCGCCGAACGCGAACGCGCCGAACAGGCCCGCCTGCAGTTGCAGCGGGCGCGCGCCGAGCAGGCGGCGGCGCAGAAGGCGGCCGAAGAGGCACGCGCGGCGCAGGAGCGCGCGCGCCGTGCGGTCGAAGACGAGGTGGCGGCGATCAAGAGCATGATGTCGCAGCCGAAGAAGGTGCTGAAGGCGCCCGAGCCGGCGCCGGCGGCACCGGCCACCGGCACCCTGCACAAGCCGGCCGCCAAGCCGGCCGAGGCAAAGAAGGACGAGAAGAAGCCCGGCGTCAAGGAGGTCAAGTCGGGCAAGCTCGCCTCGAGCTGGTCCGAGGATGCGGCCAAGAAGCGGGCGCTGAAGACGCGCGGCGACGCCGGCGCCGGCGCCGGCTGGCGCGGCGGCCCGCGCGGGCACCGCAAGAGCGGCGGCGACGAGCGCGAGCAGCGCGCGACCGCGGCGATGCCGGCCGAACCGGTGGTGCGCGACGTTTCCGTGCCGGAGACGATCACCGTGGCCGACCTCGCGCACAAGATGTCGGTCAAGGCAAGCGAGGTCATCAAGGTGCTGATGAAGCTCGGCCAGATGGTGACGATCAACCAGGTGCTCGACCAGGAGACGGCGATGATCGTGGTCACCGAGCTTGGTCATACGCCGATCGCCGCCAAGCTCGACGACCCGGAAGCGCTGCTGGCGCAGAACGAGAGGCTGGCCGACGTCGCCGCCGAGACGCGGCCGCCGGTGGTGACCATCATGGGTCACGTCGACCACGGCAAGACCTCGCTGCTCGACTACATCCGCCGCACCAAAGTGGCGGCGGGCGAGGCCGGCGGCATCACCCAGCACATCGGCGCCTACCACGTGCAGACGCCGCGCGGGATCATCACCTTCCTCGACACGCCGGGCCACGAGGCCTTCACGGCGATGCGCGCGCGCGGCGCCAAGGCCACCGACCTGGTGATCCTGGTGGTCGCGGCCGACGACGGCGTCATGCCGCAAACCAAGGAGGCGATCGCGCACGCCAAGGCCGCCGGCGTGCCGCTGGTGGTGGCGCTGAACAAGATCGACAAGCCCGAGGCCAACCCGGACCGGGTCAAGCAGGAATTGGTCGCCAATGAAGTGGTGCCCGAGGAGTACGGCGGCGATTCGCCGTTCGTTCCGGTATCGGCCAAGACCGGGCAGGGGATCGACGACCTGCTGGAGAACGTGCTGCTGCAGGCCGAGGTGCTCGAGCTCAAGGCGCCCAAGGATGCGCCGGCCAAGGGGCTGATCATCGAGTCGCAGCTCGACAAGGGTCGCGGTCCGGTGGCCACGGTGCTGGTGCAAAGCGGGACGCTGAAGCGCGGCGACGTGGTGCTTGCCGGCTCGGCCTTTGGCCGCGTGCGCGCGATGCTCGACGAAGCCGGCAAGAGCGTCGCCGCCGCCGGTCCGTCGATCCCGGTCGAGATCCAGGGACTGTCGGACGTGCCATCGGCCGGCGACGAGCTGATCGTGCTCGGCGACGAACGCAAGGCGCGCGAGATCGCCCTGTTCCGCGCCGGCAAGTTCCGCGACGTCAAGCTCGCCAAGCAGCAGGCGGCCAAGCTCGAGACCATGTTCGAGACCGCCGGCGAGGGCGCGGTGCGCACGCTGCCGCTGATCATCAAGGCCGACGTCCAGGGCTCGCAGGAGGCTCTGATGCACGCGCTGACCAAGCTGTCGACCGACGAGGTCAAGGTGCAGGTCGTGCACGCGCAGGTGGGCGGCATCTCCGAAAGCGACGTCAACCTGGCGCTTGCCAGCAAGGCGGTGATCGTCGGCTTCAACGTCCGCGCCGACGTTTCGGCGCGCAAGCTGGCCGAGAGCGGCGGCGTGCAGATCCGCTACTACAACATCATCTACGACGCGGTCGACGACGTGAAGGCGGCGCTCTCCGGCCTGCTCGCCCCCGAGCAGCGCGAGCAGGTGCTCGGTCTGGTCGAGATCCGGCAGATCATCCGCGTGCCCAAGGTCGGCTCGGTCGCCGGCTGCATGGTGCTCGACGGACTGGTGCGGCGTACCGCCAGCGCCCGCCTGCTGCGCGACAACGTCGTCGTCTGGACCGGCGAGCTGGCATCGCTGCGCCGCTTCAAGGACGACGTCAAGGAAGTCAAGGCCGGCTTCGAGTGCGGCCTGTCGTTGAAGGGCTTCGACGACATCAAGGAAGGCGACCAGCTCGAGGTCTTCGAGGTCACGGAGGTGGCGCGGACGCTGTAGTCAGGGTCTAGGGTCTAGCGTCTAGCGTGTCTGTGGCCGCGCTCGACGCTCGACGCTCGACGCTCGACCTCTCTCGATCGTGCCGATCCAATGAAGCCGGCGAACAAGCCCCAGCGCGGCCTGCGCGTGGCCGACCAGATCCAGCGTGAACTGGCGGAGCTGATCGCGCGCGAGCTGCGCGATCCGCGCATCGGCATGGTGACGCTCAGTGGGGTCGAGGTGTCGCCCGACTACGCGCACGCCAAGGTCTACTTCACGGTGATCGGCAGCGATGCCGAACTCGCCGCGCGCGGGCTGAACGCCGCCGCCGGTCATCTGCACAACCTGCTGTTCAAGCGGCTGTCGATCCACACCGTGCCGCGCCTGCACTTCGTGCACGACGAAAGCGTGGCGCGCGGCTTCGAACTCGACCAGTTGATCAAGCGCGCGGTCGAAAGCGACGCCGCGATCGAAGCGGCACCGGCGCACGACGCCAAGCCCGAGCACCCGAAAGAGTGAGGTCGACAGTGGCACGCGCCCGCCGCGGCGAAGCGGTGAACGGCGTGCTGCTGCTCGACAAGCCGAGCGGCATCACGTCCAACGCGGCCCTGCAGACGGCCCGGCGGCTGCTCGCCGCCGCCAAGGCCGGCCACACCGGCACGCTCGACCCGCTCGCCAGCGGCCTGCTTGCGCTCACCTTCGGCGAAGCGACCAAGTTCTCCTCCGACCTGCTCGAAGCCGACAAGGCCTACCGCGCCATGGTGCGCTTCGGCGTTCGCACCTGCACCGCCGATGCCGAAGGCGAGGTGATCGCCACCGCGCCAGTTGCCTTCGACCGCGCGCGACTTGAAACGGCGCTGTCAGAGTTCACCAGCAACATCTCGCAGGTGCCGCCGATGCACTCGGCGCTCAAGCGCGACGGCCGCGCGCTCTACGAGTACGCGCGCGACGGCGTCACGGTCGAGCGCCAGGCGCGGCCGGTGACGATCCACCGCCTGGTGCTGGTCGAGTTCGACGGCGCCACCGCGGTCGTCGACCTCGAGTGCAGCAAAGGCACCTATGTGCGCACGCTCGCCGACGACCTGGGTCTGCGGCTGGGCTGCGGTGCTCATCTGGCGGCGCTGCGCCGCACGCGCATCGGCGCGCTGCGCCTGGAGCAGGCGGTCTCGCTCGAAGCGCTGGCGGCAGCGCCGCCGCAGTCGCGCCGGCAGTGGCTGCTGCCCACCGACACTTTGCTGTCGGCGCTGCCGCGGGTGCTGCTGGGCGAGTCGCAGGCGCGCCGCTTCCTGCACGGCAACGGCCTCGACCTCGGCGGTGCCGCCGGCCGCGTACGCGTCTACGGCCCGGGCGAGCGGCTGCTCGGCACGGCCGAGTTCGACCGACACGGCGCGCTCAACCCGCGCCGCCTGATTGCGACAAGTGCCTGTGAAACGTGAAAGGTGAAACGTGAAACGTCGCAGGCCGACGTCGCGCCGATCCCCCCACTTTTCACATTTCACGTTTCACTTTTCACGGACTCCACCATGACCCGCGCTCTGCGCAACATCGCCATCATCGCCCACGTCGACCACGGCAAGACGACCCTGGTCGACAAGCTGCTCGCGCAGTCCGGCACCTTCCGCGACAACCAGCAGGTGGCCGAGCGGGTGATGGACTGCAACGACCTCGAGCGCGAACGCGGCATCACGATCCTGGCCAAGAACTGCGCCGTCGAGTACGAAGGCACGCACATCAACATCGTCGATACGCCGGGCCACGCCGACTTCGGCGGCGAAGTCGAGCGCGTGCTGTCGATGGTCGACGGCGTGCTGCTGCTGGTCGACGCCGTCGAGGGGCCGATGCCGCAGACCCGCTTCGTCACGCGCAAGGCGCTGGCGCAGGGGTTAAAGCCGATCGTCGTCGTCAACAAGATCGACCGCCCCGGCGCGCGCCCCGAGCACGTGGTCAACGCCACCTTCGACCTGTTCGACAAGCTGGGCGCGAGCGAGGCGCAACTCGACTTCCCGGTGATCTACGCCAGCGCGCTCAACGGCTACGCCGGCACCGAACCGGAGGTTCGCGCCGGCGACCTGCGACCGCTGTTCGAGGCGATCCTGCGCCACGTGCCGGTGCGTGACGACGATGCCGACGGCGCGCTGCAGTTGCAGATCTGCTCGCTCGACTACTCGAGCTACGTCGGCAAGATCGGCATCGGCCGCATCTCGCGCGGCCGCATCCGGCCCGGCATGGAGGTGCTGGTGCTGCACGGTCCGGAAGGGGCGCAGAACGCGCCGACCACGCGCGGCCGGATCAACCAGGTGCTGCGCTTCAAGGGGCTCGAGCGGCAGCTCGTGCCCGAGGCGCAGGCGGGCGACATCGTCCTGGTCAACGGCATCGACGACCTCGGCATCGGCTGCACGCTGTGCCCGGTCGATGCGCCCGAGGCGCTGCCGTTGCTGCGCATCGACGAGCCGACGCTGATGATGAACTTCTGCGTCAACTCCAGTCCGCTCGCCGGCCGCGAGGGCAAGTTCGTCACCAGCCGCCAGATCCGCGAGCGGCTCGAGCGCGAGCTGAAGTCGAACGTGGCGATGCGCATGCGCGAGACCGGCGACGAGACCGTGTTCGAGGTCGCCGGCCGCGGCGAACTGCACCTGACGATCCTGATCGAGAACATGCGGCGCGAAGGCTACGAGCTGGCGGTGTCGCGGCCGCGCGTGCTGTTCAGGATGGTCGACGGTACGCGCCACGAACCCTACGAGCTGCTGACCGTCGACCTCGAGGAGCAGCACCAGGGCGCGGTGATGGAGGAACTCGGCCGGCGCAAGGGCGATCTGCAGGACATGCAGCCCGACGGTCGCGGTCGGGTGCGGCTCGAGTACCGGATCCCGGCGCGCGGACTGATCGGCTTCCAGGGCGAGTTCATGACGCTCACGCGCGGCACCGGGCTGATGAGCCATGTGTTCGACGACTACGGTCCCGAGCGCCCGGGCGGCGCCGGCGAGCGGCGCAACGGCGTGCTGGTGAGCCAGGACGAAGGCGAGGCGGTGGCCTACGCGCTGTGGAAGCTGCAGGAGCGCGGCCGCATGTTCGTCGCACCCGGCGAGCGCCTGTACGAGGGCATGATCATCGGCATCCACTCGCGCGACACCGATCTCGTGGTCAATCCGATCCGCGAGAAGAAGCTCACCAACGTGCGCGCCAGCGGCAAGGACGAAGCGATCGACCTCGTGCCGCCGATCAAGCTCACGCTCGAGTACGCGGTCGAGTTCATCGCCGACGACGAACTGGTCGAGGTGACGCCGACCAGCATCCGCCTGCGCAAGCGCCTGCTCAAGGAGCACGAGCGCAAGCGCGCGCAACGCGACGCTGCCTGAAGTGCATGATGCGCCTGCGGCGCAATGAAGGCGCTGCGCGCCGATGACGGTGCCTGCGGCACCTATGATTCGCGCCCAGGAATCCGCGCGCGCAGCGCGCTCATCGCGCCCGCAGGGCGCCTCATTCATCATCCATCATGTCTTCCCCCCACCGCCGCGCGATCGCGCTGATGGTGCTGGTCGCGCTGCTGTGGTCGACCGCAGGCGTGGTCACGCGCTGGCTGTCGCCGCAGATGCAGACCGACGGCCGCTTCGAGATCACCTTCTGGCGCGCGCTGTTCGCGGCCCTGTTCGTTGCCGGCTACCTGCTGCTGGTGCGGCGCGAGGGCCTGCGGCCGCTGATCGCCGCCGGCGTGCCGGGCCTGATCTCGGGTGCGATGTGGGCGGTGATGTTTTCCGCCTTCATGCTGGCGCTGACCTTCACCACCACCGCCAACACGCTGCTGGTGATGAGCGTCGGGCCGCTGCTCACGGCGCTGCTCACGCGCGCCGTGATCGGCACGCCGATCGCCACGCGCACCTGGGTGGCGATCGCCGCGGCGATGTTCGGCATGGGCTGGATGTTCGCCTTCGCCGGTGGCGTCGGGCCGCCCGGCGGCGCGCACCTGCTCGGCATGCTGATCGCGTTGGCGGTGCCGGTGGCCTCGGCGATCAACCTGGTGACGCTGAACAAGGTGCAGGCGCGGGTCGATCTGGTGCCGGCAGTACTGATCGGCGGCGTGCTGGCGGCGGCGGCGATGCTGCCGCTTGCCTTGCCGCTGATCGGCGGCGCGCGAGATATCGCACTGCTGGCGCTGCTCGGCTTCTTCCAGCTCGGCCTGCCGTGCATGCTAATGGTGCACGCCGCGCGCCACCTGTCGGCGCCGCAGATCGCGCTGCTGGCGCTGCTCGAAGTGCTGCTCGGGCCGCTCTGGGCCTGGCTCGGCGCCGGCGAGGTGCCGGCCGCGGCCACTCTCTACGGCGGCGCGATCGTGCTGGCGGCGCTCGTGTTCAACGAGGCCGCGCGCCTGCGCGGCGAAACCTCGGCGCGCGCCGCACCGACCTGAGTCGCGCCAAGGACCCGCCCGCGGCGCCGCCAACGGTGGCGATCAAGTCGCCGGCGTTCAGTCGAGCAGACCGAGCGGTATGACATCGACGAGTGCGCCGGCCGCGTAGTGCACGGCCGGGCCGAGCTCAATCAGGCAGTCGGCTTCGACGACCGTGCGCAGCATCGCCGAGCCCTGGTCGCGCGTCGGGGCGACGCGTCCTTCGCCGTCGATACGGCCGCGCCGGTAGTCGATGCGGCCGCCGCGCACGCTTGTAGCCTGCGCCAGCGGCGCGCGCAGGCGCGGCAACGGCTCGGCGGCGGCGCCCGCCAAGTGCAACAGCAGCGGACGTGCGACCAGATGGAACATCACATAGGCGGCGACCGCGTTGCCGGGCAGGCCGAGCAGCCACAGCGGGCGGTGCTCGCGTTGCAGCCGCGCGTGCGCCAGTCCGCGGCCGGGGCGGATGTTCAGCGGCAGGAAGTGCACGCCGCCGGCCTGGCGCACGACATCGGCGTCGCCCTGCGCGGCGCCGCCGCTCGCCAGCAGCACGTCGCAGCCGGCCGCGAAGGCTCGCTCGACGGCGCGATCGAATTCGTCGCCGCGATCGCCGCAGATGCCGAGGTCGTGCACCTCGCAGCCGAGACGCAGGCAGGCAGCCTGCAGCAGCGGCCGGTTGGCGTCGTAGCTGCCCGCGCTCGACAACGGCTGCGGCGGGTCGGCGAGTTCGTCACCGGTCGACAGCAGGCCGACGCGCAGCCGGCGCCGCACGCACACCGTCGCACAGCCGGCCGCGGCGGCCAGTCCGAGCGCGGCGCCCGACAGCCGGCTGCCCGAGCGCAGCGCGACCGCGCCGCGCGCCAGGTGCTCGGCGCGACGGCGGATGTTCGCTCCCGGCGCCGGCGCCACGCGCACGCGCACCAGGCCGTCGCCGGCGGCTAGGTCTTCGAGCACCACCACCGTGTCGGCACCCGGCGGCAGCGGTGCGCCGGTCATGATGCGCACGCAGCCGCCGGTGCAGACCTCGCCGTCGAAGCCGCGGCCGGCGAGGCTGCGGCCCAGTTCGCGCAGCGGCGCGCCGCCGGCGAGATCGGCGTGGCGCAGCGCGTAGCCGTCCATCGCCGCGTTGTCGAACCCGGGCAGGTCGATCGACGCCACTACGTCGCGCGCCAGCACGCGGCCGTCCGCCTGCGCCAGCGGCACGTCCTCGAGACCGGACACCGGCTCGGCCTGCTCGCAAAGCTGGCCGACCGCCTGCGCCACGCTCAGTTCGCGCGCGGCCGCCGGCGCCGTCGGGGTCGCGCCGTCGGTATGCGCGCGGGCGTCGGGGTCGGCGCTTTGCGCAGGGGTGGTCATCTCTGCTCGGCCGCGTCCAGATCGACCGCGGTGTTGAAGTTGGCGAAGCTGGCAGAGTCGGCGAACGCCACCGGCCGCGAAGCGATCGCGGCCAGCCAGCTTTGCACGCGCCGGTCGTCGCCGGCGCGCCGGGTGGCGAGCCCTTCGGCCGCCGACCGGTGCACCAGGCACACCAGCGTGTGCCGCTCGCCGGCGACCGCGTGCGCCGCGCGCGCGCCCTGCAATCCGGCTGCGAGTCGGGCGAAGGCGTCGGCCGGCAACTGCGGCAGGTCGCAGGGCACGATCGCCAGCCAGTCGTGTGTCGCCAGCGGCAGCGCGGCGGCGATGCCGGCGAGCGGCCCGTCGAACGATGCGGGATCGGCGTCGGTGACCACGGGTGCCCAAGCGCGGTAGCGCTCGAGGTTGCGGTTGGCGCTGATCAGCACTTGCGCCACCTGCGGCTGCAGCCGTCGCAGCACGTGCGCCAGCAGCGGCTCACCGTGCCAAAGGACGAGCCCCTTGTCGGCGCCGGCCATGCGGCGGCCGCGGCCGCCGGCGAGGACGAGTCCGGTCAGCTCGGCGCGGGTCGGCGTCGCCATCACGGTGTTCAACCGCCGATGTACGACATCTCGATCTTCTTCAGGCCGGCGGTCGCCTCGGTGCGGATCTCGGAATAGCGGTCGGCGCGTGCGCGCCAGATGCGGCCGATCGCGGCCGCGATCTGGGCGTCGGTGGCCTGCCCGCGCAGCAGTTCGCGCAGGTCGTAGCCCTGTTGCGCGAACAGGCACAGGTAGAGCTTGCCTTCGGTCGACAAGCGCGCGCGCGTGCAGTCGCCGCAGAAGGCGCGCGTGACGCTGGAGATGACGCCGATCTCGCCGCCGCCGTCGGCATAGCGCCAGCGTTCGGCCACCTCGCCGCGGTAGTGGCGGTCGCAGGGCTCGAGCGCGAAGCTTGTGCGCAGCCGGTCGATGACTTCGGCCGAAGGCACGACGTCGTCCAGGCGCCAGCCGTTGCAGGCGCCGACGTCCATGAACTCGATGAAGCGCAGGACGTGGCCGCTGGCGCGGAAGTGGCGCGCCATCGGCACGATCTGGTGATCGTTGGCGCCGCGCTTGACGACCATGTTGACCTTGACCGGCAGCCCGGCCTCGGCGGCGGCGGCGATGCCCTCGAGCACCGAGGCGACCGGGAAATCGACGTCGTTCATGGCGCGGAAGGTGGCGTCGTCGAGCGCGTCGAGCGACACCGTCACGCGCCCGAGTCCGGCGTCGGCCAGGGTGCGTGCCTTGCGCACCAGGATCGAGCCGTTGGTGGTCAGCGTCAGGTCGAGCGGTCGGCCGTCGCGCGTAGCGAGCCGCGCCAGCATCGCGATCAGCCGCTCGAGGTCCTTGCGCAGCAGCGGCTCGCCGCCGGTGAGCCGGATCTTCTCGACGCCAAGGTCGATGAACAAACGCGCCAGACGCGTGATTTCCTCGAAGCTCAGCAGGTCGCCGTGCGGCAGGAAACGGTAGTTGCGGTCGAAGACCTCCTTCGGCATGCAGTAGGTGCAGCGGAAGTTGCAGCGGTCGGTGACCGAGATGCGCAGATCGCGCAGCGGCCGGCCGCGACGGTCGGCGAGGCGGCCGTCGGACGCCGCATCGGCGTCGGCCGGCGCGAGCAGCGGTGCGCGCAGGGTCGCGGTGCGCGCATCGAGCAGGGGAATCACGCGATCGGTCATGATCGAGGCGCCGAATCTGGCGCCGATGTTAGTCGCGCCGGTGCGAGGCGCAAGGCGACCTGCGTCAAAACCCCGGGCCGCGGCGGGATCGCGGCACGACCTCGTGCAGCGATCCCGCGTCGCCGGCTACGGCCGGCGCGTCTCGACCTGGACCAGCTCGCTTTCGTCCGGCGCCGGCAGTTGCGGTCGCAGCCGCGGCGCGTGCACGGGCCGGGGCTGCGCCTGCATCCGTGCCTGTGCCTGCGCAAGCTTCTGCGCCTCGGTCTGGACCAGTTGCAGGCCCGCGCCTTCGAGCACCGGCAGCAGATCCTCGACCGGCAGCGGCGCCGGTTCGACCGCTGGTGGCTTGGGCGCGGGCACGCTCACGGTCACCGGCGCCACAGGGGCAGGCGGTACGGCCGCAGGCGGCATGGCAATCGGCGTGGCGGCCGCCAGTACCGCAGCGCCTGCCGGCACTCGATCCTCGACGTGAAGAGCCTCGTCGCGACGGCGCGGTGCCTCGGCCACCGGCTGGGGTGCTGTCGCATCGGCGGTCTCGTCCGCGTCTTCGACTTCGTCGCCGGCCTCGGCTTCGCTTTCGAGGCCGGTCGCCGCTGCTGCCGCACCTGCGGCCGCATCCCGTCCGCCGCCGCGACGGCGCCGGCGCCGGCGGCGTCCGCGGCGCTCTTCACCGCCCTCGGCTGCGACCGCGGGCGCGACGGCGGCGACGCCGACCGCCGCGGTTGGCTCGGCGACCGTCGGCAGCGCGTCCGCGGCGCGCTCGACGACCGACTCGCTCGCCGCCGGCGCGGCAACGGCGGGCGCGGTGGCGCTCTGTGCTGCGGGCGACGGCTTGCTCTCGGCCTCTTCCGTGCGCCGCGCTGCGCGGTCGCTACGGCCGCCGCGACGCTCGTCG
>JBBIST010000099.1:0-10590 GCA_037441125.1 Burkholderiales bacterium
CGCTACTACGACGGCGTGTCGCGCTACACGACCTCGGGCTTCCTGCGCGCCAAGCTCGGCCGCGCGCTGAGCCGCCGCGGTGTGGCGCCGCACATCTACGAGTCGCCGCACAAGGCGCTCGAGCACGTGCGGGATGGGTGAGGGGGCGAGGGGTTGTGACGGTGGCAAGTGAAGAAGCGGACTCGGCCCGGAGCTGGCATCTACATGCTCTCGAAAGCTGTCGCTTACCGCTGCTCGCAGTCGACCTCAGAACCGCTCCCGGTCGGCCGCGTCGTCCCGCTCAAGTCACCCCCCAAAAGTGGCAGCGCGTGTCTCTCTCGCTGCACGGTCGCTAGTTGTCGCGCGCATGATTGCCAAGTTTGACCAGCCGAAACGCCGGTTTGGGGGCGCTCCCCGTCGACGGATATGCATTCTCAACTTCATAAACAACGCCTGGCTCCAGCCCTCGCAACAGCTTCCACTGCCTGTGTGCTTCCTCGTTGCTCTGGTGCTGTAGGCGAAACGTACGGCACAGATAGAAAGGCGAGGCTTCAACCCCAAAAATTTCACAGCGATGGGTCGCAGGGGATGCGTTCGCACAGTGTTCACAACAAATCGATCCGCCGTTTGGCATACGTTCCCCTTCGCAAGGTTCACGTAAGAAGAGTGCTGCGCCTGAGTTCCATCCGCCTGTCAGCGATTGCTCAGCTAGGGTAAGAGTGAAGCTCGCCTGCGGGTGTGGTCCGGTCGCCATCGCCGAGCGCGCGCTGCATCAGCACGCTGTCGACCCAGCGGCCGAACTTGAAGCCGATCGACGGCAGCACGCCCACCTGCGCAAAGCCGCAGGCGCGGTGCAGCTCGATCGAGGCTGCGTTGGCCGAGTCGCCGATCACCGCCAGAATCTGGCGGTAGCCGCGCTGCTCGGAGGCTTCGATCAGCGCCCGCAGCAGCCGTTTGCCGATGCCGCGGCCGACGGCGTCGGGCGCGACGTAGACCGAGTCTTCGACCGAGTAGCGGTACCCCGGTCGCGTGCGGTAGTGGCTGGCATACGCGTAGCCGAGCACGCGAGCGTCGGCTGCGGCGACGAAGTAGGGAAAGTCGCCGGCGGCGATGGCATCGAAGCGCCTGCGCATCTCGGTCTGGTCGGGCGGTTCGATCTCGAAGCTCGCGAGCCCGTGCAGCACGTGATGCGCGTAGATCGCCGTGATCTGCGCGAGATCGGCGGCTGCCGCGGGTCGCAGGATCGCATTCATGAAAAGGAGGCGGCGCGCAGCGCTGCGGGCCGCCCCGAATTCGTTCAACGTTCGTCGCGCTCCTCGCGGCGGCGGCTCGCTGTCGGCCGGTGCGACGACCGCGACTGGCGCCGCTTCGGCCGCGTTCCCAAGCGCTGCTACTTCTTCTCTTCGGCCTTCGCCTCGGCCGGCGCCGGCGCCGCCTCGGCGGCCGGAGCCGGAGCGGGCACGGGCGCCGGCGCGACGGCGGGGGCGACCGCTGCCGGCGGCGTCGGCACCGCGGCCTTGGTCGCATCCTCGGCCCAGACGAGCGCGATCACCGGCACGATCAGCAGCGCCACGAGGTTGATGATCTTGATCAGCGGATTGACCGCCGGCCCGGCCGTGTCCTTGTACGGATCGCCGACCGTGTCGCCGGTGACCGCGGCCTTGTGCGCGTCCGAGCCCTTGCCGCCGTAGTTGCCGTCCTCGATGTACTTCTTGGCGTTGTCCCAGGCGCCGCCGCCGGTGGTCATCGAGATGGCGACGAACAGCCCGGTGACGATCGTTCCGAGCAGCAGGCCGCCGAGCGCCGCCGGCCCGAGGATCAGGCCGACCAGGATCGGCACCACGACCGGCAGCAGCGAAGGGATCATCATCTCCTTGATCGCGGCGCTGGTCAGCATGTCGACGGCGCGGCTGTAGTCGGGCTTGGCCTGCCCTTCCATGATGCCCTTGATCTCGCGGAACTGGCGGCGCACCTCCTCGACCACGCTGCCGGCGGCGCGGCCGACCGCTTCCATCGCCATGGCGCCGAACAGGAACGGAATCAGGCCGCCGATGAACAGGCCGACGATCACCTTCGGCTCGGACAGGCTGAAGTCGGCGACGATGTTGACGCCCTTGAGCGCCGCCGTGTAGTCGGCGAACAGCACCAGCGCCGCCAGTCCGGCCGAGCCGATCGCGTAGCCCTTGGTCACCGCCTTGGTCGTGTTGCCGACCGCGTCCAGCGGATCGGTGACATTGCGCACCGACTTCGGCAGCTCGGCCATCTCGGCGATGCCGCCGGCGTTGTCGGTGATCGGGCCGTAGGAGTCGAGCGCGACGATGATGCCGGCCATCGACAGCATCGCCGTGGCGGCGATCGCCATCCCGTACAGGCCGTAGACGGCGCCGCCTTGCTCGAAGCCGCCGGTGAGCCAGAACGAGGCCAAGATCGCCGCGCACACCGCCAGCACCGGCAGCGCAGTGGCGCGCATCGACACGGCGATGCCGGCGATGATGTTGGTCGCGTGCCCGGTGGTCGAGGCGTGCGCGACATGCCGCACCGGCCGGAACTGGGTGCCGGTGTAGTACTCGGTGATCCACATCATGGCGCCGGTGAGCACCAGGCCGACGCCCGCCGCCAGCCACAGCGTCAGTGGCGTCACCATGCCGCCGGTGGCGGCGGCAATACCGCCCATCAGCCAGACGGTGACCGGATAGAAGGCGATCAGCGCCAGCACGCCGGCGACGATCACGCCCTTGTAGAGCGCGCCCATGATCGTGCCGTCCTCGTCGGTCTTGACGAAGTAGCAGCCGATGATCGAGGCGATGATCGAGACGCCGCCGAGCGCCATCGGATAGATGACCGCCGCTTCCGCCAGCGGCCCGAGGGCGGCGAAGGCGAGCGCACCGACCAGCATGGTCGCCACCACGGTCACGGCGAAGGTCTCGAACAGGTCGGCGGCCATGCCGGCGCAGTCGCCGACGTTGTCGCCGACGTTGTCGGCGATCACCGCCGGGTTGCGCGGGTCGTCCTCGGGGATGCCGGCCTCGACCTTGCCGACCAGGTCGGCGCCGACGTCGGCGCCCTTGGTGAAGATGCCGCCGCCCAGCCGCGCGAAGATCGAGATCAGCGACGAGCCAAAGGCCAGTCCGATCATCGGGTGCAGCAGTTCTCGCAGGCCGACCTCGGGTCCGGCGAAGGCCTTGAGGATGGCGTAGAACACTGACACGCCGAGCAGGCCCAGACCGATGACCAGCATGCCGGTGATGGCGCCGCCGCGGAAGGCGACGTGCAGCGCGGCGTTGATGCCGCTGGCCGCCGCCTGCGCGGTGCGCACGTTGGCGCGCACCGAGACGCTCATGCCGATGTAGCCGGCGGCGCCCGAGAGCACGGCGCCGAGGGCGAAGCCGATCGCGGTCGCCCAGCCGAGCCCTGGCACCAGGCCGATGATCACGAACAGCACCGCGCCGACGATGGCGATCGTCCGGTACTGCCGGTTCAGGTACGCCTGCGCTCCTTGCTGGATCGCGGCGGCGATCTCGCGCATGCGCGGATTGCCGGCCGGCTGCTTCATGATCCACGAGGTCCACAGACCCCCGAACACGACCGCCAGCGCGCCGCAGGCGATCGCCAATAACAATCCCGATGACATGAGGTGCTCTCCTACGTGAGACGGTTGGTTTGTCTTGTGTGGTGATCCGCGCCGTGCCGCTGTCGCCGACGGCGAAGCGCAACTCAGGGGCCGTCGAGGGCGGCGAACACGCGCTGGCGCACGTCTTCGACACTGCCGACGCCGTCGACCCGGCGGTGACGCGGAGCGGCGGCCTCACCGGTGGCGGCCCACTTCAGGTAGTAATCGACCAGCACGCTCGTCTGCGCGTGGTAGACCTCGAGCCGTTTGCGCACCACGTCCTCGCGGTCGTCGTCGCGCTGGATCAGCGGTTCGCCGGTGAGGTCGTCCTTGCCTTCGACCCGCGGCCGGTTGAAGCGCAGGTGGTAGGTGCGGCCGCTGGCGGCATGCACGCGCCGGCCGCTCATGCGCTCGATGATGTCGGCGTCGGGAACGTCTATTTCGAGCACGACGTCGACGGCGATCGCCGCCGAGCGCAGCGCCTGCGCCTGCGCGATCGTGCGCGGGAAACCGTCGAACAGGTAGCCGGCGGCGCAGTCGGGCGACCGCAGCCTTTGCCTGACCAGATCGACGATGATCTCATCGGCGACCAGTTGGCCGGCGTCCATCGCCTTCTTCGCCGCCAGCCCCAGGGGTGCGCCCGCCTTGGCCGCAGCGCGCAGCATGTCGCCGGTCGAGATCTGCGGGATGCCGTAGCGATCCTTGATGAAGCCGGCCTGGGTGCCTTTGCCGGCACCCGGCGGGCCGAGCAGTATCAATCGCATCCCCCGTCCCACATGTGGAATTGTTATCGCGGCGGACGTATGCGCCGCCTTGCTGCGCCCGGCGCTGCGGGCGAGAGCCGCGCGATTCTAGCCGCCGGCCTTGCGCCGGCCGCGACGCCGATCGTCGCCCACCTGCCGGAGGTCAAAAAACAACGGCGCCGATGGCGAGCGCGCGGGCCCGCGTCAGGTCGGCGTAAGGCGCGGCGCCGCGCCGGGCGCGGCTTAGTCGATGCGCACGTGCTCGAACACGAGCACGTTGTCGGCCCGGTGCACGGCGGTGACGTTGGCGCGCATCGCCCAAGGAATCATCTGCCGGTGCAGCGGCACGTGATGGACCTGGGCGTTGTGTTCGAGCAGCGCCTGGCGGATGAGCTCGCGCCGCCGCTCGACGTTCATCTCGACCGCGGCGGCGTCGATCAGCGCGTCGAGCTTCGGATTGCTGTAGCGGCCGTAGTTGAAGCTGCCCTGGCCGCTGGCGCGGTCGAACGAGCGCAGCACCGGCGACAGCGTCGTCTGGGCGTCGGTCACGGCGCCGCCCCAGCCGAGCATGTAGAAGCTGGTGTCGTACTTCTCCAGCTTCGGGAAGTAGGTGGCGCGCGGCATCGCCGTCACGCGAGTGGCGATGCCGACCCGGGTCAGCATCGCCGCCACGGCGATGCAGATCTCTTCGTCGTTGACGTAGCGGTTGTTCGGGCAGTCGAGCGTGACTTCGAAGCCGTTCGGCAAACCGGCCTCGGCCAGAAGCTGCCGCGCGCGCGCCGGGTCGAACGGCAGGCGCCGCTCGGCATCGGGGTGCGAGCCGAGGATCGACGGCGTAATACCGCCGGTGGGCAGCGCGGCGCCGCGCATCGTGCGCGTGCGGATCGCCTCGATGTCGATCGCGTGGTAGACGGCCTGGCGCACGCGCAGGTCCTTGAACGGGTTGCGGCCCTTGACGTTGGCGTACAGCAGCTCGTCGCGGAACTGGTCGAAGCCGAAGAAGATCACCCGGTTCTCCTGCCCGCGCAGCACCTTGGTGTCCTTGTTGTTCTCCAGGCGCGCCAGGTCCTGCGGCGGCGGGTCGAGGATGAAGTCGACCTGCCCCGACAGCAGGGCCGCGGTGCGCGTGGCGTCCGAGCTGACCTGCGTGTAGACGACCTCGGTCACGTTGCCGGGGGCACGGCCCTCGGCGATGCCCCACCAGTTGGGATTGCGCCGCAGGACGGTGCGCACGCCCGGTTCGCGCGACGCGAGGATCCAGGCGCCGGTGCCGTTGGCGTTGCGCGAGGCGAAGGTCTCCTCCTTGTTCTTGAAGTCCAGCGGTGTGGCGACCTTGTGCTTGTCGGCCCAGGCGCGGCTCATGATGTAGATCGCGGCCACGTGCTCGAGCATGATCGGATTGGGCCGCTCCTGCACGAACTCGACCGTGAAGTCGTCGATTCGGCGCGGCTTGCCGACCACCGCGATCGCGTACTGGCGCAACTGCGAGTTCGGATGCGAGGCGCGCTCGAAGCTGAACACGACGTCGTCGGCAGTGAACGGCGAGCCGTCGTGGAAGCGCACGCCGCGGCGCAGGGTGAAGCGCCAAGTGGTCGGATTGACCTGCTGCCAGCTCGTGGCCAGCCCGGGGACGATGCGCAGCGCGTTGTCGCGCATCACCAGGCGGTCGTGCACCGCCTCGGAGAACATGTTGGTCAGACCCTCGTTCTGCGAGTGCGGATCGGCGGTCTGCGGGTCGCCCTGCGAGGCCCAGCGCAGGGTCTTAGCCTGCACGGCCGCGGTGGCGGCGAGGGCGAGGACGCAGCAGGCGGCGGCGATCAGTCGCTTCATGGGGCGCTCTCCGAAAGGGGGCAGATGGCGCGCGAGTCTAGGCGCAGGCCAGCAGTTTGCGCACCCGCTCCAGGTCGGCCGGCGTGTCGACGCCGGGCGGCAGCGGCGCCTCGAGCGCCAGCACGGCGATGCCGATGCCGTGCCAGAGAGCGCGCAACTGCTCGAGACTCTCGTGCTCCTCGAGCGGCGATCGTGCCAGCGCCGGATAGCGGCGCAGAAAGCCGGCGCGGTAGGCGTACAGGCCGACATGGCGCAGCGCCGGCAACAGCGCCGGCAGGCGCTGGCGCGAGGCGGCAAAGGCATCGCGCGCCCAGGGAATCGGCGCGCGCGAGAACAGCAGCGCGCGGCCGCCGCGGTCGACCACCACCTTGACCACGTCCGGGCTGAAGAACTCGGCCGCCTCGTGCAGCGCGTGCGCGGCGGTGGCGATCTCGCAGTCGCTGCGCTGCGCCAGCAGGTGCGCCACCGCCGCCACGGTGTCCGGCGGCAGCAGCGGCTCGTCGCCCTGCACGTTGACCACGATCTCGCGCTCGCCGAGCGCAAGCTGCGCCGCTGCTTCCGCCAGCCGATCGGTCCCGGTCGGGTGCGCGGGCGAGGTGAGCAGCGCCTCGACGTCGTGCGCGCGGCAGGCGGCGACGATCTCGTCGCTATCGGCCGCCACCACCACGCGCGCCGCGCCACTGTCGCGCGCGCGCTGCGCGACCCGCACCACCATCGGCAGGCCGCCGATGTCGGCGAGCGGCTTGCGCGGCAGCCGGGTCGAGCCCAGGCGCGCAGGAACGATCGCGACGAAGGCGGTCATCGCGGCGGGGTGAAGGCTTGCGCCGAGCGCTTCAGCCGGCAGACGCCGGCGGCTCGTCGAGGCGGCGCGCCTCGCTCTCCAGCATGACCGGAATGCCGTCGCGGATCGGATAGGCGAGTCCGGCGCTGCGCGAGATGAGTTCCTGGCGCGCCTTGTCGTACTGCAGCGGCCCCTTGGTGACCGGGCAGACGAGGATGTCGAGCAGTCGGGGGTCCATCGCGGCCTTTAGTGGGCGGTTTGCACGGTGGCCGACGCGGCCGACGCGCGGGCGAGCTTGCGCTCGATCAGGTCGAACAGTCCGTCGTCGACCTGCACCGCCAGCGGCACCACGCAGATGCGCCCGTCGGCGGCGAGCGCCGGGTTGGCGCGGCATTTTACGGCGTCCTTCTCGGTCAGCAGCACCAGATCGAAGACGCGCCCGGCGAAGGGGTTGTCGTTGAACGGATAGTGGTCGGCGAGCGGCAGCGGCTCGAACTGCAGCCCGGCCGCCGCCAGCAGCGCGAAGAAGCGATCGGGCATGCCGATGCCGGCGGCGGCGATCACGCGCAGCCCGCTGCGACGCTGCTCGGCCACCAGGTCGTCGAGCGACGTGCCGCGCGAGCGGTCCTTGAGCGCGTAGATCGCGCCGGCCGCGCTGCGCATCGAGAAAAACGGCGAGTGCACGCGCACCGTCGGGCGCGGGGTGTCGGGCTGGTCGTTGAACACCACCGCGTCGACGCTTGCCAGCCGCTGCGGCGGCTCGCGCAGCGGGCCGGCCGGCAGCAGCCAGCCGTTGCCGTGACCGCGGTAGTGGATCAGCGCGATCTCGACGTCGCGCGCCAGCGCGTGGTGCTGCAGGCCGTCGTCGGCGATCAGCAGATCGAGGTCCGGGTGCAGGTTCATCAGCAGGCGCGCGGCCGCCACCCGGTCGTGGCCGACCGCCACCGGAACGCCGGCCGCCTGGGCCATCAGCATCGGCTCGTCGCCGTAGTCGGCGGCGGCCCCGTTCGGGTCGACCTCGCGCGCGACCGCGGCCGCGGAGCCGTAGCCGCGCGACACCACCCCCGGCCGATAGCCGCGCGCGCGCAGGCCGCGCGCCAGTTCGATCGTCAGCGGCGTCTTGCCGGTGCCGCCGAGGTAGAGATTGCCGACCACGACCACCGGCACCGGCAGACGCTGCGCGCGAGCGCCGCGGCGCCAGGCGGCAGCCGTGATCAGCAGCCGGTTGATCCAGGCGAGCGGCAGCAGAAGGCGCGCCACCAGGCCGCGCTCCTGCCAGACATCGACCAGCCAGAACTGCAGCCGTGAGCGCAGGGACATCGAATGCGGAGCGGGCGCGCGCGCTACTCGCGCGGCTTCTGCGCAGCGAAGCTCACGCGCGCCAGTCCGGCCAGGCGCGCCGCCTCCATCACGCCGATCACCGCCTGATGCGGGGCCTGGGCGTCGGCGTTGATCACGACCACCGGGTTGACGCGGCCCTCGGCGGCCTTGCGCAACTGGAGCGCGAAGGCCGCCGGGTCGGCGAAGGGCACGATCTGGCGCTCGAGCGCGTAGCGGCCGTCGGCGGTGACCGCGATCTGGATCTCGTGCGGGCGTGTCTGCGCGGCGGTGGCGTCGGCGCGCGGCAGCTCCAGATGCAGCTCGGTGAAGCGCGCGTAGGTGGTGCTGACCGCGAGGAAGATCAGCACGATCAGCATCACGTCGATGAGCGGGATCAGGTTCATCTCCGGCTCCTCGTCGCGATTGCGGCGGAATCGCATCGCTGCCGCCCTAAGCGTGCTGCGGCGCCGGCTGCGGCGCGCGCGGTGCGAACAGGATGTCGAGCAGCTTCTGCGACTCGTCTTCCATGTCGACCAGGAAGTCCTCGACGCGCGACTTGAAGTGGCGGTAGAAGAGCACCGCCGGCACCGCGACGACGATGCCGAAAGCGGTGCAGTACAGCGCGATCGAGATGCCGTGCGCGAGCTGGTGCGGGTTGGAGCCGGCCTGCTGCGAGGCGAAGATCTCGATCATCCCGACCACGGTGCCGAACAGGCCGATCAGCGGCGCGATCGAGCCGATTGATCCAAGCAGGGTCAGGTGCTTCGACAACTCGTGCGCGGCGTGGCTGCCGGCGTTGGCCACCGCCTCGTGCGCGATCTCGCGCGGCGCGCGCTCGTTGCGCAGCGCCGCGGCCAGCACGCGCCCGAGCGGCGAGTTGTCCTCCAGCCGCGCCACCACGTCGGCGCTCACCTGGCGCTTGGCGTGCAGCGCCAGCACGTCGTTGAGCAGGCGCGGCGGCAGGACTTTGGGCCGGCGCAGCGCGACGCTGCGCTCGATGATCAGCGCCAGCGCCACGATCGAGGCGAGGATCAAGGGCCAAAGCGGCCAGCCGATGTCGATCACGATCGCAAGCAAGGGTCACTCCTGTGGGCTTGCCGGCGACAAGCTCGTGCCGCGGCGGGACGCAGTTTAGTTGCCGCCGGCCGCGCTTTTCCACAGCGCCTGTGGACAAAGGTGTTGAAAAGCGCCCGTCGCCGGTTGCCGGGCCGCGCCGCTGCGGCGCTTGGCGCCTGCGTGCACGTGCTGCCCGGTGCGCAGGCAGCCGCGTCGCTTCGTCCGTTCGGCGCCTTGGATCGCGGCAAAGTGCTAGGGTTCGCGCGACCTGCCGGCGGCCGACCCCTGGCTGCACCCCCTCGATGCCCAGTTCGCCTTTCTTCGCCGAGCGCGAAACGCTGACCGTGAGCGCGCTCAACCGCACGGTGGCCGCACTGCTGGCGCGCGGACTGCCGTCGGTGCGCGTGGCCGGCGAGATCGGAAGCCTGACGCGCGCCGCCAGCGGCCACTGGTACTTCACGCTCAAGGACGAGGCGGCGCAGGTGCGCTGCGTGATGTTCCGCGGCCGCAATGCGCTGGTGGAGTTCGCGCCGCGCGAGGGCGACGCGGTCGAGGTTCGCGCCAGCGCCGACCTGTACGAGCCGCGCGGCGAGTTCCAGTTGACGGTCGAAGCAATGCAGCGCGCCGGCCGCGGCCGACTGTTCGAGGAATTCCTGCGCCTGAAGTCGCGCCTTGCGGCCGAGGGCTTGTTCGACGAGACGCGCAAGCGACCGCTGCCGCGCCTGCCGCGCGCGATCGGCATCGTCACGTCGCTGCAGGCGGCGGCGTTGCGCGACGTCGTGACCGCGCTGGCGCGCCGTGCGCCCTACGCGCGGCTGATCGTTTACCCGGTGCCGGTGCAGGGCGAGGGCGCCGGCGATCGCATCGCCGCGATGCTGGCGACCGCCGGCGACCGGCGCGAGGTCGAGGTGCTGCTGCTGGTGCGCGGCGGCGGATCGATCGAGGACCTGTGGGCGTTCAACGAGGAAGCGGTGGCGCGCGCGATCCGCGCCTGCGCGCTGCCGGTGGTGGTCGGCGTCGGTCACGAGTCCGACTTCACGATCGCCGATTTCGCTGCCGACCTGCGCGCGCCGACACCGACCGCGGCCGCCGAACTGGCGGCGCCCGAGCGCGGCGCGCTGGCGGCGGCGCTGGCCGCGGCGCTGCAACGTTTGCAGCGCCAGGCGCGGGTCGCGCTGCAGCGTTCGCAGCAGCGGCTCGACTATGCGATGCGCGTCGTGCAGCGACCGCGCGCGCCGCTGGCGGCACAGCGGCTGCGCATCGACGCCCTG
>JBBIST010000100.1:0-10560 GCA_037441125.1 Burkholderiales bacterium
GGCGTCGATGCGCTCGAGCTCGCCACCGGCGACGATCTCGCCGCCGCGGTCCTGCGTTTCGCCGAGTTGCGCCGCCGCCGTGCGCAGCGCAGCGGTGCGGTGGCCGCCGGCCGGCGCTCGCGCTTCGCCGCCGCGGCCGAGGTGCGGGCATGAGACACCCTGTGTCAATCTGCGGCGGCGCCGTAGCACTCATCGCGCAGCGTGAAGGGTCGTAGCATGACCGCGCCGGTTCAGTTCCTCTGGCCCGACCTGCTGTGGCTGCTGCTGCTCTTGCCGCTGCTCGTGGCCGGCTATCTGTGGCTGCTGCATCGCC
The DNA here is from genome assembly GCA_037441125.1 of Burkholderiales bacterium. Classification (GTDB taxonomy): domain Bacteria; phylum Pseudomonadota; class Gammaproteobacteria; order Burkholderiales; family Burkholderiaceae_F; genus JALHMQ01. Next base: position 314 of record JBBIST010000100.1, read on the forward strand.
GGCGCCGGTTCGCGCTGCGCTATGCCAGCCTGTCGCTGGTGCGCGAAGCGATCGGCACGGGCGCGCGCTGGCGCCGCCATCTGCCGCCGGCGCTTCTGCTGGCGGCGATCGCTCTGCTGCTGCTGGCGGCGGCGCGGCCGACCGCGGTGGTCACGCTGCCGACGCAGCAGGACACGGTGCTGCTGGTGATGGATGTCTCGGGCAGCATGCGCGCGACCGATGTCGAGCCGACGCGGCTGGAAGCGGCGCAAAACGCCGCGCGCGAGTTCATCGGCACGCTGCCCCGCCACACGCGGGTCGGCATCGTTGCCTTCGCCGCCACCGCCAACCTCGTGTTGCCGCCGACCTTGAACCGCGAGGACGCGCTGGCCGCGATCGATCGCTTCCAGTTGCAGCGCGGCACCGCCACCGGCAGCGGCATCATCGTCGCGCTGGCGACGCTGTTTCCGGACGGCGGCTTCGACGTCGGCCAGGCCACCTACGGGCGCGAGTCGCAACGCCTGGGTGCGCCGATCGACGGGGAGCGCAAGGCTGCGCCGGTCGAGCACACGCCGGTGCCGCCCGGCTCCTACGAGCAGGCGGCGATCATCCTGCTGTCGGACGGCCAGCGCACGACCGGGCCGGACCCGATCGAGGCCGCGCGGCGCGCCGCCGACCGCGGCGTGCGCATCTACACGGTTGGCGTCGGCACGGTCGACGGCGAGGTGATCACCTTCGAGGGCTGGGCGTTTCGTGCCCGGCTCGACGAGGAGGCGCTCAAGGCGGTGGCGTCGATCACGCGCGGCGAGTACTTTTACGCCGGCACCGCCGCCGACCTGACCAAGGTCTACCGGGCGTTGAGCGCGCGCACCGTGTTCCAGACGCGCGAGACCGAGGTCAGTGCCCTGGTGTCGGCGGCGGCGGCGCTGCTCGTGCTGATCGCTGCCTCGCTGTCGCTGCTCTGGTTCAACCGCATCGCCTGAGGCAGCGGCGCGAGTCGCCGCGCGCTCGAAGCGGCCCACGTGGGACGTAGGTCGACCGAACTACCTAGCCCTGGGCCCAGCGCGAGTAGCGCGGCAGCGTCGCCTGCAGGAACGCCATCTGGTCGGCGAGGATCCGGCGATTGCTGAGGATGAAGCCCTCGTTGCGGCACACCGCGTAAGGCACGTACAGCAGCGGCATGCGCGCTTCCTCGGGGGTGCGGTTGCCCTTGCGCGTGTTGCACGAGCGGCAGGCGGTGACGACGTTGGTCCAGGTCTGGATGCCGCCGCGCGAAACCGGCAGGATGTGCTCGACGGTCAGGTCGCTGTCGGCGAACGGGCGGCCGCAGTAGGCGCAGACGTGACGGTCGCGTGCGAACAGCCGGTGCTTGGTCAGGCCGACGTGCACGTGCCCGCTCGGGATCCGGTGCCGGCCGCGGATCATCACGATCGAACTGGTGACGAATTCGCTGCGCCGGCCGGAGCGCTCCTGCAGTCCGCCGGCCATCGAGAACAGGTTTTCGCCCAGGTCGGTGACGACCTTGCCCGAGGCGTAGTAGCGCGCCGCGCGTGTCAGTACCGCCCAACGGACCGGCTGACCGTGGGAGTCGATGATCAGGATCGGCGGTGATGCCAACGCGTGCATGGCGCGAGTTTGCCATGCGCGCGGCCGCCTTGCAGCGCGGCAGCGACGCCCGCGCCTGTCAGTCGCGCCGCCAGCAGGCGCGATCGAAGGCGAGCCGCTCGCCGTGCTCGGTGGTGACGACGATGCGCGGTGGCGACTCCTGGCGCTCGATCGACAGGCGCCCCTGCGTGCCGTCGTCGACGTGGCGCAAGGAGTCACCCTCGCGCAACCCTTCTCGCGCCAACTGACGCAGCAAGGTGAGCACGGCGCGATCATGGGCGATGCGGTCGAGCTTGTTTTGCAGCGACAGCGCCGCAGCGGCGGGGGGCAAATCGGACTTCATGGCGCAGGAGGTCATCGGTGCGGCATTCTGGCCGCACGCCCGGCCGCGGCAATGCGGTAATACCCGGTCCGGCTTGACCCGCTGCAGCCGCTTGGCCGACGCAAGTCGGCGGCTGCGCCTTGCAGCGCGCGCGGCCTAGTCGCATAGTCGCGCCTGGGTCGAACCTGAGCGGACGAGGTGCGAGATGAAAAGGACTTTGAATCCCGCCTGGTCGAAAACGGAGGTTGCCGCCGCCGCACGCGCGTTCGATCGTTGGGACGCGTTCTTCGCGGCGCGGGCCGCGGGCGCCGAGCCTGCGCGGCAACCGCTGTCGGCGAGTGACCAGCGCATCGCGCAGGTGCGCGCGCAGCACGAGGCGGGGCTGCTTGGCCGCGCCAACGTGGTCGCCGTCGCCGAGGGCTTGCGCATGCGCCGCGGCAAGCCGACCGGCGAGCGCTGTCTGGTGGTCTACGTCAGCCGCAAGCTGCCGGCCAAGCGCCTGGCTGCGGCCGATCGCTTGCCGCGTGCCATCGACGGCGTGCCGATCGACGTGGTTGAAGTCGGCACGATCGAGGCGCTGTCGGCCTGAGCCGTCGCGCCCGGCGGTGACTAGTAGGGCCTTGGCCTGCCGAGTCTTCGGCAGCGCGCCCTGACTTGCGCGAGTAGCTTGGTCGCTGCGCTGCTCGCGCTCCGACGCTCACGCCGACGACTTCGCGCCTTGGTCGCCTGGCACGAGTCCGCATCCGTCGTCGGCGGGGACACACTCAGGGAGAAAGAACCATGGCCAAGAAGTTGAAGCAGTGGGCCGCCGGCGAGTCGTCGGCCGGACAGAAGTCGGCCGATCTGTGGCAGAAGCACTTCCAGAGCCAACGGCCGGATGCGATTACCGGCGCCGACGCGATCTACGCCTCGGCGCAGATCATGGAGGTGCAGCAGCGGCACGAGATGGAACTGCTGGCGCTCGACAACGTGGTCGGTGTTGCGCCGAGCCTGAAGGTGTCCGGCGGCAAGCCGACCGACCAGTGGTCACTCACCGTGCTGGTCGAGAAGAAGGTGGCGAAGAACAAGCTCGACAAGGAGGCGGTGGTGCCGGCGCAGATCGACGGCGTCGCCACCGACGTGGTCGAGGTGGGCGCGATCGAAGCGCTGGCGTTCAACGCCCGCGTGCAGCCGGCGCCGCCGGGCTTCAGCATCGGCCATCACGACATCACCGCCGGCACCTTCGGCTGTCTGGTGCGCGACCTGCGCCACTGCCATTGCCCGCCCGCGGACGAATGCCGCAGCGGCCCCTCGCCCGGGGCCGCCGGCGACTACCTGATCCTCAGCAACAACCACGTGCTCGCCAAGTCCAACGGCGCGCGCGCCGGCGACCTGATCCTGCAGCCCGGGCCGTTCGACGGCGGCGTCTACCCGTCGGACGCAATCGCCAAGCTGGAACGCTTCGAGCCGATCACCTTCGGCTTTCCCAATGGCTTCAATCTCGTTGACGCAGCGGTGGCGCGGCCGCTGTACAGCCGCGGCGTCACGGCGTCGATCATCGGCGTGGCGATGCCCAACGGCATCGGCCAGGCGCTGACCGGCATGCTGGTGATCAAGGTCGGGCGAACGACGCAGGTGACGGTCGGCCGCGTACTCGCGACCAACGCCACCGTGGCGGTGAACTTCGGCGTCGGCGTGGCCGTGTTCCGCCATCAGATCCTCACCACCGCGATGGCCGCCGGCGGCGACTCGGGCAGCCTGCTGATGGATGCAAGCCTCAACGCCGTCGGCTTGCTGTTCGCCGGCTCGGCGGCGGTGACGATCCACAACCACATCGCCAACGTCGAAGCGGCGCTCGGCGTGCGGCCGCTGACCGCGACGCGCTTTGCCTAGCTCGCGTCGATCGCCGCTCGTTTGCCGCAAGGCGCTGCGCGACCGCCCGGGTCCAAGCCCGGGCCGGCGCGACGCCTCAGTGGGCCTTCTCGATGCGCGTGATCAGCAGCGTCTCGCCCTGCTGCTCGGCGACGAAACGCACCTTGTCGCCGACCTTGAGCTGCGAGGCCATCGCCGGGTCCTTGAGGCGGAAGCTCATCGTCATCGCGCCCATATTGAGCGAGCGGATCTCGCCGTGGCGCAGCAGGACCACGCCCTTGGCGGCGTCGATGCGGCGGATCTCGCCGTCGGCCAGTTCGGCGGCCGCGCCTTTGGCCGCCGGGGCTGGTGCGGCCGGTGTGTGCTTGTGCTGGGCGTAGGCCGGCGCGCTCAGCGCCGCGACTGCGGCGACCATGACCAGGGCGAGGCTCGACTTCATCGGTGACTCCTTTCGGTTCAGGGGAAGGATTGACGTGGTGAGTGGATTCTGGCGCAGGCAGTCGGGATGGCGTGACACCTTGCCGGCGCTGTGCCTGGTTCGTCACGCCAGTGCCGCAGACGCCGCGGCGCGCGTCTGGTGCGCCAGCCGCCGTTGCAGCACCAGCGAGTACAGGACCGGGATCACGACCAGCGTGAGAACGGTCGAGCTGATCATGCCGCCGACCATCGGCGCGGCGATCCGGTGCATGATTTCGCTGCCCGGGCCGGTGCTCCACATGACGGCGCCGAGTGCGGCGATCGTCGTCACCACGGTCATCATCTTCGGCCGCACGCGTTCGACCGCGCCGTAGACCACCGCCGCGTGCAGTTCGGCCGCGGTCGGCGCGCGGCCTTCGACCCGGCAGCGCTCGCACACCTCGCGCCAGGCATTGTCGATGTACACGAGCATCACGATCCCGGTCGAGGTGGCGATGCCGGCCAGGCCGATGAAGCCGACCGCGACCGCCACGCTCAGGTTGTAGTCGAGCGCCCACAGGAACCAGACACCGCCGACGAGCGAGAACGGCACGCTCAGCATCACCAGCAGCGTCTCGGTCACGCGTGCCAGGCTCAGGTACAGCAGCACGAAGGTGATCGCCAGGGTCAGCGGCACGATCAACTCGAGCCGGTCGATCGCACGCTGCAGGTACTCGTACTGGCCGCTCCAGGTCGCGTACATGCCGGGCGGAAAGTCGACGTTGTCGCGCACCGCGCGCTGCGCCTCGCGCACGAAGCCGCCGATGTCGCGGCCGCGCACGTCGACGTAGATGTAGGCCGACAGCAGGCTGTTTTCGGTGCGGATCATCGGCGGTCCCTGGGCGATGCGCACGGTCGCCACCTGACCGAGCGGCACCGTGGCCGCCGGCCGGCCCATCTCGGCCGGTAGCGCCACCAGCACCTCGCGCGCGATCGCCTCGGGCGTCGAGCGCGCGTCGCGCGGATAGCGGACGATGACGCCGAAACGGGCGCGACCGTCGACCTTGGTGGTCACGGTCTCGCCGCCGAGCGCCATCGCGACCACCTCCATCAGGTCGCCCACCGCCAGGCCGTAGCGCGCCAGTTGCGCGCGCTCCGGTTCGATTTCCAGGTAGTAGCCGCCGGTCAGCCGCTCGGCGAACACGCTGGCGGCGCCGGGAACGTTGCGCACCACGGTCTCGATCTGGCGCGCCACCGGTTCCATCTGCGCCAGATCGGAGCCGAACACCTTGATCCCGACCGGGGTGCGGATGCCGGTGGCGAGCATGTCGATCCGCGCCCGGATCGGCATCGTCCAGCTGTTGGCCACGCCCGGAAACTGCATCGCCTCGTCCATCTCGTCGATCAGCTTGTCGATCGTCATCCCCGGCCGCCACTGCTCCTGCGGCTTGAGGTTGATCACGGTCTCGAACATCTCGATCGGCGCCGGGTCGGTCGCGGTGGCGGCGCGGCCGGCCTTGCCGATCACCGACTCGACCTCGGGAAAGCTCTTCAGGATCCGGTTTTGCACCTGCAGCAGCTCGGCCGCCTTGTTCACCGACAGGCCGGGCAGCGCCGTGGGCATGTAGAAGATCGAGCCTTCGTTCAAGGTCGGCATGAACTCGGTGCCAAGCCGCGACGCCGGCCAAATCGAGACCGCGCCGATCGCCGCCGCGGCGAAGATCGTCGCCCAGCGCCAGCGCAGGACGCGGTCGATCACCGGCCGGTAGGCGGCGATCAGAGCGCGCGAAACCGGATGGCGGTCCTCGGACAGGATGTGGCCGCGGATCAGCCACACCATCAGCATCGGCAGCAGGGTCACGCTGAGCAGCGCGCCGCCGAGCATGGCGAAGGTCTTGGTGTAAGCGAGCGGCGCGAACAGCCGCCCTTCCTCGGCTTCGAGCGTGAACACCGGCAAGAAGCTCACGGCGATGATCAGCAGGGCGAAGAACAGCGCCGGCCCGACTTCCTTGCCGGCGGTGACGATCGCCGCCACGCGCGCCGCCTCGCTCAGCTTGTCCTGGCGCCGGTCGAGCTTCTTGTGCGCGTTCTCGACCATCACCACGGCGGCATCGATCAACGAGCCGAAGGCGATCGCGATCCCGCCCAGGCTCATGATGTTGGAGTTGATGCCGAGCAGCTTCATGCAGATGAACGAAAACAGCACCGCCAGCGGCAGCACCACGATCACGATCAGCGACGAGCGCGCGTGCAGCAGAAACAGCACGCATACCAGCGCCACGACGATCGACTCGTACACGAGGGTGTCGCGCAGGGTGTCGATCGCGGCGTGGATCAGCCGCGAGCGGTCGTACACGGTGGCGATCTCGACCCCCTGCGGCAAACCGGGCCGGATCTCGTCGATCCGGCTCTTGAGACCTTCGATCACTGCCAGCTCGTTCTCGCCGGTGCGTGCCACGGCGATGCCGCTCACCACCTCGCCGGTGCCGTCGAGCTCGGCCACGCCGCGCCGCTCGTCCGGGCCGAGCTCGACGCGGGCGACGTCGCGCACCCGCACCGGCGTGCCGTCGGCCGAGGCCAGCACCAGTTGCTCGAGGTCGGCCTTGCCGCGCAAGTAGCCGCGGCCGCGCACCATGTACTCGGTCTCGGCCATCTCGATCGTGCGGCCGCCGACGTCGCGGTTGCTGGCGCGGATCACTTCGGCCACGCGCGCCAGCGGGATGCCGTAGGCGCGCAGCCGCGCCGGGTCGACGATCACCTGGTACTGCTGCACGAAGCCGCCGATCGAGGCGATCTCGCTCACTCCCGGCGACTTGGTCAACTGGTAGCGGACGAACCAGTCCTGCAGCGTGCGCAGTTCGGCGAGCGACTTGTCTTTGGCCTGCACCACGTACTGGTAGACCCAGCCGATGCCGGTGGCGTCCGGCCCGAGCGTGGGCGTGACCCCGGGCGGCAGGCGCGCCGCCGCCGCGTTCAGGTACTCGAGCACGCGCGAGCGCGCCCAGTACAGGTCGGTGCCGTCGTCGAAGATCACGTAGACGAAGGACGCGCCGAAGAACGACAAGCCGCGCACCACGCGCGACTTCGGCACCGACAGCATGGCCGTGGTCAGCGGATAGGTGACCTGGTCTTCGACCACCTGCGGTGCCTGTCCCGGGTACTCGGTGTAGACGATCACCTGCACGTCGGACAGGTCGGGCAGCGCCGCCAGCGGCGTGCGCAGCAGCGAGTACAGGCCGCCGGCGAGCAGCGCCAGCGTCATCAGGCCGATCAGGAACGGATTGCGCGCCGACCAGCCGATCAGTCGTTCGATCATCGCGCCGGCTCCCGCTGCTCCATCTTCGTCACCACCCACTCGCCCGGCTTGCGCTCGACGAACTCGAAGCGGATCGCGCTGCCCGGCCGCACCGCCTTGGCGATGGCGCCGTGGGCGGGCACGAACTCCATCGTCATCGTCGGCCAGTTCAGGCTCTTGACCGGCTCGTGCGTGATCAGCAGCGTGCCCGCCTGGGCGTCGACTTCGTCGAGCGTGCCGACCGCCTCGTGCACCACCGGCACCGGCTCCGGATTGGCGTTGCTGCCGCCCTTGAGCGCGGCCAGCGCCGCGCGCAAGTTGGCCTCGGAGTCGAGCAGGAAGTTGGCCGAGACGACCACACTGTCGCCCTCGCGCAGGCCGCGCTTGACGACGGTGAACTGGTCGCCGCGCTCGCCGGTCTCGATCTCGCGCGGCTCGAAGCGGCCGGCGCCCATGTCGACCAGCGCCACCCGACGCGTGCCGCTGTCGATGATCGCCGCGTTCGGCAGCACGAGCTGCGGCGCCGCGGCCAGCGGCAACTCCACCTGCGCGAACATGTCCGGCTTGAGCCGGCCGTCGCCATTGGCCAGCTCGATGCGCACCTGCGCGCTGCGCGTGGCCGCCTGCAGGGTCGGCAGAACGAAGCTCACGCGACCGTCGAAGGTTTGGCCCGGATAGGCCTCGAGCCGCACGCGCGCCGGCATGCCGATGCGCACGCGGCCGATGTCCTGCTCGGCCACCTCGGCAATCAGCCACACGCGCGACAGGTCGGCGATCGTCAGCAGCGGCTCGCCGGTGGCGAAGCGCATGCCCTGCACCGCCTTGCGCTCGAGCACGACGCCGTTGACCGGCGCGCGGAAGGTGAGCGTGCGCCGCGGTTCGCCGCCGGCCGCCAGGCGCGCCAGTTCCTCTTCGCTCACGTCGGCCAGCCGCAGCCGCATCAACGCCGACTCGGCCAGCCGCCGCATCCCGGCGCGTGCCTGCTCGTCGGCGTCCTGCAACTGCGCCAGGCCCTGGGCGGCGATCGCGTACTCGCGCTGCGCCGCGAGCAGCTCCGGGCTGAAGGCGTCGAACAGCGGCGCGCCGCGCGCCACCGCCTGTCCGGTGGCGTTGACGTGCAGGCGCTCGATGAAGCCGTCAAATTTGGGCGTGACGCTCGCCAGCCGGCGCTCGTCGACCGTGATCCGGCCGCTGGCGCGAACCACCGCGTCGAGCGCGCGCCGTTCGACCGGTGCCACGCGCACGCCGAGCTTCTGCACGCGTTCGCTCGAGACCGTGATGCCGGCGCCGCCCTGGTCCTCGCCCTCGTACACCGGGATGTAGTCCATCCCCATTGGGTCCTGCTTCGGCACCGGCGAGGTGTCGGGCAGACCCATCGGGTTGCGGTAGTAGAGGATCTTCTTGCCGCCCTTGTCGGCGGCCGGCGCAGCGGCGGCGTGCTCATGGCCGCCGCGCTCGGCGGCGAACCAGTATCCGCCGCCGGCGCCGATCGCTCCCGCGGCCAGCACCGCGAGCGCCGTCGCAGCCGCCCGCCCGCGCATCGCCGCCGCCATGGCGCTTGTGCGCGCGCCCCCCGAATCCCGAATCCCGAATCCCGAATCCGTCCCGCGATCCTCGATCCTCATAGCTCGTCTCCCAGCAATCGCTCGATCTCGGCCTGTCGCATGCGCGCTTCGGCGCGCGTGGCGATCAGTTCCAGTTGCGCCTGACGCATCTGCCGCTGCGCGTCGAGGACGGCGGCGAAGTCGACGCCGCCGGTCTCGTAGCCGGCGAGCGCCGCCTGCAGGTTCAGTTCGGTCTGCGGCAGCAGGCTCGTTCGCGTCAGCGACTCGATCCGCCGCGCCGCGTCCAGCGCCGCGACCTGCTCGCCCAATTGCGCCTGCAGTTCGTCGGCGGCCGCCTGACGGCGCGCGCGCGCCGCTTCGAGCATCGCCAGCGCCTCGCGCTCGTCGGCGCGCCGGCGCTCGCGCCACAGCGGCACGCTGACTTCGAACATCAGTTCCCACTCGCTGATCCGGTTGCGCATCTGCACCGGCGCCACGCCGACGCTGAACTCCGGGTAGCGGTTGCTCCAGACCACGTCCTTGTTGCGATCGGCGGCGCGCACGCGCGCCTCCTCGGCGGCGAGCAGCGGCGAGCGTTGGCGCAGTTGCTCGGCGAGCGCTGCCGGCGACGGCAACGGCGGCAGCGGCGCATCGGCGCGCGGCGGTGCCAGCGGCGCATCGACGGCGCGCGCCAGCAGGCCGTTGATGCGCGCCTTCAGCGTCGCGCGCTCGGCTTCGAGGCGTGCGAGTTCGGCCTGGATCGCCGTGCGCTCGACCTGCGCCCGGATCGCGTCCTGCTGCGGCGCCAGACCGCTGGCGTAGCGCGCCTGCGCCACCGCCTCCAGGCGCGTGGTGAGCGCCAGGATCTCGCGCGTCTGGTCGAGCGCCGCGTGCGCCTGCTGCCAGCGCGCAAAGGCGGTCTTCACCCGCATCGCCAGGTCGGCCCAGGTGGCGCTGGCGCGGTGGCCGGCCTCGTCGGCGAGCGCCTGCGCCGCCTCGCGCTTGGCGCCGCGCTGGCCCCAGGCGGGAAAGGTCTGGCGCCACTGGTAGCGCGCCGAGCCGACGCGCGCCGGCAGCAGGTTGAAGCTGCCGTCGGTGGCCTCGTTGGTGACGTCGCGCAGCTCGGTGCTGAACATCGGATCGGGCAGGGCGCCGGCCGGGCCGATCCGATGGCTGGCGGCCTGCGCTTCGAGCTGCATCGCGCGCAGTTCGGGACTGCGGTTGCGCGCCAGTTCGAGCAGGCTCTCGAGCGTCG
>JBBIST010000101.1:0-10486 GCA_037441125.1 Burkholderiales bacterium
AGGAAGGCCGGCTCGAGCGCCGCGCGCAGCACCAGGTCGCGCGCGGCAGCCGCATCGTTGGGCGCGAACCAGCCCGGATAGTCGCTGCCGAGCAGGCCGAGGTTGCCGTCGATGCGGCTGCCGGCCACCGGCGTGCCGGCGGTGACCGCCTCGATCACCGCCTGCGCGCCGCCCTCGATCGCCGACGGGTGCAGCAGCAGGTGCGCGCGCGCCACCTGCCGGCGCACAGCGGCGCGCGGCTGGTTGCCGAGCCAGCGGTAGCGCCGATCCTTGCGCGCGCGCCGCGCCGCCTGGCGGCCGAGCGCGGCGTCGAGTGCGGCGCCGAAATGGACCACGCGCAGCGGCACCTGCGGTGGCCAGGCGTCGAGCAGGCGCCAGACCAATTGCGGGTTTTTCTCGTCGCGCAGGTGGCCGACGACCGCGACGGTGAAGCGGCGCGGCTTGGCCAGCGGCGCGCGCGATGGCGCCGACTGCAGCAGCACCTCGACCTTGGCGCGCCAGCGCGCCGGCACGCGGCGCGCGCCGAGCTCGTTGAGGACGATCAGGCGCGTTGCCAGGCGCAGCGAGCGGCGCGCCTGCGCATCATGAGCGAGGTCGCGGTACAGGTCGGTGCCGGTCAACGCCACGAGCAGCGGCCGGGCTGGATGCGCGGCGGCGAAGGCGGCGATCGACTCTGCCGAGCGGCGCGCGTGCAGTGCGATCAGCAGGTCGGGGGCGGGGTCGCCGGATCGCCAGGCTGTGACGATCCGCACCCGGTAGTCGGGACGAAGCAGGCGAGCCCAGCGCGCCGCCGTGTGCCAGTTACCGGTGTTGGCGGCGGCGGCGTGGGGAGTGACGATCGTGACGGTGCCCCGGGACGGCATACGGAGCGCGACCTGCGGCGGCTCAGGTCGCTTCGCCCCGGGTCGGGATGATGACGTTGAAGCCGCCGTCGACGAAGGTGATCTCGCCGGTGACGCCGCTGGCGTAGTCGGAGAGCAGGAAGGCGGCGACGTTGCCGACCTCGTCGATCGTCACGTTGCGCCGCAGGGGCGCGTTCATCGCGTTGAAGGCGAGCATCTTGGTGAAGTCCTTGATGCCGCTCGCGGCCAGGGTGCGGATCGGTCCGGCCGAGATGCCGTTGACGCGGATTCCGCGCGGGCCGAGGTTGGAGGCGAGGTAACGGACACTCGCTTCCAGCGAGGCCTTGGCCAGGCCCATCGTGTTGTAGTAGGGAACGACGCGCTCGGCGCCGAGGTAGGTGAGCGTGAGCAGCGCGCTGCGCCGGCCTTCGAGCATCGGCAGCGCCGCCTTGGCCAGTGCCGGAAAACTGTAGGCGGAGACTTCGTGCGCGACGCGGAAGCCTTCGCGCGACAGGCCATCGAGCAGCTCGCCGGCGATCGCCTCGCGCGGCGCAAAGCCGATCGAGTGCACGAGTCCGTCCAATCCGTCCCAGTGCCGCCGCAGGGCGGCGAAGGCGGCGTCGATCTGGGCGTCTTCGGCGACGTCGCACGGGAACACGAGCGTCGAGTCGAACTCGCGCGCGAACTCGCTGATCCGCTCCTTGAAGCGCTCGCCGACGTAGGTGAAGGCCAGTTCGGCGCCCTCGCGCCAGCAGGCCTTGGCGATGCCGTAGGCGATCGAACGGTCCGAGAGCAGGCCGGTGATCAGGATGCGCTTGCCGGTGAGAAGAGCCATGTTGTTGTCGTTTGCGATCGGGATGGGTTCGGTGTAGCGATCGGCGCCTTGGCGCCGGTGACGGTCAGGGACGTGCGCCTGCTCAGCCCGGCGCCGGTCTTTGGGCTGCGGGTGCGACGGCGCGCGGTGCGGTCGAAACGGTGGCGCTGCGCTGTGGTCGCGCCGCTGCCGGCTTGGCGCCAGCCCTGGCGGCCGTGGCGCTGCGCGTCGAAGCGGAGGCGCGGCCGGCAGCTTGCGCGCGCGCCGGCGGCCGCGCAGCCGGGCGTGCCGGCGGTCGCGCCACGGTCAGCGTCAGCCGCTGGCCGGCGAACAGCGCAGTCGAACGCAGGTTGTTCCAGGCGATGATCTCGTCGGGCTGCACGCGCCAGCGGCGCGCCACCGAGTGCAGCGTCTCGCCGCGCCGCACGCGGTGCGTGACCTGGCGCAGGTTGGGCGAGTCGGGCACGAGACGAAACGTCGCCTCGAGGTAGGACGGCGCGATGTCCTCGGCGCTGTCGTCGCGCGGCACGAGGATCGTCGACCCGGGCGCGATCCGGTAGCGCGGTGGGATGCGGTTGGCTTCGCGCAGCTTCGCTTCCGCAATGCCGGCACGGCGCGCCACCTGCGCCAGCGTCTCTTCGCGCCGCATCGTGTATGTAGTCCAGCTCGCCAGCGGCTGGCCGGTCGCTTCCCAGGCGGCGAGGTTGGCGTGGAAGGTGTCGGCGCGGCGCGCGGGCAGCAGCAACGTGGGCTGCGCCGCGCCGACGATCACCGGCCGGTTGAACGAGGGGTTGAGCGCGCGGAACTCGTCGATCGGCATCTCGGCCAGGCGCGCGGCGGTGGCGACGTCGATGTCGCGCTCCTTGCTGACGGCGACGAAGTAGGGCTCGTTGCGCAGCGCCGGCAGGGTGATGCCAAAGCGCGCCGGGTCGCGCACGATGTTCTCGATCGCCTGCAGCTTGGGCACGTAGTGGCGCGTCTCGCGCGGCATGCGCAGGCTCGAGTAGTCGGTCGGCTTGCGGCTGGCGCGGTTGCGCGCGATCGAGCGCGCGACCGCGCCTTCGCCCCAGTTGTAGGCGGCGAGCGCCAAGTGCCAGTGGCCGAACTCGGCGTACAGCTTCTGCAGGTAGTCGAGCGCGGCGCGCGTCGACTCGACGACGTCGCGTCGTTCGTCGCGCCACTGGTCCTGGCGCAGCGCGAAGATCTTGCCGGTCGACGGGATGAACTGCCACAGCCCGGCGGCGCGTGCCGACGACACCGCCTCGGGCTGCATCGCGCTCTCGACGAACGGCAGCAGCGCCAGTTCGGTCGGCATGCCGCGCTTCTCGATCTCCTCGACGATGTGGAACAGGTACAGGCTGGCACGCTGCGTCATGCGGTCGAAGTAGGCGGGCTGGCCCGCGTACCACGTGGTGCGGCTTGCCGCCAGCGGCGTCTCGAGGTCGGGGATCGCGAAGCCGCGCCGGATGCGTTGCCACAGATCCTCTTCCCGCGTCGCCTCGGCAGCGCTCGCTTGCGGCTGTGCGGTCGAGGCCGCCTCGGCGGGCGGCGCGGCGGTCTCGGTCGCTTCGGCGCCGGCCGCGGCCGGCGCAGGTGCCGCCGGTGCGCTCGCTGTCTCGGCAGCAGGCACGTTTGCCGCCGTTGCAGGAGCGGTCGCCAGCGCGATCAGCGCTCCAAGCGGATCGGCGCTCGCTGCCTCGGCCGGCGCCTCAGGGGCCGCGGGCGCAGCGGCGCGGTCGGCGGCCGGCGCAGCCCGATCGATCGTCGCCGGGCTGCGAGTCGTCACGGCATCGCCGCTGGGCAGCGTCGAGCAGCCGGCGCCTGCCAGAGCGATCAACGCGGCGCAGATCATTCGGCCGCTCGGTCCGGGCATCGGCGAGGGCGATCGGCACTGGCTTGGGTCCAAAGCGATGTCCGTTCCGGTCAGAGAGGGTGCGCGAATCGGCTGCGAACCTCGCGCGCCGCAGCGCGCTGCCCGACCGCGACCTCGTGCAGTCGATGGTTGGTTCGTTTGCCGTCGCTCGGCGAGCGCGCGCAGTATAGAGGCGCGTTTGTGCGCCTCTGCGCGCAGTCCGGCTACGACGAGTCGCCGATCAAGGCGCGCGATAAACGTTCTTCCACGCGCGCAGGGCGGCGAAGGTGCTCAGGTCCGAGCCTCCAGCCCCCGGCTGCCGGTGCTCGGCGGCCGCGCGCAGCGCCGGTTCGGCCACGCGCAGGAAGGGATTGGTCGCGCGCTCCTGCGCCAGCGTCGAGGGCAGCGTCGGCAGCCCGCGCGCGCGCAGCGCTTCGCACTCGCGCAGGCGGCGGCGCAGGGCGTCGTTGTCGGGGTCGGCCTCGAGTGCGAAGCGCAAATTGGCGAGCGTGTATTCGTGCGCGCAATAGACGCGCGTGCCGCCGGGCAGCGCCGCCAGCGTGCGCAACGAGGCGAGCATCTGCTCGGCCGTGCCCTCGAACAGCCGGCCGCAGCCGCCGGCGAACAGCGTGTCGCCGCAAAACAGCGCCTCGAGCTCGGGTGCGTGGTAGGCGACGTGGCCGGCGGTGTGGCCGGGCACGTCGATCACGTGCAGCGTCAGGTCGAGCATCTGCACGCGGTCGCCGCCGCGCACTGGCCAGGCGCCCTCGGCGATTGCCTCGCGCGCCGGCGCGTATACGCGTGCGCCGCCGGCGGCCGCCAGTTCTTCGACGCCGCCGGTGTGATCGCCGTGATGGTGAGTGACTAGAATCGCCTCCAGGATCAGGCCGCGCGCGTCGAGCACCGCCTGCGCCGCCGCCGCCGAGCCTGGATCGACGAGCGCGGCACGCCGGCCACGCGCGAGCAGCCAGATGTAGTTGTCGTCGAAGGCCGGGATCGGCTCGATCGTGACGCGGGCGGAGTCGGGCATGCGGCGGGCGGCGAGGATCGGTGGAGCGCTGCGGGTCGGCGACGATTCCGGCCCGCGGCGGCGCATGGGTCAGTACAGATCGCGCACAGGATCGCACGAAGGCCGCAGCGGCGGCGAGGGTCGAAGCGAAATGGAGACCACCCCGATGTTCCCGGGCGCCGGCCCGGGTCCGACGTCTGCGGCGCAACCGATCGTGCGCCTGTCGGAATTCCTGCGCACGCCCGCGGGTCGCTACGTGCTCGACTGGGAGCAGCGCCAGCTCGACCGCACGGTGGTCGACATCTTCGGCTATCACGGTCTGCAACTGGGGCTGCCCGAGCTCGACGCGCTGCGCGAGAACCGCATGCCGCTGCGACTGTGCGCGTCGGACCGCCTCGACGGCGCGCGCCCGGTCGCGGTGCTGAGCCGCTTCGAGGAGCTGCCCTTCGCCAGCCAGTCGATCGATCTGCTGGTGATGCCGCACATCCTGGAGTTCGCCAGCGAGCCGCACCAGGTGTTGCGCGAGGTCGAGCGCGTGCTGGTGCCCGAGGGCCACGTGGTGATCACCGGCTTCAATCCCTTCAGCCTCTGGGGGCTGCGCCAGGTTCTGACCCGGCTCGGTCTTTCGCCGTATCTGCCGTCCGAGGGGCAGTTCATCTCTCTGGCGCGGATCAAGGACTGGCTCAAGCTGCTGTCGTTCGAGACCCAGCGCGGCCGCTGCGGCTGTTACCTGCCCTGGGTCCGTTCCGAGCGCTGGTTGCAGCGCTGGCAGTTCATGGACAAGGCCGGCGACCGCTGGTGGCCGGTGCTCGGATCGATCTACCTGGTGACCGCGGTCAAGCGCGTGCGCGGCATGCGTCTGGTGGGCGCGGTGCGCCGGCGCGCCGAGGTGCTGCGGCCGGTGCTGGTGCCGGCGGCCTCGCGCGTGGGCCGACTCCAGGTCGAGGAGACGGCTGCGGCGATCAGCGCGCGCATCGTCGCCGCCGAGGCCGCCAACGAGCACCTTGATGGGCTCGGCGAGCATCTGTCGGCCGCCGAGGCGCGGCCGCGATGAGGGGGCTGACGCCATGCCGTTGCGCACGGCGGTCGATCCGATGAGGCACGCCAGGCGCGTGACGCTGGCGCCGCAGCCGGCTGCCGGTGCCGAGACGCGGCCGCGGGGCACGACCGAAGAGACGGTCGAGATCTGGACCGACGGTGCCTGTAAGGGCAATCCGGGTCCGGGCGGATGGGGCGCGTGGCTGCGCGCCGGCGCGCACGAGAAGGAGCTCTACGGCGGCGCCGCGCAGACCACCAACAACCGCATGGAATTGACCGCGGTGATCGAGGCATTGGCGGCGCTGAAGCGGCGCTCGCGCGTGCTGCTGCACACCGACAGCCAGTACGTGCAGCTCGGCATCACGCAGTGGATCGCCAACTGGCAGCGGCGCGGCTGGCGCACCGCGGACAACAAGCCGGTGAAAAACGCCGACCTGTGGCGGCGGCTGGTCGAGCTCGAAGCGCAACACGACGTCGACTGGCGCTGGGTCAAGGGGCACGCCGGTATCGACGGCAACGAGCGCGCCGATGCGCTCGCCAACCGCGGTGTCGAGCTCGCGCTCGCTGGTCGCTGCGCAAGCGGCTGAAGCCGTCACGCGCGAGCTGCGCGGCAGCAGCGCAGGTGCGCCCGGTGCTAGAGTGCGCGCCACCCCGCGATAACCCTATGAAGTCCAAGCGAACCGTCACCTGGGTGGCGATCGTCGGCCTCGCTGCCGCCGTCGTTGCCGCCTACCTGCTGCAGCGCCCGGCCTCGAATCCGACCAGCGATCAGAAAGGCGCCGCGACCGCCAAGAGCGAGGTCAAGTCCGACGCCAAGGCGGCCAAGGGCGCGGCACCGGCGCCGGTCGAAGTGGTGGAGCTCGCGCCGCAGCGCGTGGTCGAGGAACTGAACGCGGTCGGCACCCTGCGCGCGCACCAGAGCGTGATCCTGCGACCCGAGGTCACCGGGCGCGTGGCCAGCATCGGCTTTCGCGACGGCCAGCACGTGCGCAAAGGCCAGTTGCTGATCGGCCTCGACGCGGCGCTGCTCGAAGCCGAGGCGGCGCAGGTGCGTGCCGAACTGGAGCTGGCGCAGGCCAACCTGCGCCGCACCGCCGATCTGGCGCGCCAGAACTTCGTCAGTTCGAGCGCGCAGGAAAGCGCCGAGTCGAACGTGACCGTGCTTGCCGCGCGCCTGCAACTGGCGCAGGCGCGCCTGGATCGGATGCGCATCGTCGCGCCCTTCGATGGCGTGGTCGGCCTGCGCGCGGTCAGCATCGGCGACGTCGTCAAGGACGGCACCGATCTGGTCAATCTCGAAGACGTGAGCCGGCTCAAGGTCGACTTCCGCCTGCCCGAGAGGCTGTTTGCGCGCCTGCGGGTCGGGCAGCCGATCGAAGTGACGGCCGACGCCGTGCCGGGCGCCGTGCACCGCGGCCGGGTCGACGCAATCAATCCGCGCATCGACGCCGGCGGCCGTTCGCTCGAAGTGCGCGCCGAGTTGCCGAACCCGCGCGGCAGCCTGCGTCCGGGCATGTTCGTGCGCGTGCGCGTGATCGCCGGCGACCGCGCCGAGGCGCTGCTCGCGCCCGAGGCGGCGGTGGTGCCGCAGGGCGAGCAGTTCTTCGTCTTCCGCGTCGTCGACGGCCGCGCGCAGCGCGTGCCGGTGACGCTCGGCGTGCGGCGCGAAGGCCTGGTGGAACTGATCGGCGACCTGCGTGCCGGCGATCGCATCA
Source organism: Burkholderiales bacterium (assembly GCA_037441125.1). Lineage (GTDB taxonomy): Bacteria > Pseudomonadota > Gammaproteobacteria > Burkholderiales > Burkholderiaceae_F > JALHMQ01. Next base: position 7,271 of record JBBIST010000101.1, read on the forward strand.
TCACCGCCGGCATGCGCGTGCAGCGCGACGGCCAGCCGGTGCGGGTGCTGTCCGAGGCGGCAGGCGCCGGGCCGCAGGCGCCCACCGCCCAGAGCCAGACCGACGGCGGCAGCGTCAAGTAGGCCGGGAACGTGCGGCCGGAGGTCGTCCCATGAGCGCGCACGGCCGCTCCGTAGCGCTCATCCCGCAGCGCGCAGCGCGGAGGGTTGTCCAATGAGCCTGTTCGAGGTCTGCATCCGCCGCCCGGTGCTCGCCACCGTGCTGTCGCTGCTGGTGGTGGTCGTCGGCGCGGTCTCCTACTCGCGCCTGGACGTGCGCGAGTACCCGCGCATCGACGAGCCGGTGATCAGCGTCCAGACCAGCTTCCCCGGCGCATCCGCCGAGGTGGTCGAGTCGCAGATCACGAAGACGATCGAGGACTCGCTCGCCGGCATCGAGGGCGTCGAGCTGATGACCTCGTTTTCGCGCGCCGAGACCAGCAGCATCAACGTGCGCTTCCGGCTGGCGCGCGATCCCGATTCGGCCGCCGCCGACGTGCGCGACAAGGTGGCGCGCGTGCGCGCGCGTCTGCCCGAGGGCGTCGACGAGCCGGTGGTGGCCAAGGTCGAGGCCGACGCCTTTCCGGTGATCTGGATGGCGGTGTCGCAGGGCGCGCGCACGCCGATCGAGGTCTCCGACTATCTGGCGCGCTACGTGCGCCCGCGCCTGTCGGTGCTGCCCGGTGCGGCCGATGTGTGGATCTTCGGCGAGCGGCGCGTGTCGATGCGCATCGACATCGATCGCGACCGGCTGGCCGGCTACCGGCTGACGGTGCAGGAGGTCGAGGAGGCGCTGCGCCGGCAAAACGTCGAGCTGCCCTCGGGGCGCATCGAGTCGCACACGCGCGAGTTCAACATCGTCGCCGCCACCGACCTGCAGACGGTGGCGCAGTTCGAAAACGCGATCGTCGCCCATGTCGCCGGCTATCCGGTGCGCCTGCGCGACGTCGCCAGCGTGCGCATCGGCGCCCAGAGCGAACGCGTGATCTCGCGCTTCAACGGCGAGCCGTCGATCAACATGGGCGTGGTCAAGCAGGCTACCGGCAACCCGCTCGAGCTGTCGGCGGCGGTGCGCGCCGAGGTGGCGCGCATCAACGAGACCCTGCCGCCGGGGATGAAGATCTCGATCTCCTACGACACCTCGGTGTTCATCGACCGCTCGATCGACTCGGTGTTCAAGACCGTGGCCGAGGCGGTGATCCTGGTGGTGCTGGTGATTTTCTTCTTCCTGCGCAACCTGCGCGCGACCCTGATCCCGCTGGTGACGATCCCGGTGTCGCTGATCGGCGCGTTTGCCCTGATGTACGCGTTCGGTTTCACGATCAACACGCTCACCTTGCTGGCAATGGTGCTGGCGATCGGCCTCGTGGTCGACGACGCGATCGTCGTCCTGGAGAACATCTACCGCAACATCGAAGCCGGCATGGACCGGGTGCAGGCGGCGATCAAGGGCACGCGCGAGATCGGCTTCGCGGTGATCGCGATGACGCTCACGCTGGTCGCGGTGTTCGCGCCGCTCGCCTTCGCCACCGGCCGCACCGGGCGCCTGTTCGTCGAGTTCGCGCTCGCCCTGGCCGGCGCGGTGCTGGTGTCGGGATTCGTCGCGCTCACCTTGTCGCCGATGATGTGCAGCAAGCTGCTGCGCCACGAGAGCAAGCACGGCGCCGCCTACCGCGCGATCGACCGTTTGCTCGACGGCCTGACCCAGGGTTACGCGCGTTCGCTCGCCTGGGTGCTGCAGCGGCGCTGGCTGGTGCTCGGCGGCTGGGTGCTGGTGTTCGCCGCCGGCGCCGGCCTGTTTTCGCAGATCCGCTCCGAGCTGGCGCCGCTTGAGGACCGCGGCGTGATCTTCGGCCGCGTGCAGGCGCCGCAGGGGTCGACCGCCGACTACACGTCGGAGAGCCTGCGCGCGATCGAGAGCTACTACGCGACCATCGGCGAGGCGAGCGCGTACAACGCGATCGCCGGATTTCCGACCGTGGCCGACGGCAACGCGATCCTGCGCCTGAAGCCCTGGGAGGAACGCGAGCGCAAGCAGCAGGACATCGCGCGCGAGCTCAACGCCCGCTTTGCGCAGTTGCCGGGGGTGATCGCCTTCGCCGTCAATCCGCCCTCGCTCGGACTGTCGCCGCGGGCGCTGCCGATCGAGTACGTGATCATGGCGCAGGTGCCCTATGCCGAACTGGACCGGATCGTGCAGCAGTTCATCGCCGAGGCGGCCAAGTTCCCGGGCGTACAGAACCTGCAGTCGGACCTGCGCCTGAACTCGCCCGAGCTGCGGGTCGAGGTCAACCGCGACAAGCTCGCCGATCTCGGCGTCTCGGTCGAGACCGTCGGCCGCACGCTGCAAACGATGCTCGGCGGCCGGCAGGTGACGCGCTTCAAGCGCGACGGCGAGCAGTACGACGTGATCGTGCAGGTGGCGGCGCGCGACCGCAGCCAGCCGAACGACATCAGCGACATCTACGTGCGCGCGCGCGACGGCACGATGGTGCAGCTTGCCAACGTGGTCGACGTCCGCGAGGGCGTGGCGCCGCAGTCGCTCAACCACTTCCAAAGGCTGCGCGCGGTGACGGTCAGCGGCCAGGTGGCGCCCGGCTACTCGCTCGGCCAGGCGCTGGAAGTGCTCGACGACGTCGCCGCGCGCGTGCTGCCGTCCGAGGCGCTCACCGACCTGAACGGCCAGAGCCGCGAGTTCCGCGACGCGCGCGGCAGCATCTACCTGGTGTTCGTGCTGGCGCTGGTGTTCATCTACCTGGTGCTGGCGGCGCAGTTCGAAAGCTTTGCCGATCCGTTCGTGATCATGCTGTCGGTGCCGCTGTCGCTAACCGGCGCCCTGCTCGCCCTGTGGTGGGCCGGCGGGACGATGAACATCTTCAGCCAGATCGGCCTGATCACGCTCGTGGGCCTGATCACCAAGCACGGGATCCTGATCGTCGAGTTCGCCAACCAGTTGCGCGGCCGCGGCGAGGCGCTGTACGACGCGGTGCGCCACGCCAGCGTGCTGCGCCTGCGGCCGATCCTGATGACCACCGGCGCCATGGTGCTCGGCGCCACGCCGCTGGCGCTGGCCGAAGGCGCCGGCGCCGAGAGCCGGATGCAGATCGGCTGGGTGATTGTCGGCGGCCTGAGCTTCGGCACCGTGCTGACGCTGTACGTGGTGCCGACCATGTACACG